>NZ_JAMYKZ010000011.1:0-298595 GCF_040317735.1 Mesorhizobium sp. M1399
AATGCCGGCGATAGGGTGTACGAGGCGGCTGGTGGTGGCACTGACAAAGTTCTCGCCTCCGTGAGCCATGCCCTTTTAGCTGGGCAGGAGATCGAGCTTCTCGGCACAACGAACTCTTCAGGTACCACAGCCATCAACCTCACCGGCAACGAGTTCGCCCAAACCATCCTGGGCAATGCGGCCAATAACACCATCAACGGCGGCAGCGGCGGTGACATGATGGCAGGCTATCGCGGCAACGACACCTACTATGTCGATAATGCCGGCGATAGGGTGTACGAGGCGGCTGGTGGTGGCACTGACAAAGTTCTCGCCTCCGTGAGCCATGCCCTTTTAGCTGGGCAGGAGATCGAGCTTCTCGCCACCAGGAATCCGTCGGGCACGACGGCGATCAATCTCACAGGCAACGGCTTTGCCCAGACCGTCCAAGGCAATGCCGGCTCGAACATCATCAATGGCGGCGGCGGTGCCGACATCTTGACCAGTAACGGAGGCAATGATGCTTTCGTGTTCAACAGCACTCTTGGAGCCGGCAATATCGACAAGGTCACCGACTTCAACAAGGTCCAGGACAAGATCCATCTCGACGACGCCGTTTTTGCCGGGCTTAAGCTGGGTGGCCTTTCATCCGACGCTTTCTTTGCTGGTACGACCGCGCATGATAGCTCCGACCATATCATCTACAACAGCTCAACCGGAGCGCTCTCTTTCGACAGTGACGGGATCGGCGGCGCAGCTCAAGTACAGTTCGCCACTCTCTCTCCAGGTCTGTCGCTTGCAGCAGGTTCGTTTCTTGTGATCTGAACGACCCGGAACGGCGGACCTTCAACTCGAGACGGTCCGCCGCTATTATCCTTGTTCAAGCACCGGATTTCCAAGCAAAGTGAGGAGTCTGGATTGTGCCATCCTCCTGGAGCTCGGTTCCCTGTCAAGGCTGAAGGCCAGAGGGAACACTGCTTGGCGCGAGTGTGCAAAGCAGTCGGATTGGCTGGAACTGCACAGGGTTCCGGGGTGGAGCTCAGAGACGACGGTTGATCAGACTCTCATCCGCGGGTTGGATACCGCCTTCCGTGTCTTCGTCTCGGGGCCGTGACTTGACCGGACGGTCATCGGGAATGGCGGAGAGTTTTAGCTTGGTCGTGACGGATCCTTCGGCGCCGCGCCCGGTCAGCACCAATGTCTTCGGCTATGCGCACCAGGTCGCTCAGCGCTGAACGGATTTGCGGCCAAGGAAATTCGGAACATTCCTCCCACGCCTCGCCCTCGCGCAATACGGCATCGAGCTTGCCTTCCACACCGGCGAGAGTCGTAGCGGGGGTGGTTGAGAAGGCTTCCAGAAGATCGTTCGCCCGCTCGCCAGCTTCGCGTTCGGCTCTGAGGGCAGCAATGTAACCGGTCTTCTCAGCAGCCGCATCCCAGCGTGCCTGATGCGCAGCAAACTCAGATTCGGCCCTTTCTCGGAGAGCGGCGGTATCCGGCCCGTTCCCGAGCACCTGACCGAGCGCCTCGATCGAGTAGACTGTTAGTTCCTGGCCATCGGGCAGGCGGACGTCCACACAAGGAAAGCCGACGCATTCGACAAGCTTGGTCTCTAGGCGCTGCTGCCTGCGGCAAAGCCGATCGGTTAACCTGTGGGCTGTCTGCCATTCCCGCCGAAGCGCCAGCGCTGGGTCAGAAGGCACATTGGTCCTTCCGGCGTCGCCTGCGGACGCGTTACCTTCAAGTGTCCACGCGGTAGTAGCCGCCACTGTTCCCGCAAGCACTCGCCGGCGGGTGACGAATGGGAGACTCGTGATATTGTCGGAATCAGTCATGATCCGAGCTCCTCAGAAGCTTGGGGTTGTGGTCAGGCCGGGTAAGGTGTTGCACCACCTTATTCGGCCGTTTTACACGGGCTCGTCCTGCCACCGGTCGAGTATTGTCTGGGGCTGAGCGAGCGCAGTATCCACTCTACGGTCTTAAACGAAACCGTCGGCATTGTCAAGACTTTTAGCATCAAATGATGCGTCAGGTATAATAATGATAACGAGTGAGCAGTTGCGAGCAGCCCGCGCACTTTTGCAATGGGATCAAAAAGCCCTCGCCGCGAAGTCAAAAGTGTCAGTCGCGACCATTAAGCGGCTTGAGCCACTCGCTGGCATGTTGAAGGCCAACCAGGTGACGATCGAAGCACTGAAGCGTGCATTGGAGGCCGGTGGCGTCGAATTCATTCCCGAAAATGGCGGCGGGCCTGGTGTACGGCTGGCACGCCCTCTGGAAAGCAAATAAGTTGTTGCAAACGTGCGGCAAAGGCTTCGTTCATCCATCTCCGGCCAAGTGTCTTCGATGAGGGTTGCGTGTGTCCATCTGCGGCTCAACTTACGATTGTTATTGTTACAGATCGATTGCGCTCACCCGGAATGCGAGAGCATGCCCGCGAAGCTGAGGGCCGAGGTTGTGAGCAGGCAAGCGATTGCAGAGAGCAGAAATCAGTCGAGGGCCGGCTGGCCAAAGGGGGGTGTTTGGCACGTTTCCGGCCTGCCCCGCTCGAGCGCCAAAGATAGATCAAGCCAAATGCTGCCCGTCATATCGCAGACCGTTAGGCGCACTCTTCTTACAATCTCACCGAAAACGGGATGAGCAAATCGCGTCACGACCCATCTAGCTATACGGACGTCTCGCTGCTAACGGGTTGGCAGCTCTGGCCGACGTTTGCAGGACCACGCCAGCTCATCGCGACCCTTACTCCGCCGTTCCGCGCTCAGCGCGATTGTTCAAGGCAATCAGGTTTTTGCCCGGGCTGGGCTGCCGGGCTGCTCATTGCGATAACGGGGTCCGATTTCCATGATGAGAACGGTCTCCGGCAAGAAGATCAGCTCGCTGAAGATCTCATCCCATTCAATATCGCCCGAACCGAGGGGTAAGTGCAGGTCGCCCAGACCAAACGCTGCATTCTCCTGCGAGAGGTAGGTTCGATGGAGACCCTGCGGGCGCCCGAAGGAATCATGGACATGAAGGGCCCCGTGACCGGCGCCATAGCCCGCAGCTGCTCATGGAAGTTCAGGCCGCGATGGGTCGATTCAATATAGGCGTGGCTGAAATCGATGAGCGCCACCAGGCTGGCATGGCCGACCGCCTTCACCGTCTGCGCCACCTCGGCCGGGGTCTGCCGGCGCTGACCCGGTTCCATGGCGAAGAGATTCTCGAAGGCGATGCGCACACCATGGGGCTTGCTGAACTCGGCGAGTTCGAACAACGCTTCGCGTTCGCGTTCCTCGGCACCGGCACGATCGAGAAGCTGGTCGGCGCGAAAATGGCCGCTATGCTGGACAAGCACGCGCGGGTCGATCCGGTCGCAGAATTCGTCCAGGGCCTTGGCGGCATCGATCTGGTAGCGGCAGACCGCCGGGTCCATGAGGTTCGATGAGACGACGCCATGAACCGTGTAGCGGAAATCGAATTGACTGGTCAGTTCGATAAGCCTCTCGGCTCTCTCGGGGATGACGCGGCCACCCGCTATGAGATCGAAGGTCGTCAGGCTCAGTTCGACGGCTTCGACGCCGATATCGGCAAAGCTGCGAAAGTCCGCCGCAAGGCTCGCCAACCCGCTATTGGCAGAGATTGAGTTAAAACCTGTGGGATAGTGCTGCTCATATGCATCACCCGATGATGGGCAAGGAATGCCAGGCCAGTCCGGATCGCCGATCAGGTGAGATGCAACTACCGAACCGATGCCACTCTCGAAACGAGTCTTCGTTCGCCCCCAGGTGCGATCGAGCGGTCTACCGCTATTATCAGTGGGCCTACATTAACTCGGACCGGACTGCGACGACCTCGAGTCTCACAAAGCAGACCGCCTGCCCCCGAACCTGCAAGCTCTAAGAGCACCTCTCGTTCCTGACAGACTTCAGACTGAGAATCCCTTTCAGGCTAAACTTTTACGGTTTCACGCAAATCACCTTGTCATCCTGGCGAATTCATCCGCCTCCAGAGCTGGTGGAACTGGCAAGATGCGCCGGATGAGGCACGCCGGAGGCCCCCGCCTCTGCAGAGTTTCCGGGTTTAAGTTTCATGGTGCGGCGTGCTCGCAGAGCCCAAGAAAAGATCGGTGAAGTTCGCAACACGTTGAATTCTCGGCGACACGCAGAGGTTACAGCCCGCCTGTATGCACCCCGCAGTGGCTCAGATTTGTCTGGGTACGGTCTACTCGGCGCCTGGAGAAGGCGAAGATTCCCGGATCGAGCGCTTGGGCACTGCGCCAGCGCAGAGCGATCAGATTCGTGTCATACCGTCAGAGGCAAGACACTAGCAATTGGGGAAGCAGATGAAGGAAGAGAACGACGTTCAGAAGCTGGTGCGCACGCTGCGTGCTCGAGCACCTGATGACGCGGCTGAATTGCTTGCCCGAGAGTCTCCCGAGCTCATCCAGGACGCACTAAAGTTGTTGCCGGATAGGCTCGCCCGGAAGGTGGTGGAGCATTTGCCGCCGCATATGAGGCCTATCAAGGCTCATAGCGATGGCAAGGGCCTCGCGATCCCGGAGTCGCTCGTCGAGCTGATGGACCCGATTCCCGGCAGCGTTCTTGTCGGTACGGCGGTCGCCGCCGCAGTGGAGGCTGTCAGGCGCACTCAGGTGCCGACCGAGCTCACTTATCTCTATGTCACGGACGAGGGCGACAAACTGGTTGGCCTCGTAGTCCTGCGCGATCTGATGCTGAGCGAACCGGACGCAACCGTGGATCAGATCATGCTGCCGAAACCGTTCGCCCTTCCCGTCAGTATGTCTTTGAGCGACGCATGCAAGGCGGCGGTACGCCGTCACTACCCTGTCTATCCCGTGGTAGACGCGGAGAACCGGCTGCTCGGGCAGGTTCGCGGCTGGCGGCTGTTCGAGCAGCAAATCATCGAGATTTCCGCCCAGTCTGGCCAAATGGTGGGTGTCCAGAAGGAGGAGCGTTCTTTTACGCCGCTGTTTTCAGCCTTTTTGAAGCGTCATCCGTGGCTGCAGCTGAACCTGCTGACGGCCTTCATGGCCGCTTTCGTGGTCAGTTCGTTCACAGGCACGATCGAGAAGATCGTCGCCCTGGCGGCATTCCTACCGGTCTTGGCCGGGCAGAGCGGAAACACCGGCTGCCAGGCACTGGCTATGACGCTGCGTGGCCTTGCCCTGGGCGATGTAGACAAACGGCCGAAGCTGCACCTGGTGATGAGGGAGGGCGCGCTCGGGATCGCCAACGGCGTGCTCGTCGGTCTTGTGGCGGCTGCGGCGATGTGGTTCTACGCCTCGCGGCAACCGGAGTCGGCGGCCCAGGCGCCCATGCTGGCACTTGTGATCCTGCTCGCCATGTCCGGATCGTGCCTCATGTCCGGAATCTCCGGCGTGCTGATCCCGCTGGGCCTGCGCCGGGTCGGCGCCGATCCGGCGGTCGCTTCGGCGATCTTCCTCACCACCGTGACCGATATCGTAGGCATGGGTCTGATGCTGGGGCTGGCCACCATGCTCGTTCTGTAGCAAGGCGCGTCCGGTGACGCGTCCCTGGGGAGATGGGGTCCTATAAGCTGACCTCGTCGGCGGTCAACGAAATTGCGAAGGCCAGGCCGCAATCGCGCACACGTCGTGAGAAGCACCTTCCGGCAGCTCTCCGACCCCTTGCGCAACGCGACGGAAGACCTTTGGATGAGCCGTGGGTGACCTTGAAACCTCATTCGGTGACCAGATACGCGCAGAATCGCGCAAACAATATTAATCTTGTCGGCTGTGCGATCCGCCATTGATGATGATTTGAGTTGGTTGCCACTGGTGCCGAATACTTCAATTACGTATAGCAACGCTGAGAAGATGTTTTGACAACCAGCGCAGCCGAAATAGGAATAAACCCGATAATTTGTTGCGCAGCTGCAACAGCTGCTGAGACTCGCATGGTCTGGTGACAGTTCAGTCGCCTTTTTCTTGTAGTCGTGCTAAATCCTTCGCACTAGTCGGGTTTGGGGTGGGTTCTCGGCATGCAATCTTCGTTTCCAGCTATCTTCGGCTTCGCCGCGGCGCTGCTTTGTACCGGCGTATTGCCGGCCGGCGCGCAGGGTCTCTTTCCGGCCTATGACGATGCGTTTTCGGCCCGCATAGCCAGTCCGGCCGACAATGGAACGCTCGCCCAATTCGTCACAGTTGCCGTCAACGCGGGACAATACGATCAGGCGATCTCCTCGATCGAGCAGTATCTGATCAAATATCCCCGCGATGCGCGCGCCCGGCTGGCGGCCAGCCGGTTGTACTATCATGTCGGCTCCTATGAATTGGCCCGGCGGCAGGTGCAGTACGGCATCGAAGTCGGTGGCTTGTCCGCAAGTGAGCAGCAGGAAGCTGCTCGCCTGCTCGCCCGCATCGATCGCGCGTTGCGCGGCGTCACCTGGGAACTCGCCCTGACCGGCGGCGTGTTCAGCGCATTTACCGATTTTGAGCCGGGCGGGGCGCAAGACGACGACAGCTTCGTCTCGCCCTATGGGCGGGCGGAAGGCTTTGTCCGGTGGGACCTCGGCACGCCAAGCGCCGACGCTCTCGTCCTTTCGGGGTCATTGACGGCGACACAGCGTTTTTTCACGGAAGACCTGTCGGTTCCGGGTAGCAAGGAGACCTTCATCCACGGCAACGCCGCGATCACCTGGGACAAGGGGCTGCCCAACAGTGGGATCGATTCGCTGCGCCTGCTGCTTTCCGCCTTCACAGTTACGGATCGCTTCGACAGCGATATCCAGGAAACCGGCGTCGGCGTCAGTGGGCGCTTTCTTGTGCGCCCGACGGTCGAGACGACGCTCTTCGCCGGTGGCGGCTACATCGATCTAAGCGCCTCGCAAGGCATTTTCGTCGATAGCAGGGTTTTCTATGAGGCAGGCGGCAGCTACCGCTTCCGCAATGGCCAGGCGCTCGGACTGCGCTTTGTCGGCTCTAATGACTTCGCCTCCGGATCTGAAATCGGCCGCAGCTACACAGGCGAGGTCCGCTATGGCGGCCTGTTGATGAATGTACCGGATCTTTTCGCATGGTCGCACCAGGTCGCCTTCTCGGCCGGACATAGCGACGCTCCCGATCTGTCCGTCGGCATCGGCACAAGTATCAAGAGCGACTTCTGGCGCATTGCCTCGGAAAGCGATTTTCAGCTGACGGAGTCGCAGAAGATCAGCGTCGATCTCGCCTATCGCGAAACCAACTTCGACATCGCCAGCCGCGACCGAAAATCGTTCGAAATGCTCATGAGCTACACGTTGACGCTCAATTGAAAGAGGCCGCGATGAGGACCCCGTACCGTCAGATCGCCATTTTTGTCGCCTGCCTTGCCTTCGCGGCACCATCCGCCGCTGAGACGGTCGGGTCGATGACGGCCTACCAGACCAACATCGTCCGCAACAACGGCGGGACTATGAACGTCGGCGCGGGCGTCGAACTCGGCGACCAGCTGCGCAGCAATCCCACTGGTCTTGGAATGCTGGTGTTCCGGGACGAATCGAGCGCCAAGATTGGTCCGAACACCAGCCTGACGATCGATGAATTCGTCTACAATCCGGGCTCCGGATCGGGAAAGATCGACATCGGGATGAACAGCGGCCTGGCCCGGTTCTATGGCGGCCAGGTTTCGAAAGGCGGCGTCATGCAGGTTGCGACGCCGCATATGGTGCTCGGAGCCAGAGGCGGCATCATCGAAGTGCTGGTGGCAGCCGGCCAGACCGTCGGCATTCTGCGCGCCGGCCGCATGACCTGCACGATCAATGGGAAACGGCTGGTCATCACAAACCCGGGCTACGCCTGCACATCGGAAGATGGCAAGCTGCTGACCGGCTACGGCGGAATCGACACCTTCCCGATATTGGACAGCATCGACCGGATAGCCGGCACCGGCCTGCCAGGCGCACCGGGTCCGGGATTGGACGTAAGCGCGATTTGTGCGTCGGCACTCGGCGGCTCGCTCAAAGTCTGCGACTCCACCGACGGCGCATTGCCAGGAGTGGTCATGGAGTTCCCCGACAGCCCAACGCCCCCTGTGGGCGGCGGCGTGGAGGATTATGGCGAGGGCGATGGCGAGGGCGACGGCTGCTCCTACTACTGCAATTAGGCCCGGCAGCGCGACATGAGCCTCTTGGCCGGTTGGCGCTGGGCTGATTGGCGGCAAGCTGCCAGGCGCAAAATATCCGGTCTTGCGGTCGTGCTCCTGCTGCTCGCTTGCCATTTGGCTTTTGACGGGCCGTTGTCGCGCCTGCGCGAACGCACGTACGACTTCTACCAGTTTCTCGCTCCGCGCCAGGCGACGAGCAATCCTGTCGTGATCGTCTCGATAGACGACGCCAGCCTCAAGGCACATGGGCGATGGCCCTGGAACCGTGGCCTCTTGGCCGATCTGGTCGATGGCATCACCAAGTCCGGCGCCGCGGTCATCGGGCTTGCGCTGGTACTGCCCGAGGCCGACACCTCGCCTGAGGGCATCGCCGGAGACAAGCGCCTGGCAGCGGCACTGGCGAAAAATCGAACGGCGCTTGCCGTCAGCCTGGGCAACGAGGCGACGGTTTCAGAAGCAGAGCCCAAAGCCGGCTGGTCGATCGTCGGGCAAGTACCCGACACACTTCCCGGCTTCACCGGCCTGACCGGCTCGCTTGCCGAATTCTCGAACGCCGCCGCGGGCCTCGGCGTAATTCGCACCTTGCCCGACCCCGACGGCGTACTGCGCCATGTGCCGCTGCTGTGGCTTCGCAACACCGCTCAAGGCGTGCAGCTGTGGCCGTCCTTCGCGCTCGAACTCCTGCGCCTTTATGCCGGACAGGACGGCTACATAGCCCGCCTGAATGCCGCGGGGTTTAATGCACTCAGGATGGCTGGCGCCATTGTGCCGCTCGAGCCCGAGGGGAGCATCCGGCTATGGGAAACCGCCACGGATACGCCCCGTATATCTGCCAGCACTATCCTTTCGGGCGGCAGTGATCCGCGGCTGCGGGACGCCATCGCCATTGTCGATCTGTCGGCCGTGGGACTGACGCAGTACCTGCCCACCCCGACACGTCCAGCGCGACCAGGCGCGGACATCCACGCCGATGCAATCGGCCAGATGCTTGCCGGGCGCTACCTGGCAGAGCCAACGCACGCGCGTATGCTCGAGCGGCTCTGGTTTGTCCTCAGTGCCGTCGTTTTCATCGGACTTTCCGGAGTGCTCGCCGGGCGCGTCGTGCTTGGTGCCCTGGCTCTCGTGCTGCTGGCCGTCACGCCGTTCGTGTTCGGCGCTCTCGAATACAGCCTGCAGGGTGCACTCTATGACCCGCTGCAGCCGGCGCTTGCGACGATCCTGGTAGCCGGCTTCGAAGGCTATGTTCTCTACAGGCGCAGCGAGCAGCGCCGGTCCACCCTGGCACGGCAGTTCTCCCAGTATCTGTCGCCTTCCGTGGTGCAGCGCCTCGCAAGCTCGGACACCGAAGCGATCCTGTCCGGCGAGAAGCGCGAGATCACGATCCTGCTCAGCGACATACGCGGCTTCACGACGATGAGCGAACAACTCGATACCCAGGAAATCGCCAAGGTGGTCAATCACTTCCTCGGCATTGCGACCGATGAGATCCTCAAGCGCGACGGCACCATCGACAAGTTCATGGGCGATGCGGTGCTCGCCTTCTGGAACGCGCCGCTTGATCAGCCGGACCATCGCGAGCGCGCGCTCGACGCGGGGCTTGCCCTGATCGAACGGGTGAAGCGTGAAGACGCCGCCTTCACCGCGGACGGCCACCCCTCCATCGCAATCGGCGTCGCCATCGAGACCGGCATCTGCTCGGTAGGCAATTTCGGCTCCGAACGGCGCTTCGACTACACCGCGATCGGCTCCCCGGTGAACCGCACGGCACGGCTCGAGTCGACGACCAAGAAGCTGGGCATCCCCCTGGTGCTTGGTCCCGGCTTTGCGGCAGGAGCATCGATGCCGGTCGTCCAGGCAGGCGCCTTTGAGCTCCAGGGTTTCAAGGGCGAGGTGCCGGTTTTCACCGTTCCGGAGATGCAAGCTGCTCACCAAGGTATGAGCCGCGAAGTAGAGAGCCAACGTGGTGAGCAATCTGGCGCCCCTGCCGTGGTGGTTGGTTCGCCGCCATCCGTGCAAATGGCACCGCCTGATCTTGCACCCCGAACCCGAAGCACACGCTGACCGGATCCAGCGGATGGCAGGGGTGCCGACCTGCTTTGTGAACTAATACTGCTGGGGAGGCCTAGGTGTCATCAAACGGCCCTTTAATTGCGGGTGGCTGTCAATCCGGATCAGCGCGACAGCCGATGAGACGCGGATAGACGGCGAAGGGATCCGTCGAGGTAACCCCGGCAATGATTGTCGAGGCCGCCGAATTTTCGAGCGAGAAGATAGGCCGTGTTATCCAGTTCACCACGAATGCAGCACGGCTTCGTTGAGTTCGCCGGCGCCATCATGTGGAGGCAGCGCGTGGTTCAGATTGTTTATCCTCGCCGCCGGATCATGCGCTCGGGATGTTCCCAAGAGCATCCAGCCGTAGCACTCCCCGAGCTGCCCTACCGAGAGAGTTCGCTGGGCCGGGATTATGGCCGTTATGAACCTGACGCAATCGATGCAGCTGGCGCTGGCCTCGTCGGGCGCGTGGGCGGTCTATCGACATCAATCGGTCGCCGCGGATGTTGGGATGCGCAGGCGTCGGCGTACGTAGCGCCGGTGCGCCTTGGGCATGTGGGCGTTGACAGTGACATGGCCGCAGCGACGTGTTTCAGACGCCGAGCAATTCCAAGGACTGAGCACCAGAACCGAACCTTCCGACGGATTTTCGCGAGCTGCATTCCTCCCTGCCCTCCATATCAAAACCGCCGCTCGCGAATTCGCTGGCCAGTATATCTGCGATATGATATACATATATCACTCAGAGGATATACAAATGCCGCTCTTCATTCGCGATCCCGACGTCGATGCCATGGCCGTCGAGCTGCAGCAGATTACCAACGCGCGCAGCAAGACCGAGGCCGTCAGAACCGCCTTGCGCCATGAGATCGAGCGCAACCGCGGCAGCGTCCCGCTGCGCGAGAGACTTGCCAAAGTCAAGGAAATGGCGCGGCGGATCGGGCCGGCCAACCCTGATTTCGATATGAAGAAATTCACCGACCAAATGTGGAGCGACGACTGATGTTCGTCGATGCCTCGGTGATCGTTGCCATCCTGAACGAGGAACCTGGCGCGGAAGAACTCGAAAAGCGGCTCGCGGCCGCGACCAAGCCGCTGTATATCTCCCCGCTCGTCCGGTTCGAGGCAGTCCAGGGTCTCGCGCGAGCATCGGCCGAAGCCATCAAAAAGAACGCCAAGCCCACGGCCGACATGCTGGCGCAAGCCCGTGAGACCGTCGACGCCTTTTTGATCGAGATCGCCGGCAAGGAAATCATGATATCCGGCGACATCGGCGACCGGGCGATCGAAGCCAGCATGAAATACGGCAAAGCAGTCGGGCACAAAGCCGATCTCAATTTCGGCGATTGTTTTGCCTACGCTTGCGCGAAGGCTCACCGGCTTGCCCTGCTTTACAAGGGCAATGACTTTTCACAAACTGATCTGGCGTAAGGCTTTCCTGGCCTTGCATCGCGGCGCGAGAGCCGATGGGCCCTTTTGCATGCTTTGGGCGAATCGTCGTCTTTCATGGTTAAACGCAATATTGCGAGGAACGTTCGCTGCAGCACTGGTTTTCTTCGGCACGATCACCGTCCAGGCACAACGGGCAGACGGCATCTTCTGGGTGCTGCGATCGGGTGCGCCATGCCGCGATCTTCCAGGGGGCGATACGGCCCACGCACCACCTGCTACAATCGCTTCGTTCGATGGCGGAAAGCAGGTGTGTGGGACCGCCTCATGCATGGCATCACCAAAGCCCATGATGCAACGGTGCAGATGATCGATACCTCCATTGTTCGCGTCCATCAGCAAGGCGCGACAGCAAAAAGGGGGATCGAGATTATTGTCTCGGTCGTTCCCGATGCGGGCTGACGACCAAAATCCATGCTCTTGTCGACGCCGAAGGCAGGCCGATCAAGCTGACGCTCACGGCAGGTCAAATGAGTGACATTGCCTACGCAGCGGACTTGATCAAGGATTTGCCCGAGGGTGCCATGCTGCTCGCCGACAAGGGCTATGATGCCAACGCCTTGCGCAATGCCGTCACCGAGCAAAAGGCATGGGCCAACATCCCGCCCAAGGCCAACCGCAAGGACCCGATGTGCTTCAGCCCCTTTCTCTACAAGGCCCGCAACCTCGTCGAACGTTCTTCAACAAGGCCAAGCAGTTCCGTCGCATCGCAACTCGATATGACAAGCTGGCAGAAAACTACCTTGCTGCCCTGAAACTCGTGTCAACTCGCATCTGGCTACGCGGTAATGAGTCTACGTCCTAGCGTTTTGCGTGCCCTGCCCGGTTGTCATTCGCCGCGCATGGTCGCCTGGAACGTCGGCAGGTGCTTCTTCTGCGCCTCGAGCATTTTCTCGCGATAGACGCCATAGATGACGTCGGTGTCGTGCAGCGTGACGCCGGCAATTGTCGGCGAGGCAAAAACCGGCAGTTCGATGCCGCGTTTCGAAAGCGCCTCGGCGGTGCGGGCGATCAGCTCATGCGCCAGGATCATGGCAAGCACGGTCGACGAACCGGAGACCGGCCGGCTCCAGCCCTCGACCGGCACGATGGCATCCTCGATCGGCGAGCAGGTGTCGATGACAAGGTCGGCGGCATCGGCAAGCCGTTTGCCGGAAGAGTGCGTCGCCGGCTTGTCGAGATTGTTCTTGCTAGTTATCGCAACGACGAAGATGCCGCGTTTTTTCGCATAAAGCGCGGTGTCGATGCCGGACGAATTGCGGCCGCTGTGGCCAAAGATGATGATCGAATCGCCTTTGTTCAGCGGCTGGTGGTCGAGGAATTTCTCGGCGTATTTCTCGGTCCGCTCCAGCCACAGAAGTTCGCGCACGCCGCCGGCGCCGAGCACGTTATGCCACATGACACGCGGGTCGGTCAGCGGATTGAAGCCGACATAGCTGCCGTAGCGCGGAAACACTTCCTGGACCGGCAACACCGAGTGGCCCGAGCCGTAAAGATGAACCAACCCGCCGCTCTCGAGCGTGTCGGCAAAGCGGCTGGCCGCTTCGCCAAAGGCTTCGGCATTGGCTTTCGAGGCCTGTTCGATGAGGGCGGCAAGGCGGGGTATGTAAAGATCGGACACGTCGGTACTCCTGTTATGGGTCGGCTTGGGTATGGCTCAGCTTCTTGCGGTTGGCGCGGCGCGACCGGCACGCAGCGTCGAGCGGATTTCGTAGCGGTCGCCACGCATCACCGAGACAGTGAATTCGAACGGGCCGCGCTCGTCGGTGGTGATGCGCTCGACCACGAAAGCGGGGCTCCCCGCAGGCAGATCGAGCAACTCGGCATCCGCCGCCCCGACAGCGCCGACACGGTAGTTTTCGCGCGCTGCGACCGGCACGATGCCGTAATGGCGTTCCAGCGCTTCGTAGAGCGAGCCTTGCAGCAGGCCGGCATCGAGAAAGCCCGGCACGCGCGCGGCCGAGAGTTGCGCAGTCTGAATACCGATCGGTTCGTTGTTGCCGAGCCTGAGCCGCCGGATGCGCACCACCGGGTCGCCCTCCTCGATCTCCAGCGCTCCGGCCGCGGCGGCATTGGCGGTGGTCAGGCTGCAGTCGAGCAAGCGCGAGCCGGCGACCACGCCCATATTGCCCATTTCCTGCGTGAAGCTGGTGAGTTCGCGGGTGCCGGCGACCAGCGTGGTGGAGCGCACGAAGGTGCCACGGCCATGTTCGCGCCTGAGCAGCCCGTGCTCCTCAAGATTGCGCAAGGCGTGTCGCAGCGTGATGCGGCTCACCCCGAACAAGGCGCACAGTCTGTCTTCGGCCGGAATCTGGTCGCCGGTCGCCCACTCGCCACTCTTGACGATGGCGCGGATGGCCTCTTCCACCTGATACCAGAGCGGCTCGGGCCTTCTGCGGTCGGGCAGATGGAAGCTGACTTGGCTCATCTTATCTGCCTCCACTGTGCTCCGGCGAGACCAGCCAGCGAGGCGCCGACGAGACCGGCGCGGGAGCCGAATTCGCCGGACCGCAGAACGACGTCGCGCAGATGCGGCGGCAACTGACGCCGCAATGCCGCAAGCAGCGGCGGCCCTATCACGTCCAGCGCATCGGCAAGCCCGCCGGAAATCAGGATCGCCTGCGGATCAAGCAGCGCGACCGCACCCGCAAGGGCAGTGCCCAGCCGGCGCGCCGGCAGCTCCAACGCGTCAAGTGCGGCCGTCTTGCCAGCCCGGGCGGCCTCGACCAACCTGCCGCCATTGGCCAACCCGATCTGGCGCGCCACGGCGTCGAACGCACGCCCGGAAGCGAAGCGCTCCAGCCAGCCGCTACGGTCCTCGCCTTCATCCTCGATGTCGGCGCAGGCCCAGCCGAATGAGCAGGCGCCGCCACATGCGCCGGCAACGATGCGATTATTGGCCAGAACGGCGGAGCCGATGCCGGTACCGATCGCCAGCAGGATGGCATCGGACAGGCCCTTTGCGGCACCTTCGATCGCTTCGGCCAGCATGGCGATCTGTGCGTCATTGCCAACTACAACGCGCAGACGAGGAAACAAGGCCGCGATGTCGATGCCGTCGAGATAGGGCAGGTTCGGAATCCAGCGGCAGACCGAGCCCTCGACAAGTCCGGGCACCGCAAGCCCGAGGGCGTCGACCGGACCGGCCTCGGCGCGCAAGGCACCGATACGGGCGACGAAGGCATCCAGGCTTGTCGGCGCAGGCTCGCGGCTCAGCATCTCCAGCCAGCGAACATCGCCGCTATGGATTGCGGCGCGCAAATTGGTGCCGCCAAGATCGATAGCCAGAATGCGTGTCATCGAGAGCCGCTCCGATTGGCCGGCGCGAACAGGCCACTGCCGGCTTGCCAGGACTGCGAGGCCGCCGCAAAACCCTGCGCGTAGCGCGTGCCGCGCAGGCAGCCGCGAAGCCGATAAAGCGCACTGTAATAATCGACGTAGGGGAAACTGCTCAGGCCGCGTGCCAGTTCGTATTCCCGCACCGCCTCGCTCCAGGCCTCGAAGCCGTCGCTGACGTCGACGAGGTGTTCGGGGCGAAAGCCTTCGTCGTCCTCCCAGTTTTCGCCGAACAGCAGCAGTTGCGGTGTGTGTGCAGCATGGTCGCGCTTCAGCGTCGGCAATGCCGCAAAAAAAATACCGGTCTGTGTCAGTCGGGCCGCGGCGCGATGGTCCTTGTGCCAGCTGCCATGCCAGTGAGTGATGACGATTTGCGGCTTCAACTCGCGCACAACATCGCAAACCTTGAGCGCCGTCTCGTCGTCGCAGGGCAGGAAGGCGTCGTGCAGCCCGAGACTGCGCATGGCAACGCCGAGCCTGGCTGCGGCCTTTGCGGCCTCCTCCTGCTTCTGGACGCAATAGTACTCGGGGGCGAGGCTTGGATGGCCCTGCTCGCCCATGCTGAGATGCAGGAAGGTGACTTCGGCACCGCCTTGCACCGCCGCCGCCGCCAGTGGACCGGCAATCACCTCGGCATCGAAGGCATGCGCCCCGACGACCAGAATCGAGCGTGCGGCATAGACCTTGTCCTCGATCATTTCGCGCCTCCCCCGGAGCCGACGCCCTCGCGAATCTGGCGGGCAAGCAGACAGTACATGATCAGGATGGGCGCCATGGAGATGGCAAGCGAGGCGAACACGAGGCCCCAATCCGTGCGGAACTGGCCGACAAACACGCTGATCGCCAGCGGCACGGTCTTGTAGCGGTCGTCGAAGATGAAGATCAGCGGGAAGAAGAAGTCGTTCCACACGGCGATAGCGGTGAAGATGGCGACGATCGATACGGCTGGCTTCACCATTGGCAGCACGATCTGGAACAGAATGCGCGCCTCGCCGGCCCCATCCATGCGCGCAGCCTCGTCGAGCTCGGACGGCAGTACCCGCATGAAATTTGCGAAGATGAAGACGGCGAAGGGAATGCGGATGGCCGAATAGACAAGGATCAGGCCGATCAGCGAATCGAGCAGGCCAAGGTTGCGCATCAGCGTGAACAGCTCCACCGAGGCAAGCCGGATCGGCAGCATGATGCCGGACAGGAACAGGCCGAGCATGATACCGTTCCAGCCCAGCCGATAGCGGCTCAGCGGATAGGCGGCCATTGCCGACACGATAATCGTCAGGATCACCGCACCGCCGGTGACGATCAGGCTGTTGATGAAATTCTGGCCGAGATCGGCGCGCGTCCAGGCCGCAACGAAATTGTCGAAGGCAAAGCTTTGCGGCAGGCCGAGCCTGTTGTCGTAGATCTCCGCCGTGGTCTTGAAACAGGAGACGACGAGAATATAGAGCGGCAGCAGCACCGCTGCGGTCCACAGGACCAGCGCCGTCCAGCCGGGCAGCCGAGCAAGCTGTCGAGGGATGGCGAGCATATTCACAGTTGCACCGTGCGGCGGTCGAAGAAGCGCAGCATCACAAGCGTGCCGATGCTGAGGATGAGAAACAGCAGCGTTCCCAGCGCAAGCGCCAGGCCTATATCGGTGATACCGACCGCGCCTTCCGCGCCGAAAGCGAGCCGGTAGAAATAGGTCACCAGCGTGTCTGTGGAATAGCTCGGATTGCCCTGCACGCCTTGCATGACATAGACGATGTCGAACTGGTTGAAGGTGTTGATGAACGACAGCGTCGTCAACGTGCCGACGGCCGGCATCAGCAAAGGCAGGGCAACCGAGACCAGCATGCGGCCGCTGCCGGCGCCATCCAGCCTGGCAGCCTCGAATATCTGGGACGAAATCTGCCTGAGGCCGGCGGTGTAGATCAGCACCGGCAGGCCCATCCAGTTCCAGGCGTCGACGGCGATCAGCATCACGAGTGCCGTGTGGCTGTTGCCGAGAACCGTCAGGCTGCCTTGATGCAGGCCAAGGCCGTTGAGCATCCATTCGATGGTGCCGCCGGGCGCCAGCAGCAGCCGCCACAGGGCGCCGACGATGGCCGGGCTCAGCACCGCCGGGAAGAAGAAGACCGACTGGAAGAAGGCCGCCCCTTTGGCGCGCAGGAACAGCAGCCAGGCCAACAGCAGACCAAGGCCGTTCTGGAACAGCATGATGCCGAAGAACCAGGCGACGTTGTGCCAGAGCGCTCCGTAGAGCCGCCCACCGCTCGGGAAAACGAACAGGCGGGTAAAATTCGACAGGCCGGCGAACTCCAGCATGCGCAGGCCCCTCCAGACGAAGAAGCTGCCCCACAGCGACATCAGCAGCGGATAAAGGACAAACAGCGCATAAACGGCCAGTGCCGGCACGATGAACAGCACGGCCATGCGCTGCTGGGTGCGCTGAAGGCTGCTTTTGCGGCGACGGGCGATCATGTGCTGTTTCGCGCAGGGTGTGACGGCCTACTGCTTCGGCTTGAACCAGCTGCTGACGGCGGCCTGCATGTCCGCCGCCAGCTTCTGCGGCGTGATGTTGCCTTCGACCATGTCGATGATCTCGGACTGCAGGATCGAGGAGGCCGTAGGCGTCTGCCAGCGGAAGCCGACAAGCGTCAGATAGGGTGTGGAATTCTTCGACATCTCCATCATCGTGGCGAGTACCGGGTCCTTCACGGTGACGTCGGTACGGGCCGGCGGCCAGCCCAACTCGTCGGCGAAGAGCTGCGCGAACTCGGCCGAAGCCATGAAGTTGAGCACCTTGATCGCTGCCTCCTTGTTGGTACTTTCAGAGACCAGACCATAGGAGCCGTCCGAAAAGGCCGAGGTGTAGAGCTTGGTGGCAGGATCGTCGGCGGGGAACGGGAAGATCGAGAATTTCAGCTTCGGGTTCTGCGCCTTGAAGCTGCCGTTCTCGAACGAGCCGCCGAAGAACATGGCCGCCTTGCCGCCGATGAATTGCTGTGTCGAAGTGGTGTAATCGACACCGGCAAAGCCGTCGGAGAAATACGGCTTCAACTCGGCATAGCGTTTCAGGGCAGCCACGTAGCGCGGATCCTCGAAGGTCGCCTTGCCGCTCATCATTTCGTCGTAGAAGCCCGGGCCATAGATGGTCGGGCCGACAACACCGACGCCGATCTCCAGCGCCCAGGCGGAGCCGTTGGCACCGCCGGCGGCTATTGGCGTTATCCCCGCCGCTTTCAGCTTCTCGCAGGCGGCGACGAAATCTTTGTAGGTCTTGGGAATCTCGATGCCCTGGGCGGCGAAGATGTCTTGATTGTAGAAGACGCCCATCATCGGCACCGAATAGGGCACGCCATAGATCTTGCCGTCGGCAACGCCACGAGCGCCGCCCAGCGCGCTATCGGGCATGTTCTTCAGCTCCGGCACGCTGTCGTCGAGCGGATCGAGATAGCCACCCTCGATGAATGGTTGCAGTTCGCCGTAAGCCTTGAGCTGAGCGATATCAGGCCCGCGGCCGCCACGCAGCGCCGTACTCAGCCGGTTCTGGTAGTCGGCGTCGGGGGTGAACTGGATGTTGACCTTAATGCCGGGAGTCTTGGCCTCGAAGGCGTCGAAGATGCGGCGCATCGCAGCCTCGTCCTCGGTGCGCCAGCTCCACAGGGTCACGGTGTCGTCGGCCTTGGCCGGCAGTGCGGTGAAGACCCCGGTGCAGACTGCGGCAAACCCGCCGATCAGGCCGAGTGCGGCGCGTCGATGAATTGAAAGCATGCTCAGTCTCCCATTCTTGTCGATATTGTCATCCCCACGGCGGTTCAAAAGCCGCAAGGCAGTCATAGCTTTTCTCATGTCATTATAACGACATGACTTCGACCGCAAGTGCCTTGCAGTATGTTTGGGCATGGCCGGCAGCGGAGAATCATCTCGAACTGTATCAGATAATTTCTTGTTTTCACGATGTAATCTTGCATGCTTTGTTGACCGCAGTAAGAAAACGCCGCAACACCGGCAGGAGCTCTCCACGAAGATAGCGCTTGCATCGTTGCTTGGAGTTGTCATAACGTCATGGACGTCGCTGGGTGGCTATGCGGAGGGTCGGATGTCTTTGGCTTGGATTTCGAAACTGGCGCTGGCTGCAGGGTTGTTGGCCTCGCCCACCATTGGTTGGACCCAATCGGTCAACATCTCCTATCTGACGCACTGGTCGCCCGAAACGGTCGCTTTGCTGGACGCCGCGGCCAAGGACTACGCCAAGAGCAATCCGGATGTGACCGTCACCGTGCGCGCCGTCCCCTTCGGCGATCTCCTGACGACACTGCGTTCCCAGGGCGGCAGCTCGGACGGGCCGACGATCGGCGGCATCTATGATTTGTGGCTGCCCGAACTGGCGCGAGACAAGCTGGTCGCGCCGGCCCCCGATGCGGTTGCCGGCGAGGTCAAGAGTGCGTGGCCGGCCGGTGTCGTCAGTGCGGCCTCTGTTGGTGGCACGCTCTACGGCATTCCAAACGAGATCGACGTCTATGCACTGAACTACAACAAGGAGCTGTTCAAGCAGGCAGGCATTACGGCCGCGCCGAAAACCTGGTCCGAATTGAAGGATGCGGCCCAGAAGCTGACCAGGAAAGATGCCGGCCAGCAAGGTTTCGGCATGATCAATTCCTGGGCGGCGGGCGTCGTCCATCCCTTCGCCTCGCTACTGGCCTCCAATGGCGGCGAGCTGGTCAAGGACGGCAAACCGGTGCTCGACAGTCCTCAAGCCGGCGAGACTTTCCAGCTCTACGAGGACCTGATCAAGTCCGGTGCCAGCGATCCGGCGATGGCCACGGCCGACGCCAACACAACCGGTCCCTTCCTCGACAGTTTCGTCTCCGGCAAGACCGGCATGATCATCATGGCCAACTGGTGGGAAAGCGCATTGAAGAGCGGCATGGGCGACAAGTTCTCCAATATCGCCACCGCACCCATCCCGGTGGGTCCGAACGGCGACAAGCCGCACTCGATCTCCTATTCGTGGATGACCGTCGTCAACGCCAATGCCGGTGAGGCCGAGCAGAAAGCGGCATGGGATTTCCTGGCGTGGCTGAACAGTCCGAAGTCCGGCGAGAACGGCGCCTCGGCAATGTCGGATATTCTGATGTCGATGGGCATCCTGCCGACGCGGACCTCCGACATCGAAGCCCATAAGGACAAGCTCGGCTCCGAGTTCCTGTCCGGCTATGTCAGCGTCCTTGCCGACGCCAAGCCCTTCCCTGTCGTGCCGGGCGGCCAGGAGTTCAGCGAATCGCTGCAGCAGACGCTCGAGGCGTTGCAGTATGGTCAGCTCTCGGCCAAGGATGCGCAGGCGAACGCGCAGGCCGATGCCGTCTCGATCCTGGAGCGTGCCGCCAAATAGCGAAGGCGCTGTTTCGAGAGCCCGGCGCTTTGGAAGCAGAGCGATGATCAAGAACTATCGTGCCTCGGCGGGCATCATGCTGGCGCCTGCCGTGACATTGATCGGTGTTTTCATCCTGCTGCCGATGCTGCTCACCATCTGGCTGTCATTCCAGGACTGGTCGACGCAGACGCCTTTTTCCAATGCGAGCTTCATCGGCTTCGACAATTTTCGCGAAATATTCGGGCCGACCTCGGTCGGGCGGGATTTCAAGCGAGCACTGCTCAACACCGCGATCTACACGGCATTGTCGGTGATGCTCATCCTGCCCCTTTCGGTCGCGTTCGGTTTGATGGTCTACCAGCGCGATGTCGCAGGCGGCACGGCGCTGCGGACCGTGTTGTTTTCCACCTACATGGTGCCGATGATCGCCGTGACGCTGGTCTGGTCGAAGCTTTATTCGCCGAGCGAAGGGCCGCTCAACCAGATGCTCGGCCTCGCCGGCATCGGCCCGCAACCCTGGCTGTCCTCGCCAAGATCGGCGTTGATCTCGATCGTCGTCCTGAATGTCTGGCAGCAGATCGGCTATTTTACCGTGCTGGCCGTTGCCGGGCTGACCCAGATCCCGGGCAGTCTTTACGAGGCGGCGACTCTGGACGGCGCCACCCGACGCGAACAGTTCCGCTTTATCACGTTGCCGCTGCTGCGGCGCACGCTTCTGTTCAGCGCCGTCATCGCCATCATAAACGCCGTGCAGGTGTTCGAGCCGGTGGCGCTGATCACCCAAGGCGGGCCGGTCGGCTCGACCAATGTGCTGACCTATCACATCCGCCGTGTCGGCATCGAGCGCGCGCAAGGCGGATTGGGCTCGGCCATGGCAGTGATGCTG
This sequence comes from Mesorhizobium sp. M1399, assembly GCF_040317735.1. Classification (NCBI taxonomy): domain Bacteria; kingdom Pseudomonadati; phylum Pseudomonadota; class Alphaproteobacteria; order Hyphomicrobiales; family Phyllobacteriaceae; genus Mesorhizobium; species Mesorhizobium sp. M1399. The sequence continues at coordinate 21,167 of NZ_JAMYKZ010000011.1, forward strand.
ATGTTGGCGCTGATCGTCGTTGTGTGCGCGCTGTTTGCATTTGCCAACCGGAAGGATGACGAATGAGCGCGCCGGGCCGATCAGCATCGAGCCGGTTGGCGCGCAAACGCCTGGCGGGCCGCAGAGCACTGCTCGCCACGCTGATGCTGCTGGTTGCCGTGGCCTCCGCCTTTCCGCTGTTGTGGATGGTGCTCTCCAGCCTGAAGACGCCGGCCGAAACCATGCAGGTGCCGCCGGTGTGGATACCGCGCACGCCGAGCCTCGAAGCGTATGAGAAAGTGTCCGGCGTCATCAATGTCGGCCGCTCGATGTGGAATTCGCTCGTGATCGCCACGATCACCACCGCCGGCATTCTGGTCACCAGCATGATGGCTGGCTACGCCTTCGCCAAGCATCACTTTCCCGGCCGCTCACTGCTGTTTTCGGTGCTGATCGCCACAATGTTTCTGCCGCCGATCGTGACTTTGGTCCCGCTGTACCGTCTCGTCGGATCGATCGGTCTGAATGCCAGCCTTGCCGGCATCATCGTGCCCAACCTCGCCAATGCCTTCGGCATCTTCCTGATGCGCCAGTTCATCGCCGGCGTGCCGGACGATTTGATCGACGCGGCACGGATGGATGGGGCGTCGGAACTTGTGATCCTGTTCAAGATCGTCGCGCCGAGCGTGGCGCCCGCGACCGCGGCATTGGCGCTGTTTGCCTTCGTCTATCATTGGAACAGCTATCTGTGGCCGCTTACCGTGCTGCAGGGCAATGCGGAAGATTATCCGATCGTCATTAGCCTCAGCCGCCTGCTCAGCTACAACAGAGGTGCGCTCAACACCGGACTGGTCATGGCGGGCGCCACTCTTGCCGTGCTGCCGCCACTGGTGCTGTTCGTTTTCCTGCAGCGCTTCTTCGTGGATTCGATCGTCGGCTCGGCGATCAAGGGATAGCCTCGGCGGCACTGCCGGCTTACGCCGGTCGGTCGTTGGGACGCGCTCTGCAAGCTCCAGGCAATCAGCGAACTTGGACGCCAAATGCCACAGCTTAGCTGCACCTGTGATACCGGTTGTTGTGCTACATATGTAACCATGCTCATCGCCCCAGGAGCGGGAGATCATGGCACTTACCCATGAGACTATTGAACTGTCGGGATTTGGCGTCCTCACCGGAAAGCCGAAGGAGGTTGGTGACCGACTTGATCGCCTAACTCTCGAGCTGGTCATAGCAGTAACGGTCGAGCATGGGAGTGAACCTGCTGTGCGCGGCCTCGCGGACACGCTCGTCAGCATTGCGCCTCTGGTGCGTACGATCCTGATGAGTCGCCAGCGCGAAGCCATAAGCACGATAATCGACGCCCTGGTCCCTGACGTACTCCCTCCGCAACACGTGCTCATACAAGCGCGGATGGCGGCCGAGGCGAGAAGAGAAGTATTGGAAAGCGGCGGTTGGCTGACCGCTCCTCAAGTCGCGACAATGGCAGGGTTCAGCACGAGCAACCCACGTGCGCAGCCAAACAAGTGGAAAAAACAAGGCAGCATCTTCGCAGTTCGGCATCGGGGTGTAGACTATTTTCCCGGCTACGCTCTGGATATTGCAGCTGGATATCGGCCCACTAAACCGCTCGCTAAGGTTCTGAGTGTGTTTCGCGGGAAAAAGGATGCCTGGGGGCTCGCCTATTGGTTTGCATCGATCAATAGCTTCCTTGGCGGCAAACGTCCGCAAGATGTGCTCGCCTCGGACCCCGAACGCGTTCTTTCAGCTGCCGTGGATGAGTTAGCACGCGCACCACATGGCTAACCGACGCGGCTTGGCGCACGAAGCTATCCATGAGCCGCATCCGATGGTGAGTCGCCAATGGCCCTTAGTATTGGACGCATCCAAGCCGCGCCTGTATGGCGGTTGAGACGAGTCTCTTTTTGTTACTCAGGGACAGTTGGCGCGACGCGATCTGAACGACATCGGCGGCCCGTGATGGCCCGAGATGCCGCAACGCCTGAACGACTGTTCCCGCAGCACTCCCCGGTGCTATCGAGTGTTTGGGCGACGCATGGCGCAGGTCGATAACACGCTTTCCGAGCACCACGCGACGGGATGGACCATCCGTGAGATATGAGGTTCGGGCGGGAACTTGGCTGGTCAGACCAAGCGCATTGGCCGCATGCGTCCCGGCGACCTGCACATGAGAGCCAGTCTCCCTGGCCAGCGCCTGGGCAACATAATCGGGCGACGGGGAAAGCGCCCAAGTTTTGGATGCAGTTTCGGGAAATCGTAAAGTCCGCGGGCGAGACGCCGCAACCTATCTCTTTTGACGAGGCGCGAGAGCGCCTGATCGATCGCTGACCGTCCCGCCAGATCAAGAAAATCGCTGGGCGTGAAAACGCTCCCGCGCCCACTACCGCGGGCGCGCCTCAAGATCCGATCAGGAACTGAGGAAACGACCATCTTCATGCGTCAGAAAATAACGCATCTTTTACTGACATTCATCGAAAAAATAGGCATCGCTGTCTGGTTGCTAGGTTTCTCAACAGAGTGCGAGAGCCCAACCAAGCGCCGCGGACTCAGTTGGCGGGCCGCAGCCACAGAGGACTCGGAGACGGCTTGTCCGTGAGAACCTGTTGTTGAAACGAATTCGGGCGCGAGGGTCATGCCGGCCACCGGTCACGCCCGTCGGATGGCAGCCTGCTACAGACTGAGTACTGCGGAAAGCTGCCGAGACGATGACCGCCACAAAGTGACGGCTCGATGCCGAGCTTCACGCAGCAAATCTTGGCTCCGGAACTCCCGTTACGCCGAGGCCGGTGACGGCAAAAAGGCTGCCGCGTAAAACTCCGTCACCCGGAAAGCGCGGCAGCGGCGGCTTGGCCATCGACGTGACGTACAGGGTATCGAGCTTCGGCCCGCCGAACATGACGCTGGTGATCTTCTTGACGGGCATGTCGATGATGCGGTCGACGCTGCCGTCGGGCGCGTAACGCACCAGCCTGCCGTCATAGACCAGCGCGTTCCAGAGGAAGCCCTCGGCATCGACAGTTGAGCCGTCGGCCGCCCCTCCCCGGCTGGTATCGACGCGGGTGAAAGTGCGCCGGTTGGTGGCGGCACCGGTTTCGATATCATAGTCGTAGGCCCAGATCTCGCCGGTCCAGGTGTCGGCGAAATAGAAGGTGCGGTCGTCTGGACTCCAGCACGGGCCGTTCGAGCAGATGATGCCGGAATCTATCCTGGTCACGGAGAAATCGGGATCGAGCCGGTAGAGCCCGCCGGAGGGCCCCTCTTCCATCGTGTCCATTGAGCCGGCGAAGAAGCGGCCGCGCCGATCGACCTTGCCGTCATTGAGCCGGTTCATCGGCCGGTCCGGCTCCGGATCGTGGATCGGCGTCACCTCGCCGGTGGCGAAATCAAGCAGATGGAAGCCGCGCTGCAGCGACACCACCGCGCCACCGCCGTCCTTGCGCAATGCCATCGAGCCGATCTTCATCGGCACGTCCCAGCAACGGATCTCGCGGCCGTCGGCGGTCGCCCGAAACACACGCCCGTCGAAACTGTCGATCCAGTAGAGGCGCTCCTGTTCAACGTCCCACAGCGGTCCCTCGCCCAGCGTGGTCTTCACGTCCACCACGACTTCGATCTTCATGCCGTCCTCCTCTGTTCGAACCTTGCAGAAACCGGTCAGAACGCGACCTGGTCGCCGCCCTTCAATGACAGGATTTCGCGAGCCTCGTCGGGCGTCGCCACTTCCATGCCGAGGCCTTCGATAATCTTGCGGGCAAGCACCACCTGCTCGGCGTTCGATTTGGCAAGCTTGCCCTTGCCGGCCCACAGACTGTCTTCGAGCCCAACGCGAATATTGCCGCCAAGCGCTGCCGATTGCGCGGCAATGCGCAGCTGGCTGGCGCCGGCACCCAGCACCGACCAGCGATATTGGTCGCCGAACAGCCGGTCGGCGGTGCGCTTCATATGGGCGACGTCTTCCGGGTGCGTACCGATGCCGCCGAGCAGGCCGAACACGGATTGTACGAAGAACGGTGGTTTCACCAGCCCGCGATCGGCGAAATGCGAGAGGTTATAGAGATGGGCGATGTCGTAGCACTCGAACTCGAAGCGCGTGCCGTTGTCGTAACAGGTCTCCAGTATGTACTCGATATCCCTGAACGAGTTGCGGAAGACCAGGTCACGCGTCGCTTCCAGGTGCGGCCTTTCCCAGTCGAACTTGAACGTTTCGTATTTGTCTACGAGGTGATAGAGCCCGAAATTGATCGACCCCATGTTGAGCGAGGCGACTTCCGGCTTGAACTGGGCGGCGGGCCGCACACGCTCCTCCACCTTCATGTAAGGACTGCCGCCGGTGGTGATGTTGATGGCGGCATTGGTGCCTTGCTTGACGCGCGGCAGGAAACGCGCGAACGCCTCCGGCGTCTGGTCGGGCTTGCCGGTCTCAGGGTCGCGGGCATGCAGATGCAGGATTGCCGCACCAGCCTCGGCCGCCGCAATCGCCTCCGAGGCGATCTGGTCTGGCGTGATCGGCAGATAAGGCGACATGGTCGGCGTATGGATTGCCCCCGTCACCGCACAGGTGATGATGACCTTGCCCTTGGCCTGCGGGGCGCCGGGCTTGCGGCTTGTTTCCATCATCGTCCAAACTCCTGATCCGATTTTTTCTTGTGCGCCGCCAGCGCCATCAGCCGACGGTCGCGCCAGACCTGCCGTTCGCCGAGTTCTTCCCGCGGCAGGCGCTTGCGGCGCTCGGCCTCGATCGTCTCCATGACCTCGCCGGCCCAGTCGACCCGACGCAGCATCTGCGGGAAGATGTTGGAATAGATCGTCTGGTAGCGCTCTACATAGTCGCGCACACCACCAGGCGCGTTGAGGTCGATCGTTTCGAACGGACCCATGAACGACCAGCGCAGCGCCAGCCCCTCGCGCAGGCCCGTGTCAACGTCCTCAACGCTGGCGTAGCCGTCGGCGACGAGCCGGAACGCCTCCTCCAACAGCGCGCCCTGCAAGCGGTTCATGATGAAGCCGTCGAGTTCGCGCTTCATCACCAGCGGCGCGTGGCCCGCTTCGACAAGGAAGGCGCGGGTCCTTTCCACCGTTTCGGCGGAGGTCCATGGCGCCGGCACGACTTCCGCTGCCGGGATGAGATAGGGCGGATTGATTGGATGTACGACGAGGCAGCGATGCCGCCCCTCAAGATGATCGGTGAATTTCGACGGCAACAGCGCCGAGGTGGAACTGGCGATCACCGCCTGCGGACCGGCAAGGGCGTCGATCCGGGAGAACACGTCACGCTTCACCTCCAGGTTTTCGGGTGTGTTCTCCTGGACGTGGACGGCATCGGCCAGGGCCTCGCCAAGCTCCGCCACAATGGTGATGCGGCCAAGCACGGCATCGACCGCCTGTCCCCGCAGCAAATCGTTGGCGGCGAGGTCGCCGAGCACGCCGGCGATATAGTCGCGCGCACCGCTGGTCGCGGCCGGCGCCTGGTCCCACATCCGCACATCATACCCCGCGCGAGCGAAGCTGATCGCCCACGCTCGCCCGATGAAACCGCTTCCGACAATTGCTACCTTCGCCATGATCGCCCCTCAGAGTGTCTCGACATTGCCGTCGACGCCAAGCGATTGGCCGGAAATGTTGACGCCCGCATCGGAAAGCAGGAAGGCCACCATCGCCGCGACATCGTATGGGCTGGTCATCCGGCGCAGCGAGATGTTCTGCAGATAGCGTTGTGTCATCTCCTCGTTTGACACGCCGAGCTGCTTTGCCCGGTCGGCAATGACCTTGTCGATTCGCGGCCCTTCGATGATGCCGGGCAAGATGGCATTGACCCTGATCCCATCCGGTCCGAGTTCCTTGGCAAGGCTCTGGGTCAGGCCGACAACGCCGAACTTGGCAGCCGAATAGGGGGTGCGGAACGCGTAGCCATGGCGGCCGGCGGCCGAAGACATCGAGACGATCGAGCCGCCGCCCGCCGCCTTGATCAGCGGCACGGCACGCCGCGCGCACAGGAACTGGCCGGTCAGGCAGATATCTATGCAACGCCGCCAGTCTGCCGGATCGATCTCGTCGACGCCGCCGGTTGGCCCGGCAATGCCGGCATTGTTGATCAGGGCGTCGAGCCCGCCGAGCTTCTCCTTGACGATCTCGAACAGTCGGTCGACATCGCCGTCGCGCGAAACGTCGGCCTTGACTGCGGCGGCGAGCGTAATTCTCTCTCGAGCAGCGGCCAGCGCCTCGTCCGAAATATCGCAGATCGCGACGCGTGCGCCGAGCCGCGATAGCGTCTCTGCAATGGCAAAGCCAATGCCGCCAGCGCCCGCCGTGACCAGCACGCGCTGGCCTTTGAGCCCGGTCAGGAATTCGTCCGCCGATGCCGGTGAGCTTGAGCTCATTGTTCCATCCCTTTCACTGAATCCGCCTTTCGCGCAGCGCCATGACGGCACCGAGCACCACCAGCCCAAACAGGATTGCCCGCGTCGCGTAAGGCAGCGTCGTGCCGGCGAGCAGCATCTGCAACGCGGTCAGGAGCAGCACCCCACCCAGCATGCCGAGATAGTGGCCACGCCCGCCGGTAATCAGCGCACCGCCGACCACGACGACGGCGATGGAGGGCAGTAGATAATCGTCGCCCATGCCGAGGCTGGCCTGGCCGGAAAAGCCGGTCAGCATGATGCCGACGATCGCCGCGCAGACCGCCGACAGGACATAGACGAGGATGAGCGTGCGACCGACCGCGATGCCGGAGAGCTGGGCTGCGCGCAGGCTGTTGCCGATGCCGTAGATGCGGCGGCCGAAAGCGGTGCGGCCGAGCAACAGCACGGCGAAGACGACGAAGGCGATCATGAACAGCACCACCGGCGTGATGATGAATATTTTGCCGGTCATGAACCAGCGCAGCATCGGCGAGGAGAAGCCGGCCGGCGTGCCTTGCGAGTAGAGCAAAGCGAAACCTTGCAGAATGCCGTTGGTGGCCAGCGTCATTACAATTGGCGAAATGCCGAGGAAGACGATGCCGATGCCGTTGGCGAGACCGATCAGGCAAGCGATGAGCAGCACCGCCGGCAGCGCATAGGCAAGTGCAGCATCCGATCCGTTGACCATGCCGGCAAGCAGGATGCCCGAGAGGCCGATCGTCCACGGCAGCGACAGGTCGAGCCCACCGGTGAGGATTACGCTGCCCTGCCCAAGCGCCAGGATGGCAAGGAAGCTCGACAGCACGAACAGCGAGTTCCAGTAGGTGACGTTGACGATGGCGCGTCCAAGCCAGATCTGGGTGACGATCACGACGACGGCCAGGCAGACATAGGCCGGCAGCGCATAGCGCAGCGTCTCGGCGTTACGGACATGGAAGGCCGGCTGCGGCGCCTGCTGGTCGCCAGCGCTGCCCCGCTTGATTCTCAGCCGCCGGTCGGTGCGATCGATCTGCGAGGGCAGCATTCCGGCGCGCCACGCGGCCAGCCGAGCCCGTAGCGCACGCAGTTGGCGGGCAAGCACGGAGCCATGCGACAGCGAGCCGGCAAGCACGGCAAGGATCAGGATCATGCCCTCGGCGATCGTCGAATAATAGGCCGAGACGTTGAGCACGAGCAGGATGTTGACGACCATCATCAGGATGTAGGCGCCGAAGACGGTGCCGACTGGCCCGCCTTGACCGCCGCCCAGCCTTGTACCGCCGACGACGACTGCCGCGAACATCGACAGCAACAACGGGTTGCCGACCAGCGGATCGCCGCTGCCGGTCTGGGCGCTGATGAAAACGCCGGCAAGCCCATAGCAGCCGCCGGCAATGACATAGACCAGGAAGCGTACGAGAACGACGCGCACACCGACCGCGGCGGCGGCATCCGGGTCGCTGCCGACCGCATAAAGCGCCGTCCCGAAGCGTGTTCCTTTGAGCCAGAACCAGCCGAGCAGGACGACGCCGATGACGACCAGCGGCATCGGTATCCAGCTGGCAATGGCATCACCGAGATAGAAGGCGCCAAGATCGGGCGAGACGAAGCCGCCCGGCTTGTCCATGACCAGCAGCGTTACCCCCTGCAGGATGAACATGGTCGACAGTGTGACGACGATTGGCTGCATGCGCAGGACGGCGATGAAGAAGCCGTTGAAGGCGCCGACCAGCATGCCGACACCAATTCCGGCCAAGGTCCACAGCGCGACACTCGTGCCGGTTGCCATCGGATCCATGCCTTTTGCCAGAACGACATTGACCAGCGAGATCACCGCGCCCGCGGACAGGTCGAAACCGCCGGACAGGATGACCAGGGTCTGGCCGATCGCCGCCAGTGCCGAGGTGGCGCCGCCGCTCGACAGGAACGAAATATCGAAATAGGTGAGCCGCCCGGCACTTACCAGATCAACGATTAGCAGGAGCACGGCAAAGACGATCGCCGCGATGATCGCGCCGCTGTGCCGCGCGAGGAGCCGCGACACTGTTGCGGCCGGTGCCGCGGCGGCCAAGCTCGTCACACTCATTCCGCCGCCTCCCGGACCATGTCCCGGTGGCCAAGCGCCGGCCGCATGATCGCGCCTTCCGTGATGTCGTTGTCGGCAAGCTCCGCCACCAGGTGACCGTCGTAGAGGACGAGCACCCGGTCGCATTGATGGACCAGCTCGGGAATTTCGGTTGAATGCAGAAGGATCGAGCCGCCGGCCGCCACATAGTCGCGCATCATCACATAGAGCTCGTGCTTGGTGCCGACGTCGATGCCGCGGGTCGGATCGAAAAGCAGCAGGATCCGGCTTTCGGCGACCAGCCATTTGGCAATCGCTATCTTCTGCTGGTTGCCGCCAGAGAACGCCCCTGCCCTCGTCCACAAGGCACTGCGGTCGACCTCCACGGTTGAGAAGGCGGACTGCACGGTCTTTGCCTCCTCGTCGTTTCTGATCAGGCCAAATCGGGTAAAGCGTTCGACCACAGGCAGCGATGCATTCTGCCGGCCCGAGAGCTTCAGGAACAGGCCTTCGGTCTTGCGGTCCTCCGGCACCAGCCCGATCGCCATGTTGGGCTTGAGCGCATCGGAGGGCGAGCCGAGCCAGACCTTGCGGCCGTCGACCAGGACATGGCCGCGCTCGATCTCGGCCATGCCGAAGCAGGCGAGGAACAAGTCGAGCTGCCCCATGCCCTGAAGCCCGGCAATGCCGAGAATCTCGCCCTTGCGCAGGTCGAAACCGACGCCGTCGAGCTTCCTCCCCGTCTTGAGATCGCGCACACCGAGCACCGGCGGACCGAAGGCGGCCTCACTTTGAGGTTTCGGCGGGAAGGTCTGGGCGATGCTGCGGCCGATGATCTTTTCGATCACCTCACCATCCGAAACATCGGCAACCGGCGCGGTCACGATGTGGTGGCCGTTCCTGAGAATGGTCAGCGTGTCGCAGAAAGCCCGCACCTCGCGCATGCGATGGGTGATGAACACGACCGTGGTACCGGCCGCTTTCAATTGCGCGATGATGGCGCCCAGCCACTCGACATCGCCACCTGACAGTGTCGAAGTCGGCTCGTCGAGCAGAAGGATGCGCGGCTTGCGATAGAGCGCGCGCGCGATTTCGATCTTCTGGCGGATGGCGAGATCGAGCGTCGCTACCTCGGCATCGAGATCGACCGTAAACCCCAGATCGGAGATGTGCTTGCGGACTGCCTTGCGCGCGCTCAACCGCCTGATCAGGCCGATCGAGCCAACGGGCGCGTAAGGCAGCAACATGTTATCGAGAACGCTGAGATCGCGTACCAGGGTCATTTCCTGGAAGGCTGTCTGCACGCCTTTGGCATGCGCGGCGCGCGGCGAACCGAGTGGCGCCGGTTCGCCTGACACGGTGATTTGCCCATCGTCGGGCCGTACCAGCCCCGACAGCAGCTTAACGAGCGTGGACTTGCCCGCACCGTTCTCGCCAAGCAAGGCATGCACGCTGCCGGAAGCGATCTCGAAGGAAACGCCATCGAGGGCAACTGTTGCGCCAAACGCCTTGCGGACGCCCTCTATGCCGACAGCTGTCGAATGCGCTGACATCATGATCTCAGTCCCAGCCCGCATGAAAGCTGCGTGGAGCGCCTCGAAAGCACCCCACGCCCCACTTCGGAAGGCCTACTCCTCGGGCTGGCCTACAAGGGCGGCCGCGAGACCGATCTCAGGTGTCTGATCGGAGAAGATCGAGGCGAACCAGCCTGGGTTCGAGACCAGCGACGGTTTGAACGCATTGCAACCAGCCTTCATCTCCGCCCAGGTGCCCTCGTCGCAAAGCTTTATCGTCTCGTTGGTGACGACCGGCAGCGGCAGGATCGTCTTCTTGGCAACGTGCTTGCCTTCAAGCGCCTCGACGGCAAGCTTGAGAGCGAGCGCCCCGGAATAAGGCGGCGAGGCGTAGGAAATGCGCGGCGCGCCGAGCGGCGCATAGGGAGAGGTTGCGCCCTCGACCTCCGTGCCCTCCGGCAGCATCTGGATGCGCCCGCCATTGGAGCCCTCGCCGGCGCAAGGCAGGAGTTCGCTGACCTTCTTGCCGGCCTCGAGCTGCATGGAATTGGCAGTGAAGCAGCCTACCTGCATCCACAGCCCATTTATGTCATCCCAGCTGCGCGTCGCCAATATCTTGGACAGTTCGGTACGGGCCACCGCCTGGCTCCACATGCCGACAGCTTCGCCGACGATCTTGATGTCGGGATGCTTGGCAAACACCTCCTTCGCGGCCTTGGTGCGCAGGTCATCGACCGAGGTGCCGGGGACGCCGGTCACCGCGATGATGTTGCCCTTACCATTAAGTTTCTTGACCAGCCACTCCGCCGTCACGCGGCCAGCCTCCTCCTGGTCGATATGGACATTGTAGGCGCAGGGCTCGGTGATTTCGGCATCATAGGCAAACACCTTTACCCCCTTGTCGCAGGCGTTCTTCACCACCTGGTTGAGCGCTGTCGGCGAGATAGGGAAAATCACGATGGCTTCGGCGCCTGCCTGCACCATCGCGTTGATCTGCTGGATCTGGCGCTGTGCGTTCGGCCCCGCCACCTGAACCTGGAGGTCGACCTTGTCGGCCATGCTCTTGTGCGACGCCATCGCCTTGAGCATGTTGGCGGCCTCGGCCTGCCAATCATTGCCGATGAAGCTCATGCTGAGAAATATCTTGTGCTTTCCGGCCGCTTCGGCGGCGGACGTACCACAAACGCAAACAGCCATGCCGGCAAGCAGCGCAAGCCGCCGGGCTTTCGATCCGATACCCATTCGAAACTCCTCCCAGTTCAGACGACCGAATGCCTCCCAAGGGTACGAAACGTACTCCTTGTCATTCGATGCGGCTGACCGTATCATGATTTGATCAAAGATCAATGATGAAATTGCTAAGAGGGAAAAGTCGGAAACGCGGGCGCTTGACGCGGCAATCCGAACCTTGCATTCCGGACACAGGCGCCGGGTATGACAAGAGCGTCGCCCGAATGGGGGAAGGTTGACAGAAATGGCTGGGGCGGCATTCAGGAAGCCGGGCGTCGAGATCACGCCGCTGTCCAGGGAAACCCTGCAGGACAGGGTTTACCGGCACGTTACCGAGTTGATCCTCGACGGCAGCATCGTTCCAGGTGAAATGGTGACGGTGCAGAGCCTCGCAGACGCTTTCGGCGTCAGCCCGATGCCGGTTCGCGAGGCTCTGAGGCGTCTGAGCGCGGCCAACGCCTTGATGGTGGTTTCGGGCCGTTCGATCGGTATCCCGGCATTAAGTCGTGCGCGGCTTATCGATCTCAGGAACGTCAGGTTCGAAATCGAGGCGATCGCCGCCGCATGGGCCGCAGAACGCATTGACGATCACGGCGTGATGCTGCTGGGCCAGCATCTGGAGGCACTCGAGCAGGCCAATGCCGCTGGCGACGTCAAATCCTATCTCAGGGCCAATTACGCCTTTCACTTTTCCATCTACCGGGCCGCGGGCTCGGAAAACATGCTCAGCATCATCGAGAACCTGTGGCTGCAGATCAGCCCCTATTTCAACATGCTGCACGATTCCGGAAACTATTCGACCGCCAACCAGCACCATCAGGAGATGTTTGCAGCGCTGCGAAACCGCAACGCGGAGGCGGTCCGGGCTGCGGTTCGCGCTGACATCGACGCGGCTTTCACTGTCCTGATCAAACTGCTGAAATAGTCGCAGGTCGCCAAGCCCGACATGGCAGGACGGTGATGCTCACCACGAACCGAACCGCCGAGCATCAGCGGGCATTTCCGGCGCCTTGCTGCGGTGATTCATCCAGAGGGGACGATCCAGCGCTCACAGGGCCGAGTTGGTCAGGGGTAGCGCTTGCCAGAGCCTACAAGCTCATCCTTGAATGCTGGCGTTGCGGTGTGACCGTCGGCACGGGTGAAGGCATGCCCGAGCGGCTTGTCAACAAGAACGGGAGACGGCAGTGTTCTGACGTTATCAATGAGCCGCGTTTCGCCGAGCCAGGCCGCTGCAAACAGGCGTGCCGGCCGATCCAGGCTTGCTATCGGTTGCAGATCTGCCTCGCCACGGAGTTCCAGGTACTCGACCTCGCGATAGCCCGCGGACAGGATCGCTGCGCGCGCGTCGGCAAGCGTTGGCAGGACGGGAGAGCCGTTCGAGAGCCCCGCCGCCGTATCGAGTAGGACCGATGCTAGCCTTGGGGCGACGGCGCGCTCTGCCGGCGAGAGCCGGACATTGCGCGATGACAAAGCGAGACCATCGGCTTCCCGGACTGTCGGACAGGGGACGACGGTGATCGGAATATCCAGGTCCCGGACCATGCGCCTGATAAGTTGAAGCTGCTGGAAGTCCTTCTCTCCGAAAAAGGCGAAATCAGCGCCGGTCTGCAGGAAGAGTTTTGCAACGACGGTCGCCACCCCATCGAAATGGCCGGGCCGGAACGCACCGCAAAGGCTTTCACTGACGCCGGACACGGACACGGTCGTGGCGAAGCCGTCAGGATACATCTCAGTCGCATCCGGAACATAAAGCAGGTGGGCGCCCAGCCGCGTGAGCTTTGCAGCGTCTTCGTCTTCCGTGCGGGGATAGGCGGCAAGATCCGCCGCACTGTTGAACTGCTTGGGATTGACGAACAGCGTCACGATCACGCGATCGGCCTTTTGAAGCGCAGAACGCACGAGACTCAAATGCCCTTCATGCAAGGCCCCCATCGTAGGCACCACGGCGATATTGGCACCAGAACGGCGCCATCCCGCCACAACGGTACGAAGCCCGGCAATGGTGCGGACGATCGGCACGCTCACGCGGTTTCTCCGGCCTGCGGCGCGTCGGCGAAGAGATGTTCGGCCGCCGGAAAGCGCCCTCCCCGCACATCAGCCGCATAAGCCGCAATGGCAGCTTCGGCCTCTGAGCCCAGTTCGGCATAGCGCTTGACGAATTTCGGACGAAAACCGGTGAACATGCCCAGAATATCGTCGACGACCAGAACCTGGCCGTCGCAGGCGGCGGAGGCGCCGATCCCGATGGTTGGAATCGTAACCTCCTCGGTTATTCTTCGTGCGAGCGGCTCGGCCACCTTTTCCAGCACAACGGAGAATGAGCCGGATTCGGCAACAGCAACAGCGTCCCGCAAAATCCTGTCGCCGTCTCTGCCCCTGCCCTGGACCTTGTAGCCGCCAAGCACATTGATCGCTTGCGGTGTCAGCCCGACATGGCTCATGACGGGGATGCCGCGGGCAATGAGAAAGCGGATCGTGTCAGCCATGCTCTCGCCGCCCTCCAGCTTGACCGCAGCGCATCCGGTCTCCGCCATCAGCCGGGCGGCGTTGCGAAAGGCCTGTTCGCAGCCCTCCTCATAGGAGCCGAACGGCATGTCGACGACCATCAGCGCCCGTTCAAGACCGCGGCGCACGGCCTTGCCGTGCATGATCATCATCTCCAGCGTAACTCCGAGGGTTGACGTCAGGCCATGAAGCACCATGCCGACGCTGTCGCCGACCAGGACCACGTCGCAATGCCTATCGGCGAGGCGCGCAACGGGCGTTGTATACGCTGTTAAGCAGACAATCGGCATCTTGTGCTTTCGGGCCGCAATGTCCGGCGGCGTCAGCGCCTTTGTTTCGACCGCCACACTCATCAGCACATTCCCTTGGGTCAAGTTCCAGCGGTGACGGTTTTGCATAGTTCTGTGCAGGTGCGAAGGCCAAAACCGCACTGCATCAGAAAAGTTTGTGCGTCGCGAAGCAGGCTCTCCGCAAAGCAAAGACAGAGGGCCAGCGTTTCTCTGCTTCGGTGATCCTGCGCGACAACCGTGTTGCTGATCGGCTGAGCAATCGGGCTCCGGCCGTTTTCAACTCGAACAGTTTAACTGCCGCACGGCGGTTCACGCCAGAAGCGACCTTGGTTGCAAGCCTACCAGAAATGCGTTGTGACGGAAGCATGCGCCCGCACTCCAGACACTACGATTTGAATCAAAATCGCTGGTTCGAATCAGTTCCGAAACAAGGTGCACGCTGGCGGTGTTGGCATCTTCCGCATATTAGCAATCCCTTGACTACCGTCAAAGCCGCTCCAGAATCAGGGGCATGGCTTGGGAAATTGCGGACATCAATATCGGCGATGAGGTGGCGATCACCGTGACGGTGCTGAAGCTCCTGGACGACGGAAGAGCTAGCGTCAGCATCCCCTCCTATGGTTTTCCGCATTCGATCCCTGCTCCTAAAAAGTCCAAACCAGGTGACGAGCTCCAGCTCACTGGCGAGGTCACGCGGGTCGACGAGGAAAATCGAAAGGTGACCGTGAAAGCTGGCGGGCTAATCACCGTCGATGCTGATACAATCATCGACTGGACGCCTGTCCGCCGCAAAAAGATGTCGCTCAGAGATGAGGCGGATTAGCGAACGCAGATCAAACCATCGATGCCGAAGACAAGTCCGCAAGGCCTGGCCGCCCTTGCTCTGGTGCGCGTGGCATCGAGGAGACCTGCCCGGCCGGCGTGCTGCCGATCGAGGAGGCTGTCTTCCTGCTCTTATGGCCAAGAGCCCATGCATGAGGGTGAGGCGCTTGCCAAGGCTATCATTGAAACAGTTGAACGGCTAACTGCTTGCGGAAAGGCAATCGGCCCCAGGTGGCGCACTGTACGAAAATTACCAACTTCGTTAGCCGGGAACAAGCACTCAACATCAAACGTTTTTTTGCGCGAGAACTCTCCTCCGTTCTCCAGTCTGGCTGTAAAGGCCCGCTGCTCTGCACGGGCAGCGGGCCTGAGGGTTCGCACATGCCGCAGCGCCAGCGTACCAATCGCACCTGCCTTAGTCCTCATGATTTGGCTATTTGCCAGCGCGTTTTCGATCGGATTTGCGCAGACGAAGACCTCGACCCTTTAAGCCAACAGGGCAAAATCCTGGCGGAAACGGTAGTGGCGACTTTTCGAAATGCTCACACTGACGAGCGGGAACTGCTGAAGGCAGTCAGGTCTCATCGAGGAAATTGAGCGGCAAAATTTCACCCGACCGACAAGGTCGGGCTTGACCCATTCGGCCTTGTCCCCGGAG
This sequence comes from Mesorhizobium sp. M1399, assembly GCF_040317735.1. NCBI lineage: Bacteria > Pseudomonadati > Pseudomonadota > Alphaproteobacteria > Hyphomicrobiales > Phyllobacteriaceae > Mesorhizobium > Mesorhizobium sp. M1399. The sequence continues at coordinate 36,625 of NZ_JAMYKZ010000011.1, forward strand.
CAGGCCCGGGAGCTAACGAGGCCCTAACTGCCAACAAGATAGGCGTCACCGATTGCGGCGTCGCTGTGTTGACGGTCGTTTTGCGCCCTCATCATTCCGCTCTTGCATAGCAGTCCCAGTCTTCAGCCGCTGTTCCCGTAGTCTGGCCGTTTTTGCGTCCCGTGCCGTACGCTCAGTGCGGTCCTTGCTTTCCTGATGAGCAGCCATGCCTCACCTACGTTTTTTGCTGGTGCCCAAACCTTCGTCAAAACCCGCTGTTCCACTCCGGATCCTACCTCAGGGCTAACTACGCCTTTCATTTCTCCATCTATCGAGCCGCGGGCTCGGAAAACATGCTCAACATCATCGAGAACCTGTGGCTGCAGATCAGTCCCTATTTCAACATGCTGCACGATTCCGGAAACTATTCGACCGCCAACCAGCACCATCAGCAGATGTTTGCAGCGCTGCGAGACCGTAACGCGGAAGCGGTCCGCGCCGCGGTTCGCGCTGACATCGACGCGGCTTTCACAGTGCTGATCAAACTGCTGAAGTAACATTCAGGTCGCCGTAAGCGACATGCCGCCTCCATTGCTGATCAGACTTCCAGTTCTTTTTCCGCCCACTCCGCGAACTTTTCCAACTTGTCGAGCAAGCTCTCCGCTTCGGGTAATGATTTTGCCCTTATTCCGTATTGAGTTTCGTCCTTCTCATCGAGGATGCTCCGCAACCTGCTGGCCTGCGCTGCAGGAAGGCGATTTCCAAGCGCGTCGCGCATGGTTTTCACCACGGCCGCATGATCCGCGCGGTTGATCTTTCCTGCAAATCGGGCAGTGAGCGCATCGGCGTATGCTATTGCCGCATTCACGATCTGCGACATAGCCGGATTTCCGATGTCACCCGTTCCGGACATTGCCACCTCTAAACGGGCAGCCTTCAAATATGAGCGGGCGATGCGCAATCGCCCCTCGCCAAAGCCTGTCTCGACTGCTTTCGTCGCACCTCTTCTGGTCATGCCAACGCCTGCCGGCGAGTTTTTGTTGCGAGTTCGTCCGGGCGTGAACCCAAGACGAGCAGGGCATTGGCTTCGACCCCGCCCCACCACGGGTCTCGCGTGCTCGACAGCCTTGCCACATCCTCCGGAGTGAGTCCCACGACCGAGGGATTGAAGCCAAGCTTTTGACCTTGGGTCACCAGTGCCTCACGGATTTCTTGGAGCGCGCTATCTAGCTTTTCGGATGGCGTAACCACTGCGATGTCGAGATCGCTGTCTGGACGGTCCTCGCCCCTCGCTACGCTGCCGTAAATCCAGGCCGCGAGTACTTTCGGCCGAACTGCGGAGACCGCCTCAGTGATTACGGCGCGAATATTGGAATACCGAAGCGCCTCCTGCTCGAAGAGAGCTTCCAGTGATGTCGCCAGCGGATGGCGATCATTCAACCGGTAAAGACGAGCCCTGCCCGTTCCCTCCGAAGATACGATGCCAATCCCTTCCAAGGTTGCGAGAGCAGACCACACGCTTGCCCTTGCAAGCCCGCTACGAGTCGCAAGCAATGGAGAAGAAAGCAAGCCGCCGTGGCGCGACAATTCCCGGAGCAATCTTACGCTTGCTTCGGTGCCGAGCATAATGGTGAGTGGATAGCGCAAAGCGCTTTGAGCGGTCGAGCGTGCCATGCGCAAGTTCCTTCTGCTGTGGACTCATAGCACATCAAATCGTCGGATATCAAATCGGATGTTTTGTTTTCTAAACGAACGTCCTGTTGCCTGAATCCTGGGCGGTTGCTGCGCCACGTTTGCATCTGGACCTGATGCTGGTCGCCGTCGGCCATCTGTTCAGAGGATATCGGCGGCTTGGGCAACCCGCTCCAAGTGTAGATAGTGTTCCGCGACCTGCACGGGCTCCTCAAAACGGTGGTCTTGCACGCGCACCTCCCGAGTCTCGAACACGACTCAATCCTCGGTCATGTGACAGGTTCCTGCCATGTCTGATCATATTCTGCCCGGTCAAAAGAAGCCCAAGCTAATCGTCGTAGTGGCGTTCGATCGTGGCGAGGACGGCGAACTGTTTCCCGCCTTTGGTCCCGCCGATCAGCAAAGCGAGGAACGCGCAATCCGCACCGGTCAGGCGCTCGCAGGGAAGCACGTTGGCGTAATCGCATGGAGCCGCGACGCCGACCCGGCTATTGGCGACTATGGCCCGCCGACCGTGCTATTCACCTGCGGTGACGTGCCGGATATGGAGTAAATTCAGCCCCGAGATTCCATTTCGCGGCGTTCGGAGAACTCCCCTTCACTGCCCTTCACTGGGTATTTTGTGAATCATTTATTGGGTAACGCCGCTCTTGGCGATGCGCTCTTCGAAACTCGGGGCCGGCCCGACGTGCTGAAGCACTGGCCAGCGTCCATCGCGGCGGCAGCTTCTGGGCTAAGCGGATGCCTTCTGTTACTTGCGGACGTTTGATGTGGCTCAAAGGATCAGCAGAAGCTAACATATCTTGTTCTTGGAGGCTGTCGTGCGTACGAAACGTTTCAGAAAGCCCGTCATCATTCAACCCGGCCGGATCGATCGCGACAGAGTTGTTGCGTCGGTATCCGACGCGGCCGAAGTTCTGCTGAAGGATTGGCCGAGGCCGGAGGGCAAGTCGCGGCGCGCCGCAATCGAAGCATGCCTTGCCGTAATCCGTGGAGAAAAACCACCAAGGATAGCACGCCAGGCGTTCATCGCTGCTGCCAAGGAGGCCAGGATATTGCTCGGGGAAGAAATTTAGGCTTACCCAGCACCCGTATGGCCATGCCCTTGAAGCACGGAGCGCTGCTGGATTCAGCGGCTTTGTTGCTTTGTGGCATCGAGCAGAGCTTGATGTATCGATGTAGTGCGATTTTATCGACATGATTTGATTATCTGTCGAGGGCGACGATGTATCAGCTCGACTTGTCGATCGCACATTGATCGACCTCTCCTGCCCCCGCCAGGATACGAGGACGTGAAGACGCAAGCAGTGCTGAAGCTTGTGTTGTGGCGTGAGCGGCGCTTACTGAACTGCGAAGCCAGGCAGCTCATTCCCAGCCACGCCACCTGGACCATCTAGACCTGATGGCATGGCCCGAATTCGTGCACTGTCAGGCTTTGGCCTTGCGCTTTGCTGGTGCTTTCTTTGGCGGCGTTTTGGCAACCGCCCTGCGGCCGAGACCGGCAGCTTTGGCCAGCGCAGACCGCTGAGCCGCATAGCTTGGCGCTACCATAGGATAGTCCCGCGCCAAACCCCACTTGGCTCTGTACTCATCAGGTGTCATGCCAAGCAAGCCCAGGTGGCGCTTCATCGACTTGAACTTGCGCCCGTTCTCAAGGCTTATAATGTATTCGGGAAAGATCGACTTCTTAGGATTTGCCGCGGGCGTAAGTATTGGCGATGGTGCAGCGACCGGCTCATCCAGGCCAGACAACGCAGAATTAACACTGGCGATCAAATTCGGCAGATCCGCCACGGGCGTTGCGTTGCTCTGGACATAGGCTGCGACGATATCTGCTGTCATCCCTAGCAGATCAGCCCTTCTCTGCCCAATTGCTTCATCCATCAAAATTGTTCCCTTGTTGATCTCCGGCGTTCCTATTTGGAAAATTCGGCCTGCGCAATTGCAAACAACGATTATTTGACGCTAGATTACTCCAAGGCCGACTTTGCTGGTCATCTTCTGCGACATGCGTGTTTGCGGCCGATTTCCCTTCAGGTGTAGCACCCTCATTCACCCGAATGCGATCAGCAGATCGTTGGCATTATCTGGTCGCCGGCCTTGATCTGGACTTCGGCGATGGTGCTGTCGCGCTCGGCATGCAGCGCCGTTCCATCTCACCGCTTCGATCGAAAGCAGCAGATCGCCGGCCTTCACCGCCTGGACGGCAGCGACCGAGAGCGCCGACAGACGCCAGGCCTCGGCGCGCGGACACGCGAACACAGCCCAGGATGGCAACGTGCATTCGGGAGATGTCAGGCGTTCAAGATTTTCGCTTCCTTGGCGGCGCTGAGAAATGCCACGCGGGCAATCTCCGGGGCCCTATCCCAGCCGAGCATGCAGGCCATGGGTGCCTGGATGCGGCGCCCAGTTTCTCCAGTGGGCCAATCATAACGCATCAGGTCAGGCCGGCGTTTAAGCGTTCGACTCTACCTTCACCGCGAAAAAGTACCTGTCGATACAAGCGATCCAGCCGTCGTCTTGCGGTCATGGAGCAAAATTCAAAATGCACTGTTAGGTGTAAGATTAGGAGCGACCTATGCACCCCAGCTTCACCTGGAACGATATGGCTCGCGGCACTCCAACTACGCCGGGCGAGGAAGGGCTAGCTCCGGCGTTGGCCCGCAACATTGACGCTCTCGTCGAGCGTGCAAGGCGAGAGGCGAAAGCAGCTTCTCTTGAGGAAAGGCCGCCGCCGCAATGGCCGTAGGGGAGCGTCTGGGCATTTTAGGATCTGATGGGAAAGGTCATCGCAGCGGGTTGGAGCGTTGGAGCTCGCGAAGCGATAGAGCACCTCCCGGCTGATAAGCGGGCGAGGGACGAGAACGCCGCACTCGACGCATCTCTCGTGATTGCGCGAACTTTGGCCGCGAGGGCACCGCAATGAAGACTCCGAAGCCGCTGTTCGTCCTGACCGGGGTGGGTGCTGCCGCGGAGTTCTCGAAGGAAAATCGTCCCTCGATCGGCATTCTGACTTTGAATACCGACACGGAAGAGCTGAAGTTCGCTATGAACATCGAAGGAGCCGAGGCGATCATCAGATCATCAACGCTACGAACGCATTCCTTCAGGCAGCGGCCGAGCACGCCGTGAAACAAGGAGGGCCACCGCCGGTCGGTGGCCACCACCCAGGGTGGTTTTGATCCCAACGAGACGAGGCGCTTTTTAAGACACTGCGGCTCTGTCTGGCGAGCGCCCACGAGGCTTTGAAGCGTGAGGTCGACCGACGGCATGGGGTGTATGAAGCACCCGACGCCTTCACCCCCTACCTCTGAAAATGCCCCAACTCGTTCTCATTCAGATAGTCCACCGTCATCACCCGCGCGCGAATGCCGCCGGGGGAACCGACGAACTTCACCGATGAGAGCCGGTCGGCGCGTTCTCTCCGCGGGGCGTGAGGGCGTAGGTGTCGCCGTCCCAGTGCTCGAGCGTGAACTGCATGGGCTTGGGGCCGAGTTCGAGCATCAGCTTGTCGCCATCGGCCCGCACGGTGGCGGTGTCGAAATAGTTGCTCGTATATTGGCCCTCGTAGAAGGATGGACTGCGCGCCTTGGCGGGGTTCGTCGGCTTGACCTTGCCGGCGAGGTCGCCCACCGGCTTGTAGTAGCCCATGAACCGCGGCTTCATGTAGGGATACCAGTCGCGGGTGATCTGGCCATATTGCACGATGTCCATGAAGCTGGCGGCGACCGCCTCGGCGGCGCCGACGGGGGAGCCGTTGGTGAGCACGACGATGCCGACGTCGGCCGAGGGCAAGATCTGGAAGGTGGTGCCGGCGCCGAGCAGGAAGCCGCCGGAATGGCCCATGGTGGTGCGCCCATTGGCGTTCACCCCCACATTGAAGCCATAGCCATAGGAGCTGGCCCGCGTATCGGGCGTCTCGCCGCGGTAGGTCACGCTCTGCGGTGTGATGGCGGGCTGCAGGATCTTCGGGTCGATCATGGGCTGGCCGTTATAGGTGCCGTCGCCAAGCAGCAGGATCATCCACTTGGCAAGATCCTGGACGCTGGAGGAGACGCCACCCGCCGGCGCCTGCTGGTCGGGATCGCGGTCATAGAGCGGCTCGAACACATTCTCCGCCACGCGCGCATGCAGCAGGGCGCGGTTCTTGCCGGCGGCCATGAAGTCCGAGTGCCGATAGCTGCTCGAGCGCATACCGAGCGGATCGAACAACAGGCTCTTGGCCAGCGGCTCCCAAGGCTGTTTCTCGGCGTGGGCCACTGCCTCGGCGCCGATCGTCGTGCCGAAATTGGCGTAGTGATAGGAGATGCGGAAGGGATCGAGCGGCACCATCCACAGGCCGCCGACGATCTGCTTGCGCTGGAAGCCGAGATCCTCGAGCTCATCGCCCGCCGCCATTGGCAGGCCCGAGCGATGGGCGAAGAAATCGCCGATGGTGGCGTTGCCCGAGACATAGTCGAGATTGAGGCGGAAGCCGTCCCAGACCTTGCCGACCGGGGTATCCCAATCGAAGCTGTGGTCCTTCGTCATGGCGATGGCGGCTACCGTGGCCGAGATCGACTTCGACACCGAGGCGACCTGGAAGATGGTGGTGCTGCTGACCCTAGAAGTGTCGTCCCGGTTGTCGCGAAGGCCATAGCCTTCGTCAAAGATCATTTTGCCGCCCTGCACCACCGCCACGGCGAAGCCGGGAACGTCGGATGCTTCCTTGACTTTCTTGACGATGTCCGACAGGGCGGCCACAGCCTTCTCGACACCGCCGGGATACAGCTGCACAGCATCCTGCGGCGGCGATGGCCCAAGCTCCGGCACGTAGGACTGCGCGGCTGCCATGGCGGGGAGCATGGTAACGAGGGAAAGCACCACGAGAGCAGCGGCCTTCTTCATTGCATGTCCTCAAACTTGCACGGCAGATGATCGGATCATACGCGGCAAGATGAAAGATGGTTACAGTTATTTCTACTGACATGTTTAAGTCCAAAGATCAGACAGCGACCGCGGCTGCACGCATGTGATTGCGGGACCTGGTGAAGTATCCGCGTTACCTACGCGGGCGGCAATTGGATGGGACTGCGCGGGAGAACGTCACGTTCCAAGGCCGGGCGGCAAATGGCATCCAATCAGGAGTTGTTCGCCAACGGGCTGGCGGCAAACCAGAAAGTCATCGAAGCCAATTATATGGCCCATCGCGAGGCCCTATGGCCTGCTGCATGGGGTCCGATGGCCGAGGGGCCGGGACGCTTCGTCTTCACCGATCTTGCCTGCGGCAGGGGGCCCGTTTGCTGTCCGTCCGGTTATTGCCGCGGGACCAGTTAAAGCCGCCATTCGGCTCACGACCTCTTCTCGGAAATACGTGGCAAGTTCACATCCCGCGGAAGCCGACATTGAACTGCCTCTCCGTTTACACGTTTGGCAAATGTTGCGAATGGAGGGAGTTGCATGTTTGAAGGTTTCTCGCTGGAGTCAAACTTCTGGATGCGACGCTCAGAGTGCGGGTTGGTGGAAGGGGCCCACCGCTTCTGATGCTGCACGGTCATCCTCGCACCCATGCCACTTGGCATCGCGTGGCGCCGATTTTGGCTGAGGAATACACCGTAATTTGCCTGATCTTCGCGGTTTCGGCCAAGCCCTTTGACATGCCTGACCATTCGGGCTCGTCTAAAAGGTCCAATGCCCGCGATTGCTTAGCCCTTATGTACTATCTGGGCTTCGATCGCTTCGGACTTGCGGGTCAGGACCGTGGGGCGTACACCGCATTTCGGACAGCAATGGATCATCCGGCATCCGTCAGCCGGCAAGCCATTCCGATCGGCATGCGCTGGCGCGATGTGACGCTCGGTTCGCATCGGCTTGGTGGCATTGGTTCTTCTTCGCTCAGCCTGAAAAGCCGGAGCAGGCTATCCTTGCCAATCCAGACGCATGGTACGGCGGTGATCCCGCGGAGATGGGCGCGGAGGCTTACGCTGATTTCTCGCCTCGATCCACGATCCGGCGACGGTCCACGGCGTGATCGAGGACTACAGGGCCGGGTTACGCATAGACCGACAACATGACGAGGACGACCGAGCCGCAGGCCACGAGCCGGTCTCGGAATCCACCTCGATATGGCAGATATGGGTGGCGAAGGAGACGCCGGCGCCGTGGGCGACGAGCTCACTGTGGCCGGCGATCGGTCCGCCGGTCTTCCCCGACGCGGCGTCCTCCAGCGACAGCGGCGAAAGGTTGCCGTGCGTCGCGCCCCTGGCGATCGCGTGGCCCTTTTCCCAGGCCAGGTCGTCGACCGGGATGTCTGCGTGGCGCGGTCCCGCAGGATCTTGATGGCGCTGCGGGCGGCGGAGATCGCCGCCATCGAAGACGAGAAGGCGCCGCGGCTGCCGTCCGTCATATCGTTGTAGCCGAGGCTGGAGGTATCGGCGACCACCGCCTTGACCTGCTCATAGGGGATACCGAGTTCCTCCGCCGCCACCAGCGAAATCGAGGCGCGAGCCGCCGATGTTGCGGGCGACGTTGATCAGCGCTGACGCCTGATTGGTCTTTGCGCAGGGAGACCGACGTAAGCCGCGGTCGAAATAGGGATGATCAGGAACGCAGTCCGATCATCAGGAAGACGCGCCCAAAAGGCAAAAAGTAGTAGCTGGCGTCGGGGTGAGCGACGTCATATGCCATAGGGCGAACGTAGCCACCACATACCCGCAGCATGGCGATGCCGCCCGGCATTATCGAGAGGCCCGACAGCGTCGCTGTGTAGGCCAATGCCGTTTGTTGCAGCTGTGGCATGATCTGCGTTGTGCTGAACATGACGGCGCCGACTGCCATCATAACCAAGAAACATGCACCAAATTGGCGAGTGAACAGCAGGCGTATGTCGACGGTCGGATCGCCGCGGCCAATATCCCAGAAATGACTGCAAACGTCGTGATGAAGCTCGACACGAACCAGCCGTTGCGTTGGCCTTGGTCAAGGAGGATTACCGCTCTGCAATCCCAGTCGTCTTACTATCACGGCGGCTCGCCCGAGCTCATCAACGACGCGGTCCGGTTTGGTTGGAGTCACGGGAACAAACATCGCACGTGGGAGTTGGGGCGGTCTGTTCGTATTGAGACTTTCATAATCTTGGGAGGGGATATGTCACGTGTCTTCAACCTTGGCTTGCCGGCGCTGCTTGGCGCCGCCGCGGTCACGCTTAGCGCTGCTTCCGATCCGCTGCCGCCAGATCTGACCTATCGTCCATTGCCAAGCCTGCCCTTTTCTGCGGTGAAGGAGAATGACGAAGCGCAAAAACCCGCCGTGATCGAGCGGCAGCGCAAGTTGCTCGAAAGCCGTTACAACCTGGCGGACCGGCCGATGCGGGGCGTCATGATGTCGGGCGGCCGGAAAGTGGTGCAGGAGGGCGTCAGGGTCAAACTCCCGGCAGGCGAGACCTGGGACAGCCTGGCCGCCAAGACTCCCCAAGAAATCCGCGACCGTGGTTTGTTGCCGAACGGCTTCCTGCCGCTGCCGCACGTCAAGCAGGCGACCGGAGGCCAGGTCTTTCCGGAAAACCAGATCAGAGAGATCGGCGCCGATGAAGGGCGCGATCTGCGGCGCTTCGACGTCGATTTCGACCTGCCCGACTATCTTACGCCGGAATTTCCACCTCCGATATTCCTCACCACGCATCCCGAACTGGGGGATGTATCGCGCGGTGATCTGCTGACGATCCGCAACTTCTACGAATATATGAACGGCATCATCACACCCGTACAAATGGAAGGGCTGCGTCTGCTGCTGACGCCCTTCCCGCAGGAGGAATTCAATCAGACCGAGGACAGAAAGGTCGCGATGCAAAGCATGGGTGTGGCATGCCTCGACTGCCATGCGAATTTCCATACCAACGCAGCCTTTCACCTGACGCCGGACGTCCGGCCACAAGCCGAGCGCTTTCGGCTCGACACAACCAGCCTACGCGGCCTGTTCAATCAGCAGATTCATGGCTCCAAGCGCTCGCTGCGCTCAGTCGAGGACTTCACGGAATTCGAGCAGCGCACCGCCTACTTCAACGGCGATCACGTGAGCGCCACCCGCAAAGGGGTGAATCTGCCCGACCGCACGAACCAGGTGGCGATGATGGCGCAGATGCAGAATATCATCGATTTTCCGCCGGCGCCGAAGCTCGACCCGTTCGGGCGGCTTGACCCGGCCACCGCAAGTGCGCAGGAGCTCAAGGGCGAGCAGGTGTTCATGGGCAAGGGCCGCTGCGCCGAGTGTCATGTTCCAGGGTTGTCATTCATGGACAACAACATGCACGACCTGAAGCTCGAGCGGTTCTACAAGATCGGCGAGACCTTCAACGACCAGGTCGCCATACCGGATGGGCCGATAAAGACCTTCACACTGCGCGGGATCAAGGATTCTCCGCCCTATCTGCATGACGGCCGCCTAATGACGCTTGGCGATACCGTTGAGTTCTTCAACTTGGTGCTCGGAACGAAGCTTGACCAGCCGGAAAAGGATTCACTCGTGGCTTACCTGCTCACTCTCTGAACGAGCGAAAGAGCCGCTGCCGGGGGCCCGCCTTCGGCGCGGAATGGAGGACACTCATGCGTGCTGCCGCAATCACCTTCGCCGTGGGGCTGTCGCCTTGTTGTGCGTTGGCGCAGATCGGCAATCCGGCCGGCCTTGCTCCCGACACGAGGATGGAGAAGCCCGGAGTTCCAGCGCCGAACCAGACGAATTATCAGGATCGGCTTTTCGCCCAGCTGGTCACGGCTGGCGGCAGGGCCGAGGTGGAACTGGGTCGGCTCGCGGCCGAAAAGACAAGCCATGATGGGGTGAGCGCATTTGCAAATCGAATGGTCGAAGATCACGACGAGGCAAATAAACAGCTGAAATCCGTCGCGGACAAGAGCGAGATTCCGCTTCCCGAAGAGCTCGACCCTGATCATAAGAAAATCCGCGCTGATCTCGAAAAGCAGGACGGCGTCGCGTTCGATCTTGCTTATCTGGCTGCGCAGATCCTCGACCACCAGAAAACAGCGCAGCTTCTGGCTTGGGAGATTGGCTCGGGCGAAGATCCAGAGCTCCAGCACTTCGCCTCAGACAACCTACCAAAGGTGCTCGAGCACCTCGATATGGCGCGCACGCTGCACGCGGAACTGGCGGGACAAGCCTTGCTCACAGCGGAAGCGCAAAAGAGCAAATAAACTGCCGGCCACATCTGCAACGTGAACAGTGCTTACGATTGCACGCGAGCCGCCAAACGCGTCAATCTTAGCTGTTGTGGCCATTCGGCGAGCTCCGCCTGTCAAACGGCCCTTTAATTGCGGGTGGTTGTCAATCCGGATCTCGCACTGCCATCGCCGGGGTCATGGTCCTTTCCGAGGTCGAGTGCCTCATGATGATGTTCGGGTCGGGGGCCTCAACGTTTCCAACGAGATGCAGATGAACTGCTGTCAGCCGTTTGACCGAGGTCGCCGCAACCACCGTCCCGGCGGGGGACATCACGAGTTCCGCAAAGGGCCCGCGATTGGGATCGAGTGCGGATCTGTTACGCCATCTTTTCGCTGCCCCACTCGAAGCTGGTGAAGTCGACCCAAATGCAATGAAGCAGAACCGCGATCTTCCGTGCGACCGCCACCTTTGCCTTCTTCAAGCCGATCCGCCTCGACAGACGCATCCCCCAGGCTTTCAGCGTGGACCATTTCTTCGTCCGGTGCAGGAGGACACTGGCTGCTTCGTAGAGATAGGTTCGCAACAGTCGATCGCCCCAGCGTGAGACGCGGCCATTGATATCCGTTTCGCCGTCGTCTTCACGAGCGAGATGCCGGACTTGCCGATCGAGCTTCTCCTGTTCACAGCAGACCTGCTCGTGGACAGATAGAAGGGCCTGAACCAACGACCGAAGCGGATGCCCGTCAGCAACCAGCTCCCAAACCTTTCGCCGGAACTGTGACCCAATCGATCGACTGAACTGCAGCCCGTATTCCTTCAGCATGGACCGTGTCTGGTTTTCGAGATCGCGCCGGATCTCAACAAGTCTTGACCGTGCGACGAGCATGGATCTGGTGGCCTGACTCTCCGCGCTTTTGACCTTCACTTCCCGATACCAACCGACGTGAACCAGCTCGGCCAGGCCGCGGGCATCGTTCTCATCACTTTTGTTCATTCGAACTGAAAGTGCCGCCTTCGCATGCCGAGCATCAATGCAGACGACCGGCAATCCGACCCGCTTGAGCTCATGCCAGAGCCAGCTGGACATGGCCCGTCTCGAATCGGATGCGCTCGGCGTGAGGTGCCCGTTTGCGGAGCAACTCGGTCAGTGCTCCCGGATCGGACTTCACCTTCCCTTGGAAGATAGGCCTTCCAGCATCATCGTCGACGCAAACGCTGGTCTCTCGCTGCGACACATCCAATCCGACATATTGCTTCAGCCTTAGGATGGCTGGCGTATATTAGAAGCCTCTTGAAGAAGACACTGCCCGCACCAGAATCCATGGCATGGCTCGGGGAATAGGCATTGGTGACCAAGTGGCGATTACTGCCACGGTTCGAAGGCGGATAACAGAGGACCGCGTAAGCGTCTCTATCCCAGGTTACGAGTTCCCACATTCCATCATCGACCACACCAAGGTGAACCGAGGCCAGCAAATTGACCTGAAAGGCGAGGTCACGCGCATCGACGAGGACACCGTGACGGACCTCGGGCCACTAGTCACGGTCGACCGTGACAAGCGAGAAATATCGGCCGCCAAAACGACCAAAGGCACTTGTCGATGCCCCGGATTAGAACCGACAACATCGCCACAGGCTATAAGGGCAGGCCGCATGACGGGCCGGTAGAGGACGAATCGAAGCACTTTATCTACTGCCCAGTCTGCGACCAAACGTTCGACGCGCGCGATCTTGGACAGGTGTTCCACCACGCTGAGCCGCAGCACGAGCCGCTTCCGGTCGAGCAATAGTCCACTAGTTGAGCTCCGGCGGCAAACCGACGTTGAGACCCTTCAGCGCCAGCGACGTACGTTGGATGAGAAAAGGGTGCTGCGTGCACCGCGCCTTCCCCGCGCGCCGATGTTCCACCTGGACCGCAAAAAGTCCCGCCGCACTGCCGGAACGGCGGGACCGATCAAACGCTTTGCACCAGGCGGGGGGATGCGGGGGGTTGGGCTTGCCAAGTGAGCGCGGACCGTAACCAACCCTAAGCGCAACAGCGGCAACGCGTCCACCAACCGCCGGTTGGGAGCGACAGGACGATTGAGCCGCCGGCAGGTCAGGTCATCCCGGGTCGCTATCGCTCGCAACCAGACGGTAGCGGAAATTGTTGCGGATGTGGTCGTTGAAATAGCGGCCCTTGGCGAACGCGGCCCGGAACGCGGCAAAGGTTTCCGGCGGTACCCCCTCAAACTCGTACCGTTTACCGCTGGCGACGAACCACACCGAGAGGGTCCTTCTATCCAGATCATATTCCATCTTGCGGATCGAAGTAGATGGCATGAGCACCACAGGCCGAGGCCCGCGCCCTTGCGGGGAGCGCGGGCCGATCGGGATACCGATCTGCAGCAATACCTGGAGGGGAGGGTTCGCTGCGTGCACCGAACTTTCGCGGCGGTCCCGTGTTCCCAATCGAGATACACAAAAAGGTAGCTGCACCTTTCGGCATCACGCGCACGTTGGATTTCTGAGAAAGCGCGAGCGTCAATACTAACAATGCGGCTGGTCTCGAAGAAGCCGCCCATGACATTGCCGCTCGGGCGTCAGCCAAATGGGATTAGTTGCGCAGCATACTCATCCGGCGTGGGAGGGACACATGCCGATCCACCGAAAAGCTGAAGAGGCAGGCGTCTTCAATCCATCCGAACTCGCGTTGCTGGGCCGCGTGTTCGATCGGCTCAAGTTCGAAGGTCAATCTGAACAGCGGCGCGAAGCGCTGGCGTCTCGTATCCTTGCAAACTACACCGCTGGAATTACACACGAGGAAGAACTTGTTTCAACGTCGAAACTACCGTTGGCGCGCTAGGGAGTTGGCTTGTGTGGCGGGCCAGATCCCGCCGCGAAGGTGCGCCTGGCTTTTTGGCGTTTGCGGGCGTGCGCTCGTCAATCTAGAAACGTTGAATGTACCGCCGTCGGGCCTTTGCCCGCACCAGGACAGACCGACGGGAAGACGTATCGGCTTGTAAGCCCAGCGGCCCGCCCTTTTCCACGGCGTCGGCGGCGTCATCGTCGAGACCCACCGCGCGAACGCAGCAAGTTCTGACAGGCCGCAGGATCGGCATTTCCAAGGCCGCCGAGGCCGAATGGCGGTTCGGCTGCGCGGCTCGGAATATTTAAGTCGAAGGTTTTCATCCTGCGCATCGCGCCGCTGAGAACAACTTTCGATAGCGACTGATTGCTGCTGTTCGCCTGGAACCCCCGGGCCGCCTTCAACGTTGTTGGGCATGGCTGACGATCGCGCAAATCATCTGCTGGGCGTTGCAACCACCGCAAAGATCGGCAGCCATCCGATTCACCCCATGCTGATCCCTTTCCCGATCGCATTGCTCGTGTCGGTATTCCTGTCGGATTTAGTGTTCTGGTCGACCGGCAATGCATTCTGGGCCGAAGCATCCTTCTGGCTGCTCGGCTTTGCCCTGTTGATGAGCGCTGCCGCGGCGCTGGCCGGCTTTGCCGATTTTCTTGGAAATTCAAGGGTGCGGTCCATCAATGCCGCGTGGCACCATATGGTCGGCAACGTCGTGGCCGTGGTGCTGGCGCTGGCCAGCTTCATCCTGCGCCTAAGCGCCGGTGCCGCCGAGGGCGCCTTGCCCTGGGGCCTGGCGCTGTCGACGATTGTCGTTCTGCTGCTCCTTTATACCGGCTGGAAAGGCGGGACGCTTGTCTACGAACACAGGGTAGGCGTCCATCCCGAAGAGGGTGAGGACGTCAACTCCCGCCCGGAACTATCCCGATAGGGTTGACGAATGGCCGACCTGCCGGGAGCCGTCGTCGTGGTCACCGGCGTTGTTTCGTGTCTCTGGGATTCGTCAAATACCAGGGAGACACCATGAGTTTTGAGTTGCAGAGCCAAGGGCTGGCGCAAGGCTCAACGCAAGCCAGTTCTAAACCGTAGCCTGTGGGAGGAACTAGAAGTCCTCGTTGCCGGCCGCGATATCACCTGGGAACGGGTGCGTGGCCACAATGGCGATCCATTGAACGAGGAGGTCGACCGGTTAGCCAATGAAGCTGCTCGGTCGGCTAGGTTCTCATAAAATGCTCATTGCTGTCGGATTGGCGTTCGCGTCCATTGTTGCTTTAGCCAGGCTGCCCAAGTAAACATCGCTCCCCGGGCCGCATCGTGTCCCACTCAGTAAGTGACTGTGACGACGACAGTGTCGGTGTAAACACCGGCCGACGGCATGGCCTGCGGAGGCACCCGGCCATAAACGGTCAAGGCTGGGGTGTCCGGTGCCAGTTGCCGTCACCATGCTGCCAGCCATCGACGCATCACCCCAAGGCTGAGTTCGGGCAATGTCCTTGTAGAGCCCGTAAGTCACGGTTCCGCCCCCTTTGACATTTGCGGCTGCGGGGGTGAACCGGCGGTCGAGGCTGCCCAGTTCCGGCATTTCGGCGATCAGGCTGCGGGCAACGACAGGACCGACACCCGGCACGGAGGAAAGCAGCTTTTCGTTGACCCGCCAGACTGGGGACTTGCGGATATGATCGTCCATGCCCGCATCGAGGCTTGCCAGCTCAGGCCGAAGCGCGACGAGCAGCCGGTGGATGCTCTTTTGCGCCTGTTTCGCGATGACCGTGCGAGCACGGTTGTCCTCCGCCACAATCATCTGCACGATCTGACGCCGGCGGGCGACGAGCTCGGCCAGGGCCTCGGTTTCGGCGTCGCGCAATGGCCGCAATTGCGGCCTGGTCGCAGCGATGAAAGCGGCAATGACGGCAGCATCGATCGGGTCGGTCTTGGCCCGCTTGCCGAGTGCATTGGCATAGGCGCGCACCTGCGCCGGATTGACCACAACAATCGCCAGGCCGGCGCCTGCCAAGGCGGCGACCGCCCGTCTCTCGAAGCTGCCTGTCGGCTCCAATCCGACAACGGCCGGCGAAAGGGCTGCCAGCCGCCGAACCAGATCCTCCACCCCGGCGTGGTCATTCTCCACCGAGAACGCCTCGCCGGACGGCAAAACATGCACGTCGAGCCGATCCTTGGAAACGTCGATGCCAACAATGATTTCCATCCTGTCCCATCCTTGCCTAATCGGGCTTCGCTTGCGGCCCAGGCGACTGTTCGGGTTCGATGGAACGGCGGACGAAGACCCTTGCTCTCCCACGGCCTCGATCACCCAAAGATGCTCCGGTCTCCGGTCCGCCACCGCACCTGCCTTCATAGCACAGTCGGCAAAAAACGATACACGTTGGCCTCCTTGGCAGCCGCCTCAAAGGCTGACGACCTCTTGGGGGAAGACTCTGTCCTCGAACGCGTCCACGCAGGATTGGACCGCCTTGGTCCACTTCGGACCCTTTGTGTCCCACGCCATGAGTTCCTCGGCGGCTCCCTCGACGTGGCTGACCCCATTGCGAATGCCCGGACGTTTCGTTTTCACGTAGACCGGAGGGTTGAACGAGAGGGGAGCCATGAGGGGGAACTTAGAGCGACAAGAGCCCGCTGACCAACCCAGTTGTAGCCGCAGCCAAGGGAACGATGTAGGCCCTCGCGGGTTTAGAGGTTGCAGTGGTCCTTCTCGGATGTGCAGCCGCTGTGGCGGGGTCCGTCGCCTCCCCTTGCTGGCGGCGGGCTCCTTTCGCGAAGGCGGTGTTGGTCAGAGACATCTAGAACCTTATACCGCATCCAATTTAGCTAGTTGTCATTGGGGGGAGCAATGTCCCCTCCTCTTTTGCAGCAGCTAGGAATGCCTTGCGGGCCTCCTCAGGTCCATCTCGTCGAAAAATTACGGCCATGCAAACGCGCACCGCGAGGTCCCACCAAGGACCACGCTTGGTCCACTTCATCAGCTCCTCGCCGGCTGCCTCGGCGTTGTTAACATTGCGGATGATCCCGGGACGCTCGGTCTTGACGGGGACCGGAGGGTTGAACCAGTGGAGAGCCATGCGGTCACTCTTTGTCGACCTTATCAAGTTCCTCCAGCAAATACCTTTGCTCAGCCCGCAGTTCCCGTTCTACAGGCAGATATAGCAGGTTGCGAAGGTAATTACGGATTACCTCTGACTATTGAAATGCGCAGGACGGCGCGCTTCCGTTGCGATGCCACAGCGGCTGAAGTTGGCTGACAGCTACTCGCGACCGTCAAAAGCCACGCAGAGGCCCAAGGCAGTTGCTGCCTCGACGATTGCCTCGGTTAGTTCTTCGTCGGAGGCCACCAAATAAGGCGCAGTCTCCCGAGCTTCGCGTAGTGCCGCTTTGATCGAGACGGTGTCGCCACGGTCCGTCGCGGATGGTGCGAAGGCCGAGTTCGGCGCAGCCGCGGTAGGCGCCCAGGGCATGCAAATTATGCGAGGTCGCACGAATAAGATGGAGGCGAACCCCGTCCTTGCGCCGGTGCGAGGAGCACTCAAAGCCTGCCATGAAAAACTGGCGAAGCGCGAAGCTTGCGGAACCGGAGCCTCCAGAACCGGAGCCTCCACCTGGTGCTCGTCCCTGCGCCCCACTTCGCTCATTCGAAGTCTCCTTTCAGCAGTCGGCTTCGAACTCGGCCGCCTTGTTAGGACCGGGAACCGCGTTGGCGAAATACCGCATCCAATCGGGCGCGCGCCATCTTCGTTGCTCAGTCCAGCTCGTCCTTGCGTGGCCGGGTAATGCCGAACCGATTGGTCGAGCCTTGTTCCTGTGGTGGACTGTCCGGAGCTGGGGGCGAATGAGGAACAAGGGGGGCCGTGCCAAGTTCGGGGCGATGTACCACCGCCGATCGACTCGAGCGGCTGCTCAGCAACAAGAGAGGCACGGGATCACATGACCGTTCAGATTCGACTTTCCGAGATCGACCACGCCAGGCGCGAGGATCGTGGCGACGGCGCTTGGAGCATCGCACCGGACTTGGGCTATTTGCGGCTAGCAATCGTCAATGTCGTGTTCTTCGGCGCACCGGGCAGCGGAGATCGGAACTGGGTGCTGATCGATACCGGGTTGCCGACGTCCCGCAGCAGCATTCTTGCGGTCGCGGAAAGGCGGTTTGGCACGAACGCACGGCCGGCCGCGATCATCCTGACCCACGGCCATTTCGACCATGTGGGAACGGTTCTAGACCTCGCAAATAAATGGGACGTGCCTGTCTTCGCGCATCCACTCGAGCACCCCTATTTGGACGGAACCGCATCCTATCCGCCACCCGATCCCTGGGTCGGGGGTGGACTGATGGCGCTGCTGTCGCCGCTTTTTCCACGCGGGCCAATTGATCTTGGCAACCGTTTGGAACTCTTACCTGCCGACGGATCGATCCCCGGAATGCCCGGATGGCGATGGTTACACACACCCGGGCACGCGCCTGGGCATATCTCGCTCTGGCGCGAGAAGGACCGTTCGCTGATCGTAGGGGACGCTTTCATCACCACCGGTCAGGAGTCAGTCTATGAGGTCGCCGTTCAGGATCTTGAGATGCACGGTCCGCCGCGCTACTTCACGCCGGACTGGGATGCGGCGGAAAGATCCGTGAAGCACCTGGCTGCCCTGAACCCGCAGATGGTCATCAGTGGACACGGTGCGGCTGCTGCGGGAGTGGGCATGCGTCACGCTCTTGACAGCCTGGCTGAGCGGTTCAGGGTGTTCGCCGTCCCGCCGAAATTGAAATTTGTGCGCGAGCCGGCGGCAGTCCAAGGTAGCTGAGGCTAACCGAGCCGCCGCCGTTCTGAAGTATGGTCAAGTTGGGCAGACTCTATTTCTCGAGCCGGTAGAGTTACCCGTCGGGTCGTGCCCCCTACCGTCGCCGACAAACTCTGACAAGCGGAACAAACCCGGAAGGCGCCGGGTTAGGGCGTTCGATCGGCGCAGGCGACAGCGGCCAAGCGCCCCGAAGTTCTGCGTCAGGAGAAGACGTCAGATGGAAAAGAGTACCCGAGGACGCGCCCTCTCCGCCGGCGAGCCGACCGGCAAGAAGTTGTTCGAGCCCACACGCGTCGGCATCCGCCGAGACTTGGCTTCGATTCGCTCAACCGTGGAGGAGACCAAATGGCAAATCTGGGAAGATTGGCGATCGCCATGCTTGGCGTTCTGGCATACCAAAATCGCGACAAGCTCTGTGAATTGATTCCGGGAGCGGGGTATCTTAACCCAAACGACCCGCAACGCAGAATTCTGGCTCAGATAACGAATGGCGTGTCGAGGGCTGACCTTGGTGAGATCCTCGACCGGTTCAGGGAGGTGGGGGCAGGATCGAAGGTCGACTCGTGGGTTGGCAGCGGGCCAAACCAACCGATCGAGCCAAGGGACGTCGAAGCGGCAATGGACGAAGGTACACTCACGTCCATTTTGATGCACACGGGTCTTTCGCGCGACGAGCTAATCAGAAGGATTGCGCGGGATCTACCCGAGACAGTCAACGAGATCACGCCGAATGGTGAATGGCCGCCTGAGCCGACACAAGGCTTGGATAAGTCGACGCTGCTCGACAATGTATCGTAGGGGACGCAGCCAGGAATGCAGCCGGCCAAGGCGAGATCCAGTACTCTACACCGGGGAATCCAATTGCTCGGACGCACCCAGTTGGACAGCCCGCCAGCCGCAAGTTACCGGCCTTGGGAAGGCTCGTCGGTCGTGTCCCATCAGGTGGTGTAGCTCGGCGGTTACGAAGCCGCTCGCGAGCGCGCCGTCAGTAGCGAGTGGGGCGGCCGAGGTCGCGGGGCAGCGGTGGTCCAAGCATCGGGGGCTTGGGCTTGATCCCCGAATAGTCCTTAGACAGCCTTTCAATTGCCTCCGTGGTTGGCTTCCGCTCAGTGTTGTAAAGCTCGTCAGCCTGCTCTTTGATGCGCAGCGCCGGTCCCTGCAGCGCCATCATGGTGACGCCTAGCTAGAACGGTGCCGGAAGCAACAGCTGCAATGGCGACAATAATGCTGCGCTTGAAGCGCACAGCGCGGCGAGGCGAGGCCCGCAGCTGCAGCTGTTCTGGATCGAGTTTCGGTGTAGCATCGGAGCGGGGAGTATCCGTCATGGACCGCATCCCGTTCATCGAGATCTCCAGCCCCACACGATCTGAGAAGGCGGCCGGGAGATGGGGCAGAAGTCGGGTGCTCCGCGTTAAGTGAAGCATGCGGCAACGGAGGCACGCCTTGCGAAGCTCGCCGGTCACTGTCGTGTCATGTTCCCGTAGACCTCCGGAGTGCGCCACCGTCCGCCCATCACTTGGTTTGTCTTGGCGGGGCGGTTGCGGCAAGCGCGTCGGCCGACAAAGCGTCTGTTGAACTGCTACGCCCAGAATACATCGCCATCGCAGCGGCAGCGCAGGGCGGCAAGCGGCACCGCGACAAGGAAGCGGTCTGCCCACCATCAGGTTTCCTCCAAGCCCAGCTCCAGGGCTCGGCCGGACTTTGTCTCCCCACCTACCTTGCTATTGTGCAATGCGGCAGCGATATTGCTGCGTATGCGTTGCGCGGATCGAGGTCCATTCGGGCATCACAACCGGAGGCGGCTCGATTGCGAAAAAAATCCGATACGTCGCAAGTATCGCCGCGTTGTAAGCGCGATATGCGTCACATACTCCCAAACGTAGCGGGTCGAACCATCTGCAGACGCTGGCCGAGTTCGGTACCAAACCCGGCGCGTTGGGGGCCACGTTTTATCTTCCCGATGAACTGCCCAAAGGCGCTCCGCTCGTCGTCATGCTGCATGGCTGCACCCAGACTGCGGCAGCGTACAACCGTCACTCCGGATGGTCGCGACTTTCGGACGAAACCGGGTTCGCCCTGCTCTTTCACGAGCAGCAACGCGGCAACAATCCAAACCTCTGTTTCAAATGGTTCCAGCCTGACGACGCCAAGCGCGGTTCGGGCGAGGCGCTTTCGATCCGCCAGATGATCAAGACGATGGTCGTCACCCACGGTCTCGACCACGGGCTTTTCGGCTGGAGGCGCAATGGCAGCGGCCATGCTGGCGACATATCCGGAAGTATTTGGAAGGCTGTGCGATATTGCCGGCCTGCCCTACGGCAGCGCAACGACAATCCCGGACGCGTTCGATAGAATGCGTGGACATGGCGGCCCGTCGGAACAGGATCTGCAACGAACTCCGCGGCGCGTCGCATCATCGAGGACCGTGGCCGAAGATCTCAATTTGCCACGGCACCGCCGACCAGACGGTTTCGCCTTCCAACGCCGAAGCGCTCGCGAGCCACTGGCGGGAGGTCCATCGGGCAAAAGCGCTAACGCATCTTTAGGCTGCCGGCCAGCACGCAAAGCAAGTTTGGCGTGATGGCGCGGGAGAAGTCTTGATCGAGGTCAACATGATCGCTGGGATGGGCCACGGTACACCGCTCGGCAACGGCCTCGGCGCTCCGGGACCCTTTATGCTTGATGTCGGCATCTCTTCCACTCAGGAGATCGCGCGGTTCTGGGGCATCTTGGTAACGGAGAAGGGTGTCTCCACGACATCGAGGCCAGAGTTGCCTGCTCGCCAGCACGTGCCATCCCGTTTGGAGATACCAGCTATGGAAAAGGCGAAGACGGCGTCCTCGGAGTCAACCGCCACCCTCCAGTCCCCGCGTACTAACGCATCGGGCCAGCCGGGCGTGAAGAACCTCATCGAGCACGCCCTTCGGACAGCGGGCCTTATGCGCTAACCCAAGCGAGCGCACCGCCCCCACACGTCGTCCCTGCTTCCCCGCCAATAATAATGCGGCCCTTCGACCGGGAAATTTGGACCGCGTGATGGAAGCCGTCTCGAAGACCTCCGGGCCTATTTGCAAGCACACTGTTCAAGGCCGCGATATGAACGCAACTGCCAGTGCAGTATGTTCGACGGCAATTTTTCAGCTTGCTGCCGCCGATCGTTTGAAGATGATGGTCACCTTCGTCCCTTTGCTAGCGCTAGAGTCGACTGCGAACTGCGCCTTGGCGTTCTCGGTCAGCGAGCGCGCGATCAGCGCTCCGAGCTTGCCTGGCTTGGGCCACGTCTCGCCTTCCGGCAGGCCGATTCCGTCGTCCGCCACTATAACCCGGCAGCCGTCGCCATTGACGATGCTGTGCAGCGTTATCGTGCCGCCGTCGCGTCCCCGGAACGCATGCTTTAGTGAATTGGTCAGCAATTCGTTCACGACCAGTCCCGCCGGCATGGCGACGTTTATTGACACGGGATATGTATCGACCTTCATATCCAGGCGGATCCCCTCGACTGCATGCGAACTCATCACCGCGGACGCGATCTGGCTGAGATAGACGCCAAGATCGACCTCCTCCTTCGGCTCGTCGGCCGTTAGCGTCTGGTAGAGGATCGCCAGAGCGTCGACGCGACCGGCGAGCCGCTCAAACCGTCTCCGGTCGGCCTCGGTTGCGTTGCGGCTTTCCAGCCGGATCAGTGCAGTGATCATCTGCAGGTTGTTCTTTACCCGGTGCTGCAGTTCGCGTAGCAGCGTGTCTTTCTCGCTGACACGCTCCTCCACCGAGCGCTCATCTCCCGCCTCGCCATGGGCCGATACGTCGACCAGCGCCACCAGCCGGAAGCACATCTTGCCGTTGTCGTCCTCGATCACGTTGGAATAAACGTCGACGATCGCCGGCTTGTCCTCGTTGCGCTCCAGCCTGTAGGTGCCGACTAAATCGGTTCCCTCGACCACGGCCTCGGCAAGCGGCCGGTCCTTCTGCTCGTGGAGGCCTTTGCCCAAAAGGGCTGCCCAGTTTTCCCGGGTGAGCCTGGCGGCCATCAGGCCTGAGAGCTTCTCGAATTCGGGATTGGCGTAGACCACACGCTCCTCAGCGGCAAGGTCGGAAACGGCTATGGCGATCGGCACCTGGTCAAGGAATTTTTTGAACTGTTCGCTTTCCAGTGCGGTTGCAAGCTCAGGTGTATCCAGCAACTGCTCGACCGCCGCGGGCTTCTCTGAATCAGATGTCATTTGCGCGCCTGTTCCGTGCGTACAATATCAACAATCCAGCGCCCCCGCCATCGCCAAAGCTGGACACTGCATTTTCATGCGCCGCGTATAGGCCTCGAGGAACAAGTCGCCAGTCAGCTGGACTTCATGCGGGCCGAGAACGATAGCGTGAATGCGATCACGCAGATGACCACCGGCCAACTGAACCAGCTACCTGAGCATCACGATAGCTTATCTATCTTGGCCCGGCCCTGCCCGGCCTTTACAGACGTGCGCTGACGCGATGGTCGAGCCATATCGACTCGCCTACATCGTATGTTCACGACAGCGGAAATCGCCTGTGGGCAATGCAACCAGGCAGATCATCGAAGATTGCCCGGGACATCACGTCGCCGAGGGAAACCGGGCATCGTATTCGCATGCTGATGCGCGAGGTCAACCATCGCGTCAAATCAGTATTCGATCATCATTTCGATCCGCGAGACCAACAAGCGGGCCGAAAGCCCGGCCGCATTGGAAGCGCATTGTGTCACACATTTATGCCACTCCTTGTCAGGCTGACTTGGCCGCTGGCAGTGCCGAAGATATTTGGGCCGGCTGCAGTGTCGACCGTCTCCGCTTCGGCTATGAAGGAACTTGCAAGCCGTCCCTCGCAATTGCGGTCCACCTCAGCGGAATCGGGCTTACTTGTTCCGTCGGCGCTGCTTCGCTCCAGCTATAAAGAGGTATCGGTGCCTGCCGGAATCCTAGCCGGCGATGGTGACCGCCTGCTCGATGCGAAGGGGCAGGCCCACCGCCTTCATGCTGATGTGCCAGGTTCGCTGATTCATATCGTGCAGAATTCCGGTCACATGGTGCACCACAGCGCGTCCCAAGCCGTCCTTGCCATGATCCATACAGTGGTCGCCACGGCGGGAGCGAACGATGAAGCATTGCGGCGCACCCATGACTAGCCCCCCGCAACGCTACCGGTGCGACTCGCGGCTTGCTGCAATCCAATCGATGCGTGCCTTGCCGAGCTGCGCGGCAAACAATTTAGACCTGAGCCAAACATCCTTGTTGCGGTGTGGCTTCAAATGCGTACCGAACGTGGAGCCGCTTGCATGTAACCAAATTGCCGGCTCGGCGTTTCCTTCGACGCCGTTGCAACGGTCCCGCCCACCAACGCAAGCTTACAGAACACGAATTAGCGAGGCGATAGCTTCTTCCACAAGTATAGACTGGAAATTCATGGGTCGTAATTTTCTGGTGATTGAACCTGAGGAAGGCATTGCCGTGCTCAAGGGGCTTGCCTCCTCGGCGCGTATCTCGATGCTGAAACTGCTGCATGAGAAGGGGCCGATGAATGTCAACGAAATCGCCGCCGTGCTGTCGCTGCCGCAGTCGACCGTCTCGACCAACATCCAGGTGCTGGAGGATGCGGGGCTGATCCGCACCGAGCACCTGAAAGCGAAGAAGGGCAGTCAGAAAATCTGTTATCCGACGGCCGAAGAAGTGCTCGTCGTGTTCAAGGGCGAATATCGTGCGGTCAAGAACGACGCGATCGAAGTGTCGATGCCGATCGGGCTTTACACCGGCTTCGAGGTTACCGCGCCCTGCGGCCTTTGTTCGCCGGACGGCATCATCGGTCTGCTCGATGTACCGAACACTTTCCTCGATCCGGATCGTATGAAAGCCGGGCTGTTGTGGTTCACCCGCGGTTTTGTCGAATACCAGTTTCCCAATAATGCCAAGCTCGCCAATGCCGAGATCACCGAGCTCGAAGTGGCGATAGAGCTGTCTTCGGAAGTGCCGGGCACCAGCGCCGATTGGCCCTCGGACATCACGCTGACGATCAATGGCGTCGATGTCGGCACCTGGACGTCGCCGGGGGATTTCGGTGACAAACGCGGCGTCTTCACGCCGTCCTGGTGGAAACTCAAGGGTTCGCAATACGGCAAGCTCAAGAACTGGCGAATTGCCAATGACGGCACCTATGTCGACGGCCTCAGGATTTCCGAAACCGGCCTCGCCGCACTCGATCTGAAGAGCCATCATTCAATCCGCGTCCGTATCGGCGTCAAGGACGACGCCAAGCGCCCTGGCGGGATCAACATTTTCGGCAAGGGCTTTGGAAATTACGATCAGGACATCCTGCTCAGGATCAAAACCGGTTGATATCATCGATCCCGGTTTGAAAAATAGTGAACCCAATTTCAGCTGCTTCCTTTCATCTAGCCAACTCGCATCCAATGGTCAGACTTACGGCTATCTTGTCACCGGCGCTGAGAAACCGATTGGCACGACTGGTCTCACCGAGGAGTTCGAAGAGAGAATTTAAATGTATTATCTGACGACCAGCTTACCTTGATCCATTTTATACTCTCAACCTGCCTCGTCGCAGGCTTCGCCGACTGCCTACGTCATCCGCCTGGGACATCTAGCCCATCCGTTATCGCTTGACGACCATTGATCCGAAACGGCGACTGGCAGCACCATTGTGATGAGCAAGCTTAATCTGTGCCTTTCTTGGGTTTTGTCGGCGTCCGTCGGCAATGCGACCTGGACGAGGTGGGTAGCCCAGCGGCTACGATTGGATCACGTTCTCTAGGCTACTCTGGAAAGTATGTGCCGATCCAAGTCGCACTTGGCCAAGCCATATCGCCAGCGGTGGTTCGTCGTCTCGCGTCTGCTCTGGTAGAACAAAGTCAATTGCCGGCCTTCGATCATTACGGTCGAATGGCCATTCTCGCCGGGCTCACCAGGGTCGAGAACGGGGCCAACGGAAACGTAGGGACCCTTGACGTCATCGGCGATGGCGAAGAAGACGCGCTGCCGGCTGCCGCGCGGACCTTCGGGGAGGAAGCAGGTGGCGTTAAGAAGCACACGACCGTCCGGGAGCTCGACGAGCTGCGCGCCTTCGATCCCCCATTCGTAATCCGGGTGTTCGCGCGCATTGTGATGCGGCACGTCGAGATGATCGAGTATTTTGCCGAGACGTTTCCATGGCCCGAACCAGGAATCGGATTGGCTGCGCGCCAGATAGACATCAGGCTGGGGCACCTTGGTGAATTTGGGCATGCCTGAATAGACGATGTAGCGCTTGCCGTCGACGATTGCCGGATGGGGATCGTAGATGCCGTCCTCATCGGTGTCGGGCAGCGACAATATCGCCGGATTGAGCACCACCCAATGAAAGCCGTCATTGGAGACCGCGTGCTCGCAACGTCCGCCGGACTTCATGAATTCGGTCTGGATGAACATATGGAAGACGCCGCACTCATGAATGACGCCGGGCGCCGCAATGCCCGATCCGGTTACCGGCAAAACGATCGCCTCGTGCTCTGTCCAGGGTCCATAAAGATCCGGCGCTGTGGCGTGGAGGATTTTCCAGCTCTCGGTTGTGACGGTGCCGCTGGAGCCGAAGACGTGCCAGAGCGTGCCATCGAACACCGGACAAGGGTCCTTCAGATCATCCACCGCCTGCGGGTGAAACAGTGGAAAGACGTTGGTTTCAAAGTCGATCTTCATTCGCAAGCATTCCCGCGATTGTTTCGCGGACCCCTTTCATTTGGACCGTCTGCGTGACTCAGCCGAATCGATTCGCAGCCCTCATTTATAACTCCGCCCATGAACGGTTGTTGAACGATTGAACGATTTCAACCGTTCTGTGGCAATGCGCCACATTTTGGGTGAGGTCACGCACGGCGCGGGGCTTCAGCTTCTGGAGCGGCCATCATGTCAGCCGGATGCAGGGTCGTTCGGCTTGACCTTCTCTGTTGAGCCATGGCCGGAATGGAGCGGACCGCTGGCCTCGCCCGAGACAGTTTGGAACTATGGAACAACTTACTGGGATGAAAGTTATATAGATGGCTGCGAATTTCATTCGAAGCTGCCTCGATTAACGTATGTTAGCCGAGGCAATTTCTAATTGTAACGAAGGATTTCTATATGGAAATGGCGGTGGGCACCTCCCTAAAACCAAACACCACCGTACAGTCGTCAATTTTACTTTGCTTTTCCCACCTCCGATGGAATTTTGTATTCCAAAGACCGCAACAGATTCTGACGCTCGCCTCAAAACAGCAGCAGCTAATTTATTTCGAGGAGCCGATCTTCGACGAAAGGCGCCACGCTTCGACGCGGGTGAACGATGTTTCACCTACGATCAGAATTGTGACGCCGCTGATCCCAGTTGGTACTTCCGCGACCAGGGCGAACGCGATCCAGCGCAGGTTCGTCGATCAGATCCTCGCCTCCACGCCGCATGACCGATTGACGACCTGGTATTACACGCCCATGGCGCTACGCTTCAGCGATCATCTCGCCTGTGACGTCTGCGTCTACGACTGCATGGATGAACTCTCCGCGTTCAAAGACGCTCCCGCAGAGTTGACGCAGTTGGAAAAGGCGCTGTTGCAACGTGCCGATGTCGTCTTCACGGGCGGGCAGAGCCTTTACGAGGCCAAGCGAAGCCTGCATCGTTCGATCTTTGCTTTTCCAAGCAGCATCGACGTTGCACATTTCCATCAGGCGAGAGAGCCGGGTGAGGACCCACTCGACCAGGCCAACATACCTCACCCGAGAGTGGGGTATTTCGGGGTCATTGACGAGCGGCTCGACGTCGAATTGGTAGCGGAGACGGCTGCAGCAATGCCGGACGTGCAATTCGTCATGCTCGGCCCTGTGGTCAAGATCGATCCGGCGAGGCTGCCCACGGCAAGCAACCTGCATTGGCTGGGCGGCAAGTCCTATGCCGACCTGCCACGCTACCTCCGGCATTGGAGTGCCGGCTGGATGCCTTTCAAGCTCAACGAGGCGACACGCTACATCAGTCCGACAAAGACTCCTGAATTCCTGGCGGCAGGACTGCCGGTGGTTTCGACAGCGATCGTCGACGTCGTGCGCACCTACGGCGCCGAAGGCCTTGTCGACATTGTCGACGCCGAGGATGTCGAAGCCAAGCTTCGATCCATCCTGGCGCGTCCTCGCGATTTCCTGGTGGAGAAAGCCGACGCCTACCTCGCCGATATGTCCTGGGACAAGACCTGGAATGCGATGGCGGCCCACATCCAGCGCGCCCACGCGATGAAGAGCGTCGTGCCGTTGCTGAGGGGAGCGTGAGCATGTTCGACTGGCTGATCGTCGGCGCCGGCTTCGCCGGCAGCGTGCTGGCGGAACGCATCGCATCGCAGCGACAAGAAAGCGTCCTGATCGTCGACAGACGAAATCACATCGGCGGCAATGCGTATGACTGTTATGACGAGGCAGGGATCCTGATCCACCGCTATGGGCCGCACATATTCCACACCAACGCCCAATCGATCGTCGACTACCTGTCGCAGTTCACCGAATGGCGGTCTTACGAACACCGCGTGCTGTCGCTGGTCGACGGAAAGCTGCTGCCGATACCGATCAACCTAGACACCATAAATCGCCTTTACGGCCTTAAGCTGACATCCGAGCAGCTGCAGGAGTTCTTCGCTTCCCGGCGAGAGACGGTGGAAGAAGTCCGCACAGCCGAAGACGTCGTCGTGAGCACCGTGGGCAGGGAGCTCTACGAGAAATTCTTCCGCGGCTACACGAGGAAGCAGTGGGGTGTTGACCCTTCCCAGCTGAGCAAGTCGGTGACGGCGCGAGTCCCAACCCGGACCGATCGGGATGATCGCTACTTTGGCGACACTTTCCAGAAAATGCCGGCAGGCGGGTATACGCGCATGTTCCAGCGCATGCTGGATAATCCCAAGATCAAGATCATGCTGCAGACCGACTACCGCGAAATTCGCGACAAGATCCCCTTCCAGCGGATGATCTATACCGGTCCGATCGACGAGTATTTCGACTGGAAGCTTGGTCGCTTGCCCTACCGTTCGCTGCGCTTTGAGCACACGACGCTTGATTGCGAGGAGTTTCAGCCGGTCGCCGTCGTCAACTATCCGCAGACGGAAAACTACACCCGCATCACCGAGTACAAGCATCTGACCGGACAGAAGAGTCCGAAGACCAGCCTGACCTACGAATACCCCTCGGACATCGGAGATCCCTATTACCCGGTGCCGCGGCCCGAAAACGAGGCGTTGTACAAGAGCTACGAAGCGTTGGCAGCGGCGTGCCCACAGGTCTGGTTCGTCGGACGTCTGGCGACATATCGCTATTACAATATGGATCAGGTCGTCGGGCAGGCTTTGGCGACGTTCGCGCGCCTTCAAAACAGCATGCCGGTAAACGGCATCGGGCAGATGCCGAGGCAGCGCGAGGCGGCGGAGTGAACGATGCGCCGGGATTAAGCTGCATTCGCGGTGACCATTAACATTTGAGATGGCGCAAAGATCAGCCGAAGCTAATATGCCGTTGGAGGGGTCGTGCGTACGAGACGTTTCACAAAGCCGATAGTCGTTCAACCGGCCGGATCGATCGCGACAGGGTTGTTGTCTCGGTAACGGACGCGGCCGAGGTTCTGCTGAAGGATTGGCCGGAGCCGGCTTGCAAGCGTCGAGACTCGCAACAATCGAGGCGTGCCTTGCCGTCATGCGCGGTGAAAAGTCGCCAAGAGTCGCACGCGAGGCGATCATCGCTGCGGCCAAGGACCCCAGGATCTTTCTCGGTGGACAGATTTAGGCTTACCGCGTTGCCGATGCAGTTAAAGCGCGGCGCACTATCGGCGGGGCTATACCGCGCCTGCTGGCTCGTTGTCGAAGGCCTCGAACAATCGGCGTTGGCGCTCCAACTCGTCGGCAAGCGGCTTGTGAAGAGTGCGCGAGCCGTTCGCATGAATGGTGGAGAACAAGCCTACTTCGGCGTGGCGCGAATTGTCCCAACCGGGGTAGGCCGTCACCGGGTACAGGCATATGCCCTGAATAGGTGCGCCGAGGCTCATCGCATCGCGCACTTCGTCGCAAACATAATGGAGCCAAGCCGGCCGTCCCGACCCCTCGGCGCCGGTCTCGGCAATAATCATCGGCTTCTTGTAGCGCTCGTCGACCTCGACCAGCATTTCCGAAAGCGCCCGGTATTCGTGGTGTCCCATCGGTATCGTTGGCCCATTCAAGTACCATTGGTTGTGCGGATAGAAGTTGAGGCCTATGACGTCGACAAGGTCCTCGCTGCCACCCAACTCCGGCTCAGCGCGCCCGACCAGCATGTCGTAAGCCTCGAACTGGCCCTGACGAGCATTTTCGGCGCGCCGCCGCTCGGCGCGACTGCGGTCACGAGGAGCAATATGGATGAGCGGTTCAGCCCAGATGAACCTGCAACTGGGTTCGGCCTCCCGCATTGCTCTGGTCCCGGCGATCGCTGCCCTGACAAGGTGGCGTTTGAACCATCCGCGCTTATTCTGCCCGGCGCGCGGGAAATAGCCGACCTCCACCGCCCACGCAAAGAAAGAAATTTCGTTGATCGGACACACCAGGGGAGCCACTCCGGTGGCTAAGCGATGAACCCGAACAGCTTCCGCGGCGAAACGGACATAGGCCTCGACAAAGCCGGGGCCACCTTGGTCGACGTGGTCTGGCGAACCATAGTGGAAGATATCCCAGATGACCTGCACCCCGGCCGCCTGGGCTGCTTCGATCACCAACATCCAGCTCGACCAGTCAAAGACTCCCGGCGCTGTTTCGATCAAGTGCCAGCGCAAGCCGTCGCGGATCGTGTGAAGCCCAAGCTCGGCACAGTGGCGATAGTCGCCGGATGCATGGGTGTCATGTGAGGTCGCACGGATCAGATCAAGGCGCACCCCGTCGGCACGTCGATGCGAGGAACACTCGAAACCAGCCATGAAAAAGCTCTCGATGCCAGAAGGATCTGCCGCGGGCCGACGAGCCGGTTCCTCGTTCATACCGGCATCCTGTCGGCCAGGGATGGCGCAAGTACTTGCGTTCGGCGACCGCCCTTTGCCAGGTTCGGTCGCCTCTTCGATTTCGATGAGGCTGCCGTCACGTCGAGGTGTTGGCCTTGCCTGGCGTTCACAGCCATGATTTCCTCGCGCAACACGGAGACGAGATCGGGCTGGTTGCGGTTGCGGCGCTCGTAAGCCAACAGCAGTTGCAAGCGCTCGCGCGCCACGGACGCGCTGCCGCGGCGCTTGAATATATCGAGCAGGTTCATGCTGCCCTCCTTCCCAACAGCCGGTCGAGGAGGCCCCTCCGCTCGAAAAGCAGAATGACCGGCAGGTCCTCGCCCTCGAGTCTTCTTGCTGCGTCGATACAGGCGCGTGCGGCGGGGTTGGTGTTTTTGCATAACCGGCGCGCCCACATTGGTGCGCGTAGTAGTACAATGCGGTTAGAGCCAAAACACGTGTGCTCGACGGGCAAGCGACAGAGGAAATGGCCAAATCCGAATTCGCCCATTGCGCTGCTCACGAAGATGCAAATTTCGGATTGGCCACCCCAGCAATGCGCGACCTCACGCGGCCTGCTGCATTGCCCGTTCGTTGACGCCAGTTTCGCCGAGTTGGGTGAGCGCCTCATCGGTGGCTTTTTCTTCTTCGAGAGTCTGTTCCAGAAGTGGGACTGCGTCTCGTAGGCCGAGCAAGCCCGCCCACGTCACAAGAGTGCCGTAGCGCGCGATTTCATAATGCTCGACCGCCTGGGCTGCAGCCACGAGCCCTGCGTCCAATGCTGGAGCGTCTCCGAATTCTTCCAAAATCTCCTGCCCCTCCTCGATCATGCCATCGATCGCTGGGCACGTCTTACCCTGAGCCCTCTTGCCAAACGCGTCGAAAACCTGCTGCAGGCGCTCGATTTGACCTTCTGTCTCGTCTCGATGCGAACGCGGCCTTCAGCTCTTCGGACTCTGCGCCCTTTGCCATTTTCTTTAAGGCGGTCAGAATCTTCCGTTCGACGTAGTAGATGTCCTTCAGACCATCGTAGAAAAGGTCTTCCAAGCCCTTGGAACTGCCCTGTGATCTTCGCGTCATCGCCATTCTCATCTCCTGTTGAAAGCTATCGATGGATGTACGGCTCTAACGAGGCCAGTGCCTTGTTGTTCCTTCACGATGGCCCCACTGACGCCGACTCATGGTGGCGAGCGGCGTCGCTTGCAGGTCATCAAGATGCGTGGGGCATAAATACGCGGCGGCTATCACGACTTCGTCATCCAGCCGGACGTCGTTACCGTCTTTGCGCGGCTGGTAGCCGCCGAGCACCCTAAAGCCGAACACGGCTCGCCGGCCTTAAGCGGAAATTCCGTGGACACTCTGATCGGCGGCCGCCTCGATCGGGGCACAAGCTCGCTCTTGATCGGCCCTCTCAGGTGTCGGGAAGTCCACCATCGCTTGCTGCTACTCTCACGCGGCGCTCTCAAGGCCGCCTCAAGGTGCGATGGTGGATCCGCGGTTCCGCGGCTGAGCAGGTTGTTTACCTCGACCGGCAGGAGCGAAACGGCCCCGCCGTGGAGCCCCTGAAGCGGCGAGGCTTTGGAACGACATTGCTGGGAAAGGTAGTTGCCGTGCATTGCAATGCAAAGATCGAATTACACTACAACCCCGAGGGACAATCCCGAGGGCCTGCATTTCACCATGGCGTTGCCATTGCGCGAGCCAGGCTCGTGCCAGCATACTCCTGAGCGCCGGGTCGAACGCAACGTGGGAAGCATGCAGCTATGCCCCAGCAACCAATACTTGGTAACCAAATTGGCGGTTCGGCGTTTCCTTTCAACGTGGTCCACGGTGCACTCACGGTGCGGTTTTGCAGTGTCAGGATTTCTGAATGGTCGACAGAGACAAAGCGCGCCGCGATCGGATGTTTGACTCCCTGGTTGTGGGCGGCGGGCCAGCAGGCCTCGTGGCCGCGACCTACCTTGGACGTTTTCGGCGTCGGGTAGTTGTCGTCGATGCAGGTCAAAGCCGGGCAAACTGGATTCCCTTGACGCGCAACTGCCCGGGCTTCCCGCGCGGAATCACCGGCCCTGACCTGCTTCACCGCCTCAAACTGCAGGCCACCCGGCACGGCGCAGATTGGGTGTGCGATACGGTCGTGGGCATTCGCATCGCGGAGAATGGATTTTTAGCGCAGGCTTCATCTCCCATTCATGCCCGCTCACTGCTTATTGCCACTGGTGTCGTCGACAGCCTCCCCGACGTTCCGGGCACCGCCGACATGATTAAAGCCGGAGCCTTGCGATTGTGCCCTATCTGCGACGGCTATGAGGTCATTGACAAACGGGTGGCCGTCATCGGACCGGCCGAACACGCAATGAAAAAGGCGCTGTTCATGCGGACCTTCACTCGAGACGTAACTTTGCTGATTGCTGATGCAGCCCAGCCCAGCCCGGATGACGTTCTTAGGCTAAAAAGGGCTGGAATCGAGTTCGGCGCATGCGCCCGAGACGCAATTTCAGCTGAGGGCCGTCGGGCAGTTGTCGAACTCGTCGACGGCAGGACGCTCTCGTTTGACACCATCTACCCTGCGATGGGGTCGATCATCCGCTCGAGGCTAGCGACCGACCTTGGTGCAGAATGTGACCGAGCCGGCAATCTTGTCGTGGATTCGCACCAGCGCACCGCCGTGCCGGGACTCTATGCAGCTGGAGATGTCGTCGACGAGATCAACCAGCTTGCCGTCGCGTTCGGGCACGCAGCGGTCGCGGCAAGTGACATGCATAACTATCTTGCGAAGGGCGAAGGGGAGCACTGATTGCAGGCTGAAAACACCGCGTAGTGACAGTCCTACGCGAACGGCGTGCCCGGCGCTGACGTTAAGATACCGACAATCACAAACCATTGGGCTGCTGCCATATGTGTCTCTTTCCGATCCTGCTGCCTCGCGCGAACAATTCCGGCAGACCGTTCCCCAAGCAGGAATTCGACCCGACAAGGCCGAGCTGGCTAGCCGTTCGCCGGCGTCATGGCTTTTCTGCAGTCACTGGCCGAAGGGGTGTGGCGGCAAGGCGGCCATTCCAACATTGACGACCTCGTCATGTTGGAGATGATGACGGACGAGATCGACTTGCCGCGCGGAACTCGAGCGGCGATTTCGCCAGGACGAAAATGACCATCCGTTCCCTATCGATCTGCGTCGTGTAGCGCACGCAGCGCTTCGGTTCGACCACGCGTGCTTGCCGTTCCGGCTCCTCTTCGGTGTCGGTTGCACAGGGGTGCCCCCTTGCAGCCTCCAAGCGCACTCCCCGATCCGAGCGGTCTTTGCATCTCGTGCTGCGCGCTCAACCTCGATCAGTGCTCGTACAGCATCGATGTTCGGTTCTCTCTCACTTGTCTCTTTTCTCAGCCGCGCTCCCCGCCTAGTTAACCGAACCATCGTCGCAAACGGGTGTTCCACCACGACAACAAAAAGCCCGCCGGCCGGAACCGGCGGGCTAAGTGACCCAACAGCGGAACACAATTGCTAGGGGTCGGTGGAGTACGAGATTCCAACCGACGAATGCGAGAAGGTTCCGCAACTGCTAATGTAACGTAGGAGGAGTTGGGGGAACTGGAATTCCGGTCGTAGACCTGTTCGTATCCGAGCTGCTACACCCGGCCAACGAAGCCCGTCAATGAACGATGGCGGAGCGTGCTGCCCTGCTCCGGCGCACGGCGGCAACAATCAAGACTATCAGCCTGACCGACTATTCCGGATCTCAGCCAATGACAGCGCCTCAGGCGTGTAGCTTTCGACTTTGAGTCGATGGCGGTTGTAGTGGCGATTTTCCGGCCACCAACACGCGAGCTGGAGGGTGGTGAGTGCATCAAGGCCGGCAGAGCGCTGTTGGGCCGAAAGCTGAAACTCCGCCGCCGGCTCAGTACGGCCCACCGCCGAGAGGTATTTATAGCCGCCGGTGGTCGTCTAGCGAGCGCGTGCGAGATGCACTTCCCAAACACGAACGCCCGCTCGGAAACGACGGCTGGATGCTCTGCATAGCCAACGAGATCACAATCTGCGGGCTTCGGGAGCGGGGCTAGTCTCCATGACGTCAGGGCACGCCGCCGCTTCCGGTCTGTCAGCTTGGTGCATGTGTCAACAGTTCGGAGCCGAAGCAGTGCGCCGCCCTCCCAGCCAAAGAAAGTTGGCTCGCCCGACTGGCAGAAGAAGGCCCCGATGCTTCGCGCCTTCGCGGGGCCGTCAGCCAGACCATCGTCGGTGAGCCGCCGAAGGAACATGGCATCGTTGCCGCGCTGCGCCGATCCCGGCTGCCGGAGCCGATCTCCAGGTCAAGATCTGATGCGACATCTGCTCGATACAAACCGACTCGGAGCCCCTGCTCTAAAGGACAGCCGAACGAAACGACCATAACCTTTTCATCTCCTCCCTCACAGTCGCCGAATTCGTCGCGGTGTACTTGAGAAGCTGTCGGGCAAGCGGCGTGACGAACTCGAAAAATGGTTCGCGGCGTCGGACGGTGCGCAGATGCTTTTTGCCGGTCGGGTCCTGTTGTTCGACGAGAAGGATGGTCCGGCGAGGCAAAGAGCCGGGCCCAAGGAGAGCCTGCTCAGCCTCAATCGCATCGGCCAGCGGTTCTTTGAATTCGCCGTGATCCACATTCATGCAACCACTGCCCTTGTCTTCGCGTTTAGCCGCGTTCAATCGTGGGGAGCGACAAGAATGCGGGCCTTCAGTCCAATTACAATTTGCCTCAATCGCAACCTGACGGTGGTCGCGTCCATAGCCGACGCAATGAAGGTGCTTCAGCAGCCATGGCCTAGAATGGGAAAGCCGGGGCGGCTCAAGGCGATCCGAATGGTCGAGGAATCGCTCGCCGGGCATTGCAGCCAGCAAGCTGCGTTCGAGGCCTTCAAGGCGGCCGCGGCTGAACAGGGACTCCTTAGAACAAGAGGGACCAGCACAGGTCTGGGGAAATGTGCGCGGATGGTTGAAGACCTGATGTGAGGTCATGCCGGCCTCGCTAACACTGAAGAGCCACCCCACCTGAAGCCCGAAATACTGCCTTCTCCCGCGAGAGCCGAAACGCCTCAAAACGGGCTATTAGCCCGGACGCGAGAAGGCCTTCGCGTCCGGGACAGCCACTTATCCGACGGTGAATTCTGCGCTGGCCAAGCAGTGCGCTGCACCCCATTTGCGATCGCGTTTGGGATCCACATTGAGGTTACTCTGACGGTCTGCCCCATCTTGTCAGAAGAAGACATTTCGCTTGACCTTGCGACTAAAGGAAAGCAATCAGCCTTGACAAAAATCGCGATCAGAATTGCGCGAAGAGCCGGGCTTGACGAGCAGGTGGTTCTCCGTAGTCTCTTCGACCGCGAGGATTTCGGCTCGACGGGCATCGGTCGTGGTGTCGCGATCCCTCACGCTCTACTGGGTATGATCTCTTCGCCTGTCGCGTCTTTGACACGCTTGGCCCAGCCTATCGATTTCGACGGCCCCGACGACGACCCAGTCGATCTCATTTACACTGTACTCTGGCCGCGCTCTGCTACTTCCGCCTTCCTCCCTGCCCTTTCGCAAATATGCCGGGTGCTTCGGACATCTCAAGTTCGGGAGCGACTCCGACAGGCACAGTCATCCGATGAGGCCTTGGCGATTCTCGAAACTGAGCCGCTTCCGAGAATTTCACCAAATTTGCATACTTGCCGCGTCGGCGGGGGCTCGCTACCAGCCGATGAGGCGGTCTTCGCGGGGGATTGACGCATCTTCGGGTTCCTTTTCTGCGCGGTAACCCAAACAGAATGTCTGCGTCGTCATTACTCCGAGGCCGCGCCGCGCTCCGGCAACGCGCGGTCTGGTCCCCGCGGGTACTGCGATCGATCAGCCCCGCATCGTTGAGCGTAGGATGGCCTGCATGTGCTCTTTCAAGTCGAGTTCGCCTCGTGCCTCAACAGTCAACAGGTACTCGGCCTTGACCCGGCGGTCGCCTCGGCTGGTCGCAGGATAGGAACAGATGGCCAGCAAGGCTTGCTCTTCAATTCGGTCTGCCGTCTTGCGGTCGTGCCAGTTGCTGCCCGCTCGATGAACAACCCTGTGGAGCGCGGCATAGGCGGTTTCATGCCTTGCGATCAGCGCCTGCAGTTCGCGCGAGATACCTTCGCCTTCAGCAAACGTCGGTTCAATGACAGACGCAACGGCGGTGAACGCAAGAAGTGTACGGCGGGTGACTGCGGGCATGCCTCATATCCTTGCCGTCTGATGAGTGCGGGCACACCATAGCACCGGCGCAGCGTTCGGAGAGATGCTTTGCAACATGACCCTATTTTCTGCTGACAAAACGTTTCCGATCCCGCGGCTGCTCCTCCTGCAATGGCTGGCAGCTTCAGTCTCCTGAAGGTCCCAGGTGGACGCTAGTATGCCATTGAACGCCACCCACAACTCAGATGCTGTGTGAGCGCCTGCCCCCAGCCGGCACATTTGCCTGTGTCTTATTCCAGACTGTTCCCGCGTGCACAGTGCCCCTGTGCGATCGGGAATCGACGCTGGCCTTTTAAAGGCCGCTTCCAGATCTCGCCTCCCGAAGTCAGTTTCGGCGAGCGTTGAGAGCACGTGCGAGGAGCCGGGTGTCAGTTAGCTGGATCACGCACGTCTCGAACGCTTTGGTCGGGCCGCGCCAGCGCAGCTCTTCGACGTCATCGAACAGCCGAGCGTCCGTGCGAAGCGTCGCGAGATTTTTGAATAAAAGCGCGAGCTCTCTACGCTTGCCGAGGGCTTCAGGCGGAAAGCTTTCAAGAGGGCCGTAGCGGCCAAGCAGCCGGGCGGCCGAGACCAGGCCGATGCCTTCGAGACCCGGATAGCCATCGGCGGCATCACCGACGAGCGCGAGGAAATCTGGAATGAGGGCCGGCTCAACTCCGAACTTCTCGCGTACACCCGCGGCATCGCGAATTTTCTGGGTCCTGCGGTCTACCTGGACCACATGGTCACCGCGCACACACTGCGCGAGATCCTTGTCCGGCGTCCAGATGCACACCTTCTGCACGCGCCCATCGGCAGCCGCGCTGTGCGCCGCGGAGGCCAGCGCGTCGTCGGCTTCCAGCTCGATCATCGGCCAGACCGCCACTCCCATCGCCGCCAAGGCTTTCTCGAGGGGGTGAAACTGCGCGAGCAATGCCGGCTCGATGCCATCCCCGGTCTTGTAGCCCGGCCAGAGCTGATTTCTGAACGATTCTACTACATGATCGGTAGCCACCCCAATGTGTGTGGCGCCATTCTCGCTCATCTCCAGCACTGTGTTCAGCACGCCGACGACGGCGCCAAACGGCTTGTCTTGGCCGTTGTTGAACCGGCGTTGGCCGTAGAAGTGGCGAAACAGTTCGTATGTGCCGTCTACTAAATGTACGATCATCGCAATCCTCGAGAAACAGCATCCGGCCCCGTCTGCAAAGCTAGACCGACAGTTGGCCTTCTCCAAACCTTCAAGTAGGTGCGCTCGGCCGTGCCCGTACGCCCACCGCAAGCCATGCCTCTCACCGGCACTTAGCAACAGCTTACCTTCAAGGGCAGGCGATATTTCTCGCCCCGCCGCCTCGCTTTTGCGCCAGGCGGCCATTTGGTTCGCGAGAGTATCCCTTCTTCCAAACGCAGCGAAAAACGACTTGGCGATGCTGTCGCGACTAGCGCCGGCCGCGCAGGAGGCAGCCTGGGCCGATATTGCGACCAGCTTGCGATGTGGGGAAGCCCGGACGGGTGGGTTGGCCCGAACACACTGCTCCTGACGACAGAATGGAAATGACGACGTTCAGACGCTCCGATCTGCGGCGGCAGTTCCGTCATGACGATGATATGGAATGCATGCCCCCGGTTTGGGGTTCTCATTCCTGTGACGGCCGGCGAGGCGCACCCCGCCTCTTGAAACCTTCAAACATTTTGCAGTTGTTAGGACTCACCTCGTTGACGCACTTCGACACAAAACCCGATGTCGGTAAATTGCGCAGCTTCGGAGGTGGCACAGGCGCAGCCTCTAGCACCTGGTCTGTGATCGGTCGGGTCCCAAGCCAATTTCCGCCTGCCGCGCTTCACGCTATTGCAAGACGTTCAAATTTCAAATTTGAGCTTCCGCACTCATGCTTTGTCGAGAGTATCTCTTAAAGTCACTTAAACCTTCTGCGCAGTAAGTTTTAGCCGTTCTGAATCGCCGTCGGCGACGATGACGATGAAATAGGAGGACGCAATGGCTCGCAGTCACGTTGAACGTCTTGGTGAGTTCAGGGAAATCCTGGTCGCGACTCGACGCGAAGGAGTCCGTAACGTGCACCATACTCGCGACGCAATGCGGGCAAGTGGCTTTCAGATCGGGGACAGCGACGGCTCCAGCTACGGAGCCGAGATGAAGGTGCTTCAAGAGGAAATTGAGGCAGTCGATCGCGCCATCGAAGACGAGAAGCGGCTGGCTTTGGCCATCGAGGGCGCGGCTCAACCCCGCCGACCGACTAAACCGAGAATCGTGAAGGGAACATAGAGTCAGGTACGGCCCTTGGCGCCGTCGCGTCGATCGCCTGCGGTATGGTGTCGGGCTCGTCGCCGCCGTGGTGCAGCACCCTGACGTCATCCATTGCCATCAAACGTCAGGAAGGGACGGCCGAAGCCGCCTCTGCCGGCGTCGCTGACTGCTCAGCTTTCATCTTCCCCGTCGATTTCGCCGTCTCCATCGTGACGATGCTTCGCTAATCTCGTGAAGGCGTTCTTCAGGTGTCCGAGTACGGCCTGAAACGCGACATTTGGACACGAAATCACGGAGGTCAGCTTCGAGGCGCGAAGCGGGGCGTGGCGGTGGAATATTGCGGCGAGCAGTTCGATAACGATGGCAGCATGGTCTCTGCAATCCTCAAAAATATGAAACGGGTGATGGCAAGCGAGTACAGCCGCGAGCTGTCCCCAAAGGTCTCCAGAGCGCAGCTGCAGCAGGCTCGTCTCGGATTCAGCCAAAGGGGGACCCGTGCCCTACGGCGTCCGGCGAATGTTGCTGGATAAGGATGGGAGCCCCGTTACGTTCTCGGCTCTGGAGAACAGAAAGGGCTCGCTGGCGAACGTGTTCTCCTTGTCCCTGGCCCGCCAAACGAAATCAGGCTTGTGAGGGGCATCTTCAACATGTTTGTTGCTGAAGGGCAGAGCATGGCTGGTATATCAGTTCGTCTGAACAAAGAGGGAGAGCCGTCCACATACGGCGATGTGTGAACGCCTGCCCGAACAGCCCGCCGCCGACGATGAAGTTGTTGGGGCTATGAAGCTTGAAGAGAAACAGTTCGCCCGGTTGGAGCGCTCGGAACTGCGACCGCCCCCCCGGGCTGCCAGATGTTCACCTCGTCAACGTCCTGGCGGCGCGACAGAAATTCGAACCAATCTAGATCGGTGACGCCGACATAGATCTTGATCCCATGGGTGCTCATGAAAACGCCTCAGCGCGGTCGCGCACGATCGCCTTCACTCGCTCCGCCGCTGTTTGAGCGGGATCAGCCCGTTCGGCAAAGGACGGCAGAGCGAGCATGCGCGCTGCTTCGCGCAGGGCAGCGGCGATCGAACCTATCGCTTCTTCCGCGCGAGTGACCGGCAACTCGATCGTGCGCGCGAGAGTTAGGAAGTCCTGCCGTGTAAGCCGGTCGTCCTTACCGTTGAGCTTCAGCGCCATACGATCGCCACCAAGCCCCGGAAAGACGCGGGTCGTCACGGCGTCGTAAAGGGATGCGAACCGGACGGTCTCGAACCGCTTGGAGCCAGGGCCTGCAATCTTGAGGAGCGCCAGGTTCTTGAGATGCATGTCCCCGTCGGCGATCAGCCACGCGAAAAACGCCCGGCGGAACAAGGTCTCGATATCGGCGGCAGGGTCGGTCGAAAGCGGCCGCAAACCGCGCGCCATGCGTTCGATTGTGCCGTCGTATTTGGCTGAGGTCGGCAGATCGAGAACCGAACAGAAGTCCTCGAGCGCTAGGAAGCGTCGATCATCGGGCCCGCGTCGCACGTCGAATCGCTCGACGACCAATGCAGGTGACATCCCATCCGGCATGTCGATGAGCGCGGCGGCCGGAACCTCGAAGCCCGCTGCGCGACCAAGTTCAAGACAAAGCCATTCGACGACCGGCAGCATTTCGAAGCCCGCGGTTCCGGCCGGCTTAAGGATGTGAGTGAATGGCAGATCGATCGCGGGTAGCAGCGCGCCGTCCGATGCCAAATTCATCGGCGCCTTAATCTGGACACCCGATAATCTCGGCATTTCCGCGCGCGCAAACAGCTGAGCCAAGTTGTGCTCGAACGTCTCCTGGATCTCGCCTCGCGACGGGCCGACGTATCGACCAGTGAAGCGCCCATCGTCGGTGAACGCGACAAGTTTGGTGTCGAGTTCGTCTCGCGGCAGGACGTTAAGCTCGGCTTGGCTCTCGACGACCGCGATATTTGACATGTAGCGCTTGCCGCTTCGCAGCGCTTCGCGTTCATCCCGCTGACGGAGCACTTGCGCGAGCCATCCTTCTGGGAGGAGCGACTCGATGAAAGCCGGCAGCTTGCCTGGTGCAGTCTGTCGAACGAGTGGCGGGCCGCTGCGCCTCACAGGCTTCCAGCGCCACTCGAATCCATCGTGGATTAGACGACCGAGAGGATCCCCATGCCATGCCACAAGGAAATCCAGGGCCGCCTTGTTAACGGGGCCCTTGGCCGCCGCCGGGCGCGCAATCAGATAACGCTCAGCGCCCTCCCCTTCGCGGTACCATCCGTTCTCGCGGGCCAACGCCCAGACCGCGTCAGCGGCCACCTGTGGCGAGCCGTGTTCTTCTATGAGTCTTGCCGCCATGTCGGCCCGCATCAGTTCGGTGATGGCGCTAGCATGCTCGCTCCGCAAGCGGAATGCTTCCAGGAAGCGTTGGCGCGGCGAGGA
This sequence comes from Mesorhizobium sp. M1399, assembly GCF_040317735.1. Lineage (NCBI taxonomy): Bacteria > Pseudomonadati > Pseudomonadota > Alphaproteobacteria > Hyphomicrobiales > Phyllobacteriaceae > Mesorhizobium > Mesorhizobium sp. M1399. The sequence goes on from NZ_JAMYKZ010000011.1 coordinate 78,016, forward strand.
AACGTCAACTCGCAGCTCGCCAAGATCGTCCCCTACCACCGCAGAGGCAGTCGAAGGATGGGGAGGCGCCTCGTTTTGGATTATTTCGAGCGTCCGTAGCCGGGTTCGTTGATTACGCCGACCGCTAACGAACAGGCGGCCGTCAGGTGTGGGAGCAAGAAGTTGAGCAGAGGCCGATGATAGATAGGCAGTAGGATAGAGGTAGCGCGCGATGCGTACGGCGTGGCCTAAAACTGCTTGCTCAACGTCGTCGCCTGATCGTGCATAAACACCGCGGACGAGCGGGACGAGTTCCCCTACCACCGCTAGCGCATGCGCACGTCTCTTGTCTATTGTCTCTCCAACCAGCAGTATGGACACGGACTTTCTCGCATTTCAGATGCGCAAAAGTCCGCTAATAGGCGTCAAGAGTCAAGGACTTTCTCGAATCTGAAATGCGAGAAAGTCATGCCTGTCTACGGGCGTCGCCAGTCTGCTCGGCCGCATTCTCGATCTGCTTTTGCCGAATGCACTGGTATTACGGTCGAGCAATGGAGCCCCGTCGAATGAGGGCTCGCGCCGAGCGGAAGCGACCAGTCCAGTACGGGTCATGCCCCTGCCCTGCGCACTTTTCCGCAGATCAACGTTCGTTGTTGTCATCCTCATAGCCTTCATAGTTGTCCTGCGGCGCATAATATTCCGCTGCGTCATAGACTTGGGTCTTCTTGTAGCGCTCTCCAGGCCAACCGCAGCGAGGCGCGAAAAGCCGTTGATCTTCAAGCCGCAGGCGATGCACTCGAAACGATTGGGCAGATATCTGCGTCTCGGTGATCTCGCCGTCCTCGAGTTTCTGTGTCGGCGCAGTGACGGGCTCACCCACGACCAAAGCTTGGGAAGCGCACGATGGACAGTTCACCCGATGGCCGGCCGGGCGGATTGCCCAACCGGCCGCCGACTGGCTGAGCGTGGTGCGCTCCTCGTTGCTCTTGGCGGCCCAGGCGTTCTTGTGAGCGTCGACATCTCCCAGGACCGCCTTAGCGCCGTCATCGGCAGCGGCGGCGATGAGTTTGGCGGCGACTTTCGCCTCGGCATCCCCGATGAAGTCAGGCAGTGACATGCCCATCGAACCAAGGAGAACCTCGCATAACCGCCAGGCGATCGATGGATTGCGGTGCAATCTCGCAATTGATGAGCCCGTCGGCGACGACGATGCCGATATCGGACGACTTCACCTTCCTGAGCTTGGCAAGCGAGCGGTCGACGATCGGGTGCGGCGACGCAGCTTGGTCATCGCCACCAACGCCGCAAATCGGTAACACCTGGTAGTCGCCTTCGAAGGGCTTCCTGCTTTTCACCGGGACGTTAGATCGCCAGCGCTGCTGTTTTTCCCCGGTGTACAAACCCCTCTTTTGAGCGGCCAGTTGACTGCCGTCCAAAATGATTATTAAGTTCGGTGACAGAACGAATTAATCGGAGCTGCTGTTGAACGACGTGCCACGCATTTCTCGTCAGTTCTCGCAGCGCTCCGTCATGGAGGCGATCGTGCAAGGTGGGCCGATCTCGCGCGCTTCAATCGCAAAGCAGACCGGCTTGTCTAAGCAGACAATCTCCGAGATCGTCAGGACACTCGAGCAGGAAGGCTGGGTGCAGGAAACGGGGCGCACGAGCGGACATGTCGGACGCACGGCTGTCACTTACGAACTCGTATTTAACGCGGCCTACATCGCGGCGGTCGACCTCGGCGGCGCCAAAGTCCGGGTCGCCCTCACCGATCTTGCCTGCCAGATATTCGCGGAGGAAACGGCGCCGACCGATCCTCGGGGCGGACAGTTCGTCGTCGACCAGATCGTGGATCTAGCGCTTCAGGCGGCCCAGAGGCACCGCATCTCGCGCACAAAGATAAGGCTGGCGGTGATTGGTGTTCCCGGTGCACCCGACAAGAAGACCGGCCGCGTCCTGCTTGCCCCGAATATTGCCGGCTTTGGCACAATGAATGTCGTTCGCGCTTTCGAGCACGCATTCGGGTTTCATGTGGTGATCGAGAACGATGTCAATCTGGCGGTGCTCGGCGAGAACTGGCAGGGGTGCGGCCGCGGTATCGACAATCTCGCCTTCATAGCGCTGGGTACCGGCATCGGCAGCGGCCTCATGGTTGGAGGCAATCTGGTGCGGGGCGCCAGCAATGCAGCCGGCGAGATGGGCTTTTTGCCGATTGGCGCCGATCCTTTCGCGCCGACATCGTTGCGCGCCGGCGCTTTCGAGCGCGTGGTCGCAACCAACGCCATGGTTGAACGCTACGCGGCGCTGACGGGCAACATCGTCAACGTGCCGACGATTTTCCACAGTGCATTGGCCGGAGACAGGCATGCCGCGACGGTGCTCGACGAAACCGCGCGCTACCTGGCGCAAGGCATTGTGGCCATAGCGGCAATTGCCAATCCGCAAAAGGTCGTCCTGGGCGGCTCGATCGGGCTGCGGCCGGAAATCCTGTTGCGCGTTAGGGACCTGCTGCCGCGCTGCTTCCCCTATCCTATCGCCGTTGAGGCCAGCGAACTCGGGTCGCGGGCAGCGCTCATCGGCGCCGCCGCCATCGGGCTCGGCCAGTTGCACAACAAACTGTTCGGCGTCGACGCGCCCGACGGACGCATTTCGCTTCCCCCAGCCAGTTCGGCCGTGCTGCGCGAGGCCACGCTATGACCGCTTCAAAGGACATCACCGCCCGCTTGCGCGCCGCCCTCGATTGCGACGCAGCGGTGGAGCTTCTGCAGGGGGCAATCGGCCGCGAAAGCATAACCGGTCACGAAGAAAACTTTGTCGCCTTCCTTGAACACCGCATGCGCATGCTTGGCTTGAGCGAAATTCGGCGTGCGGAATTCGCGCCCGGCCGGCCCAATGTCTGGGGTGAGCGCAAAGGTGCCGGCGCCGGCAAGCGGCTGCTCTTCATCGGCCACACCGATACGGTTCATGTCGAGGGCTGGCGCGAGCACTGGGCTGGCACCGCCAGGCAGGATCCGTTTGCCGCGCCAATGATCGACGGGCAGATCTGGGGCCGCGGCGCCGGCGACCTCAAGGCCGGCATCTGCTCCGCGCTGTCGGCACTCTCTCTGCTCGACACGGCCGACATCGAACTGGCCGGCGACGTTGCCTTTGCCTTCGTCGGCGACGAGGAGAGCGGCCAGCCTGGAATCGGCGTCTCCGCCGGCATCAAGGACTTCGTCGGCCGCATCGAGAGAGGCGAAGTCGTGGCGCCCGATTTCATCGTCTATGTGGAGCCTACCCGCCTTTCGGTTTATCCGGCCCAAATCGGCTTCTTCATTACCGACATCACCGTCACCGGACGATCGGCCTATTTCGGCGTACCCGAACTCGGCAAGGATGCCTTGCGTGCAAGCCACGCCGTCATGAGCGCGCTGTGGAAGCATTCGGAAGATGTTGCAACCAGAGCCGAGCACCCGCTGATTGGGCGTGGCTTCCTGCTGATCACCGGGCTTGCGGGCGGAGGCTACATCGCGGTGCCCGAACGCTGCACGTTGTCGCTGATCCGCAAGCTGTTGCCCGGCGAGTCACTGGACGAGGCCGCCGCCGAAATCGAGGCAGTGGTGCGCGGCGCCATCACCGATCCTGAAATCATGTTGGCGTTCGCCTATCCGGCAGGCCGCGATCATCCGCTCGGGGGTAACGCCGCCGAGATTGCACCTGACAGGCCGGAGGTCGGCGCCCTTGCTGCCGCCATGGCCCGATCGATGGCTGGTCGCGGCGCCATCGAAGGCGCGCCATTCTGGTCAGAGTCATCATTTTTCACCAACCGGCTCGGCATCCCCGCCGTGTACTGCGCGCCAGGCGACATTCGCAACTGCCACACCTTCGACGAACACGTCGATGTCGAGGAATATCTGGCGGGCATCGTAGGCTTCGCCCGGTTCATGGCGGAGTATTGCGGCGTTACGGAATAAAGGACAACTGAGAGCGAAAATGGGAGAACTACCATGCTGATAGACAGACTTGTTGCTACAGCACTTGCAGGCAGTCTGATGCTGTTGGCCGGCGGAGCCGGCGCACAGACAGTGGGACCGAGCGGCGAGACGGCGACGCCCAGCGCCGAGGTTACTCTGTCGGACACAGATCTGGCCGCAGTGAAGGAGAAGGGCTACAAGGCCGCGCTGCTGTGGCACACCTCGTCCGACTTCACCAATGCGGTCAGCGCCGGCGCCAAGGATGAATTTGCCCGTGCTGGCATTCAGATCGTCGTGACCACCGACGCCGGCTTTGACGCGGCGCGCCAGCGCAGCGACATCGAAACCGCGCTCGCAGCCAAGCCAAACGTCATCCTGTCGCTGCCCCTCGATCCGGTCACTTCGGCCGAGGCTTTCCGTCAGGCGCTCACCGACGGCACCAAGCTGGTATTCCTTTCGAATCTGCCGAAAGGCTACAAGCACGGAACCGACTATGCCGCCATCGTCACTGACGACCTGTTCCAGATGGGCAAGCACGCGGCCGATGCACTGGCCAAGGCGCTCGATGGCAAAGGCAAGGTCGGCTACATCTTCCACGACGCCAGTTACTATGTGACGAACCAGCGCGACCAGGCTTTCAAGACAACGATCGAGAAGGATTATCCCGGTATCAAGATCGTCGCCGAGCAGGGGATCTCCGATCCGGCGCGGGCAGAAGAGCTGGCCAGCGCCATGCTCGTGCAGCATCCCGATCTTGACGGCATCTACGTCACCTGGGCCGAACCGGCCGACGGCGTGCTGTCGGCCTTGCGGGCAAGCGGAAACACCAAGACCAAGATCGTCACGCTCGACCTCGCCGAACCGGTGGCGCTCGATATGGTCAAGGGCGGCAATGTGACCGCACTGGTGGCCGACAAGGCGTATGAGCTCGGTCGCGCCATGGCCGCTGTCGGCGTCAAGGCGCTGCTCGGCCAGGAGACGCCGGCCTTCGTCGTTGCCCCGGCGCTTACCGTGACCAAGCAGAACGTTGCGCAGGGCTGGAAGGATTCGTTGAACCGCGACGCACCGCAATCGGTGCTCGACGCGGCCAAGTGACAGGCGAATGCCGGCGGCCAATGAGGGCCGCCGACACCATAAAAACAAGGGGAACTGACATGCGCACAGCAATTGGAATGTTGTCGGCACTGGTAGCGCTCGTCGCCGCCAACGCCTTCGCAGCCGACGGCACCACCACGGGACCGAACGGGGAAAAGCCGACGCCGGCAAAGAGCGTCGTGCTCACACCAGCTGAGGAGCAGCAGATCAAGGACGGCAAATACACCGCCGCGCTGGTCTGGCATGAGATGAGCGAATACACCAACGCGGTGAACAGCGGCGCCCAGGACGAGTTGAAGCGGCTCGGCATCACGGTGGTCGCTCAGACCGACGCCGGCTTTGATGCAGCCCGGCAGAAATCCGACGTCGAGACAGTACTCGCCAAAAAGCCCTCGATTATACTGTCCCTACCGGTCGATCCCGCAAGTGCGGCCACCGTCTATGATCCTGCGCGCCAGGCCGGCGTGAAATTGGGATTCGTCGACAATTCGCCAGCAGGCTACGTTCACGACAAGGACTATGTGACCATCGTTTCGGACGACCTTTTCCAGATGGGCAATAAGGCCGGGATCGCAATGGCCGACGCGCTCGGCAAGCAGGGCAAGGTCGGCTACATCTTTCACGATGCCGATTTCTACGTCACCAACCAGCGCGATGGAGCATTCAAGCACACAATCGAGCAGGACTATCCGGACATGAAGATCGTAGCCGAGGCCGGAATGGCCGACCCCGCGCGCAGCGAGGAAATCGCGCAGGCGATGATCACACAGCACCCAGACCTCGATGGTGTCTACGTCACCTGGGCTGAGCCGGCGCTTAGCGTGCTGTCCACATTGCGGGCGGCCGGCAACAGCCACACCAAGATCGTCACGCTCGACCTGAACGAACCGGCGGCACTGGACATGGTGAAAGGCGGCAACGTTGCGGCACTCATCGCAGACGAAGCCTATGACATCGGCGTGACGCTCGCACGCGCCACGGCCGCCTCGTTGATCGGCAAGAAGGCCGCGCCGTTCATGGTGGTCGATTCCCTCGCCGTCACCAAGGACACTGTCAAGGACGGGTGGAAGCGGTCCCTCAACAAGGACGTGCCCGCGACCATCGCGGCCGCCATGAAGTAGCGGCAGACAATGGCGCCCCGCCGGAGGAAGTGAGAATGTCGAGTATCAACACCAGCCCCGGCCGGGCAGCGAGCTTGGTCAGCCGCTTCAACCTGCAGCAATATGTCGTCTATCTCGGATTTCTGGCGATCTTTCTGTTCTTCGCGATCGTACTGAAGGACAGCGGTTTTCTGACGGTTCGCAACCTGTCGAACATCGTGCTGCAGACGGCACCCGTGACGATCATGGCGATCGGCCTTGTCTTTGTCATGTCGGCGGGCGAGATTGATCTTTCGATAGGTTCGATCGTTGCCGTGGCAGCTCTTGCTGCCGCGGTGGCGATAAACGCCTGTGGCTTGGTGGCCGGGGTGCTGGCTGGCCTCGGCGCCGGCCTGCTGATCGGCCTGCTCAACGGCGCCCTCGTGGCTTACGTCAAGTTGCCTTCATTCCTGGTAACGCTGGCGACGCTCGGGCTGTTTGCCGGCGTATCTCGCTCGATGACCGATTTGCGGTCGATCCCGGTCACCAACGACGCCTTCACCGGCTTCTTCGGCTCGGGTTCTTTGCTGGGTGTTCCGTCCTTGATCTGGTGGACGGTCATTGTCGTTGCGATCGCGCATCTCGTCTTTCGCGAGACGCGCTTCGGCGCCCATGTGCTGGCCACCGGCGACAACAGCCGTGCCGCCAGTGTTTCCGGCATCAGCGTGGCGCAGATAAGGCTGGCCGTTCTGACCATAAGCGGCGGGCTCGCCGGCCTTGCCGGGCTGCTCTATGCCGGCCGGCTGCAGGCCGCGAAATATACGCTCGGCGAAACCGACCTTATGACGGTGATAGCGGCCGTCATTGTCGGCGGAACCCTGCTCAACGGCGGCAAGGGATCGATTGTCGGCGCGCTGGTCGGCTCGCTGATGATGGGCATGCTGAACAACGGCCTCATCCTGATGGGCCTGTCCGTCTCCGATCAGATGATCGTGCGCGGATTGATCATTCTTGCGGCGGTCGCCGTATCGCTGCGCGAAAAGTCGCGTTGAAGGAGTTTTGTCATGTTCCTCGCTGTTCTGCGGCGCCGCAATCCGAGCTTTATAGAAAGCGCCATGCGCCTGCACCAGGAAGGAAAGCTGCCGGCTAATTCGTATGTGCTCGACCTCGATGCCGTCGAAAGCAACGCCCGGGTCCTGAAGCGCGAGGCCGACCGGTTTGGACTGAAGATTTTCGCCATGACCAAGCAGGTCGGCCGCGCCAGTTCGTTCTGCCATGCGCTCAAGCGCGGCGGCATCGATCAGGCCGTTGCCGTCGACATGGCCTGCGCGCGGGCAACGCACAGAGCCGGCCTGAGGCTCGGTCATCTTGGCCACCTGCAGCAGATCGCAAGGCACGAGGCCAATGCGGCGGCCAAAACGTTCAGGCCGGACTATTGGACCGTCTTCAACGACACCAAGGCTGAAGAAGCCGCTGCCAGCGCAAGGCTCGCCGGGTACACGCAAAACCTGCTTGCCCGCATCCGCGCCGATGGTGACGTTTTCTACCGCGGCCACGAAGGTGGTTTTGAGGCGGCCGATATCGCCGCGGTCGCCGAAAAACTGGATGGTCTCGACGGCGCACGATTCGCTGGCATCACCACCTTCCCGGCGCTGCTGTTCGACCAGACCACGCGAAAGGTCCTGCCGACACACAATCTGGCGACACTGGGCGGAGCTGCCGAAGCGCTCGCCAAGTCCGGCCGCAGCAACATAGAGGTGAACGCGCCCGGCACGACGTCGAGTGTCCTGCTTGGCGCGCTGGCCGAAGCCGGCGCCACGCAATGTGAACCGGGCAATGGCTTGGCCGGCACCACCGCGCTGCACGTCATGGAGGATCTGCCGGAGCTCCCTGCCGTTCTGTATTTGACCGAGGTGTCGCATTTGTCTGGCGGCAAAGCCTACTGCCTTGGTGGCGGCTTCTATATCGATCCGATCTTTCCGGACTATGAGGTGAAGGCAATCGTGTCCGCAGATCCCACCACGGCCGCCGCCGCGCTCAGAAACGTCGAGGTGCCGCCGCCTGCGGCAATCGACTATTACGCAATGATTGACGCTAGCGGCGCCAATGCTCCACGCCCCGGCGACACGGCGGTGTTCGGCTTTCGCGGCCAGGCGTTCGTGACCCGCGCCTACGTGGTCGGCATCTCCGGTGTCTCAAAGCGGGCCCCCCAAGTCGAAACGATCGAAAACGGTTTTGGCGAAACCGCTGCCTGGCCCGTCTAGGAGCAAGCGATGAACGCGACCATGACCGGCACGGCCCCTGTTTTGCAGCTGCGCGACATCCGCAAGAATTTCGGCGGCCTGACCGCCATCGAAAATTTCTCGCTCGAGCTCTATCCCGGCGAAATAGTGGCGTTGGTCGGCGATAACGGTGCCGGCAAGTCGACGCTGGTCAAGATCGTGACGGGGGTGCATGCTCCGACATCCGGGACGATCATCATCGAGGGGCAGGCGGTGGCAATGTCAAGCGCCACCATGGCGCGCGCCCACGGCATTGAGGTGGTCTATCAGGACCTGGCGCTCGCCGATCAGCAGACCGTCTACATGAACATGTTTCTTGGCCGCGAGCCGGTGAACCGCTTCGGCCTGCTCGACCGACGCCGGATGATTGACGACACCGAAAAGCTGGTGAAGGATCTCGACGTTCGCATCCCATCGGCTCACGCCACCATCCGCGATCTCTCGGGCGGCCAGCGCCAGGGCGTGGCGATCGCGCGCGCCACGCACTGGGCAAGCAAGCTGATCCTGCTCGACGAGCCAACCGCCGCGCTCGGCGTTGCCGAAACCGCCAAGGTCGAGACGATCGTTCTGTCGCTGAAGCAGCGCAATATTGGCGTGCTGATCATCAGCCACAGTCTCGACCAGGTGTTCAGGCTCTCAGATCGGATCTGTGTTCTGCGACGTGGCAAACAGATCGGCGTGCGCAAGACCAGCGAGACCGACAAGAACGAGATCGTCGCCATGATCACCGGGCTTCAGCACTAGCCTGGTCGATAGAGGCGCGCCGTTCCAGATACTGCGTTACCCGAGCAGTGAGTGGCATCACTTCAGATCCACGATCAGGCCTCGGCCAGAGAATGTTGCCAGCATCAATCTAGAGCACGCAGGTAGCGAATGGGGCGACCGCCGGCAATCCGGTCGGCCGCTGTGGCTATGGAATTGGCGTCGATGCCGAAATGCCCGTAAAGGTCGCCGATCGTGCCCGACTGGCCAAAATGCTCGACGCCGAGACTACGCGTGCGATGGCCGTAGACCGAGCCCAACCAGCCGAGCGCGGCCGGATGGCCGTCGGTGACGGCGACGATGGCGCAATGCGCCGGAAGGTCGGCAAATAACCTTTCGACATGGCTCCTGGCATGAACAACGCCGCGTTCGCGTGCCCGGCTCGCGGCAGTCCAGCCTGCGTTCAGCCGATCGGCCGAGGTCACCGCCAGGAGACCGACATCGCGACGGTCCTCCGCCATAATGCCGATAGCCTCGATGGCTTCCGGCGCAACCGCGCCGGTATAGGCAACAATTACTTCGGCATTAGGACCCGGATGCCGCAGCCAGTAGCCGCCGTCGATGATCTCCTGCTCGAGTACGGGCGTCACGCTACGCGTGATCTGCTCGACCGGGCGCGTCGAGAGCCGCAGATAGACCGAGCCGCCGGTCTCGTCGCGCAGCCAGGTGCGCTCCGACTGCACGGCGTCGCCGTCGCGCTGCATATAATCCAGGGCAAAGCGCATGATCACGCCCAACTCGTCGACGAAGGCCGGCTCGTAGGCGGCAAGCCCGTCTTGCGCTATGCCGATCAACGGTGTGGCGATCGACTGATGCGCCCCGCCTTCCGGCGCCAATGTGACCCCCGAAGGCGTCGCGACAAGGAGGAAGCGCGCGTCCTGGTAGCAGGCATAGTTGAGCGCATCGAGACCGCGCTGGATGAACGGATCGTAGAGTGTGCCGATCGGCAGCAGCCGTTTGCCGAAAACCGAATGCGACAGCCCAAGTGCCGACAGCAGGATGAACAGATTATTCTCGGCGATGCCGAGTTCGATGTGCTGGCCGGAGGTGCCGAATTCCCATTTCTGCGCCGAGGCGATGCGTTCGCTGCGGAAAGTGTCCGCGAGTGACTGACGCGCGAACAGGCCGCGCCGGTTGACCCAGGGGCCGAGATTGGTCGAAACCGTGACATCGGGTGATGCCGTGACGATCGCGTCGGCGAGCGGCCCGCCAGCCCGCGCAATCTCGTCCAGAATTCTGCCGAAGCCGACCTGCGTGGAGACGCTGCCTTTGGCTTCCGCGACGAGACGACCAGGGATCACGATGCGCTGGGCGTGCCGGCGCCGCTGGCCCTTTGCCGCGAACGGAACGGCATCGAGGAACCCTTGCAGCTCCAAATCCCCAACAGCCAATCCCTCGAAGGCGTCCCACTCCCGCCCGTCGCCGACCGACATCGAGGCGCGAAGGACCGCCATCTGATCCTTGGTCATCAGGCCGGCGTGGTTGTCCTTGTGGCCGGCGAGCGGCAGGCCGAAGCCCTTGATCGTGTATGCAATGAAGCAAGTCGGTCGATCGTTGCGGCGTGCCGTCCCGAAGGCCTCGATCAGGCCTGGCAGGTCATGGCCGCCGAGATTGGTCATCAGCGCGGCGAGCTCGGCATCGGAGCGCCGCTCGAGAAGCGATGCCAGGCCCGGCTTGTCTCCGATGTCGGCGATCAGGCGCTTGCGCCAGGCGGAGCCGCCCTGATAGGTCAGCGCCGAATAGAGCTGGTTCGGGCAGGCGTCGATCCAGGCCTTTAGCGCCTCGCCGCCCGGTTCGGTGAAGCAGGCTTCGAGCAGCGAGCCGTATTTCAGGATGACGACGTCCCAGCCGAAATTGCGGAAAATGTTCTCGAAGCGTTCCCAAAGGCCTTCGCGAACCACGGCATCGAGGCTCTGTCGGTTGTAGTCGACGATCCACCAGCAGTTGCGCAGGCCGTGTTTCCACCCCTCCAACAGCGCCTCGAAGATGTTGCCTTCGTCCATCTCGGCGTCGCCGATCAGCGCCACCATGCGGCCCTCGGGCATGCTTTCGTCGCGGGCGCTGAGATAATCCTGCACAAGAGAGGCAAACAGCGTCTGCGCGACACCGAGCCCAACGGAGCCGGTCGAGAAATCCACGTCGTCGACATCCTTGGTCCGCGACGGATAGCTTTGCGCGCCACCGAGGGCGCGAAACCGTTCGAGCTTCTCCCTCGTCTGGTTCCCAAGGAGATACTGGATAGCGTGGAATACCGGCGAGGCATGCGGCTTCACCGCAACGCGGTCGTGTGGCCTCAGCACCGAGAAATAGAGCGCGGTCATGATCGTCACCAGCGAGGCCGAGGATGCCTGGTGCCCGCCGACCTTTAGGCCGTCGGTGCTTTCGCGCAGATGATTGGCGTTGTGGATCATCCATGCCGACAGCCAGAGCACCTTTTTCTCCAGCGCCGAAAGTGCCTCCAGTTTTTGCTTGTCCATTCTGCAAGACTCCCGGTTGCGATCGCCGCAATCATAGGGCTGACCAAAAACCGATTGTCGCTAAACTTGCATGAGATTGGCAGCTGAGTTAGCTGTTTTCGCCAACATCGACGACAGGAGTGACGTTTCGTGCCAAAAAGCCGACTGGACGATATCGACCGGAAGATCATCGCCGCGCTGCAGGTCGATGGCAGGATGACGGCGCAGCAGCTTGCCGACCAGGTCGGCCTTTCGGCCTCGCCCTGCGCCCGCCGGGTCCGCCTGATGGAGGATATGGGCGTCATCACCGGTTACGCCGTGCTGATCGACCAGGATTTGGTCGGCCTGCCAATCTCGGTGTTCGCCTCAATCAAGCTGGAACGCCAACGCGAGAACGAGCTGCAGCGGTTCAATGCGGCGATCGCGCGCTGGCCGGAGGTGGTCGATTGCTATCTGATGACCGGCCAGCGCGACTATCTGCTGCGTGTCGTGGTGCGCGACCTGCACGCCTATGAGCGCTTCCTGAACGAAAAGCTGACCCGGCTCGACGGCGTCGCCTCCATCGAATCCAGCTTCGCGCTTGCCCAGATCAAGCGATCGAACCGGCTGCCGGTAGAGGCATGACCTTTGCGCGTTGGCAGGTCATTCACTCAATTCCATGGTTGCCGCAAGTTCTGGGAGAGCATGATTTCAGCCGGTCGCGAGTGGCGCTGTGGAGCCTTGATCAAAGTTTTGGCCGATAGAGATGGCTGCGCCCCCGCGGATGGTGTCCGGTGAGGCGAGCTGTCCGATTGCACTTTCGGCCCAAAGCACAGGCTCCGTTATGCGGTAGAATTGTCGCGTCGCGCTCAAGGCTGATGGGCTGACATCAACCATCAGACCGATGATTGTCATATCATCATGTGCGAGCGAAGGCCCGAGCTGCTTCGGACTCCAGCCAATCGATGCGAGGCGGTCGAACCAGTACTCCTCGCACACGATTGTCAGATTGCTGATATGTCGCTGAATACAGAATTCCAAAATTCCGCAGTAGATTACGCCGGCTGCCTGGCAAGGTCGGCCGGGCTCACGAAGATTCCGCGCCACGAAGAACCTGGTCCATTCAAAGATATTGGATCGGCGCGGAACGCCACCGTCGGCGAGTTGCGGAAAGGTTTCGCTCATCAGATGTGGCCGAAGGCTCGGCACGAAACGGGATCCGGCAACAACGCCTCTTCCTGGCTGGATGCCGAGCAGATAAATCGCTTCTGGAGTATCGAACGAGTCTATCTCGCGACCGTCGGGGCGTCTCAACTCGTGCCATCCACGTTCATCGACATAGATTTCATGCCGCAGGCGAAAGTAGCTGTCGAGATCGCCTCGATAGGCAAAGCTGTTTGACGCGTCGACGACATGGACCTGAATCATTGCGGTTCCTCGAGATGGAACCCCATCCGACCACGCGACGATTGCCCAGGAAATACCCAGATATGGGGATGGATCAAAGTTCGATTTCGTGCCTGCGAAAAGCCTCGACGATCGCGTGCACAACGTTGGCGGTGCTGAGCTTCTGCTTGATGTTGCGCAGGTGGGTCGTCACAGTGTTTTCCGAGATGCCAAGTATTCGGGAAACCTCCCATGCGGTCTTTCCTCCCGCGACCCACTGCAGGATTTCACGTTCTCGTTGGGAAAGCTTTTGTCTCGGCCGCCTGCGCGAGTTGCCAACGAGTCGTTCGGCAGCCGAGTAGGCATGGCGCGCAAGGGCATGAATGGTACGGCGCACCGCCGGCGCCAAGTCAATTTCGCTTCCAGCAACCGTTACGCAGGCCGGATCGCCAAACGCACTCTGGATTGGGATGCAGATGCCGTCGCAAAGACCAAACTCTTTCGCTTCATCCATCACCCTCCTGGCATTGCTGTTCGTCAAGTCGTGATAGACATCCCTCCAAAGGAAGGGCCCGATCGCACCACGGCACAAAGCAGCGCAAGGGTCATGACGATAGTGTCCGGCAGCCATGTAGTGGTCGTACCATTCCTGCGGCCAACCGTTCACAAGGATGTGTTCATTCAGGGACCCGGTGTCCTGGCGTGGCAATTCGGTGACGAGACAGGCTGCGTAGCCGTGACGTTCGATGCTCTTGCGCAGTTGCCGAATGATTTCTGTGGCGCTGGTTGCACGATCAATCTGCGCGGTTGCTTCAAAAATTTGTATTAGCTCATTTTGCAAAACGCTCCCGTGAACCGCAGCCATTGCACGTCCTTTCAATGTACTGAGACAAAGAAACAATAAGAAACTTAGGTCCGACCGCAACCTGCGCCATGACGTTTGACTACTATAGTAGGTGGCACTAAAGGGCGCGTTCTGACTGCCTCGCCGCATGAGGCTGAGGTCTGTTTTTGCTCGCAATCTGAGGTTGCTGCGCCAAGGCACGGGCTTGTCGCAGGAGCAGCTCGCGGACCTTGCCGGCCTCGATCGCAACTATGTCGGCAAGCTCGAGCGGGAGGAAAACTCACCGACCGTCGATACGCTGGAGGTACTGGCGTTGGCATTGCAAGTTGACGTGGAGCAGCTCATCCGTCGAAATTCGCCATGATGCACTGGCCAGCAGGCCGCCGAGAGCATCAGGATTTTCCCTTGCGCCGCTCATGCGGCGCCACAGCACAATCGCCAGCTGGGGCCCGGGCGTTTTTGCCGGGGCGTTTCGTCAGCTCCTCGATGTCGACGCTCAATGCAGTGGCAAGCTTTGCGAGCGACAGGAGTGTGGGATTGCGACGGCCGGCCTCGAGACCACTCAGATAGGCGCGCGTGAATCCTGAACGGAACGACAGTTCCTCTTGAGAGAGGGCCTGTGCGCGCCGAATCCTCTGTACGTTGAGGCCGACAACCAACCGTAGGTCCATGACGGCATGGTCGTCGCTGCGCACACTTTAGGACGACACACTATAATGAACATTCGTCATTGACAGGCACGGCCTTTGCTGCTTTTCTCATCATATTAAGGAACGCCATTCCGAAATAAGGAACGTCAGTGACAGGAAATCTTTCGTTGGAACGTGGGCTTGCGGTTCTCAATGTCCTCAAGGAAGCGGACGAAGCTGTCGGAGTGCGCGAACTCGCCCGCCGGCTTGAGCAGAGTGCTCCCGCCGTGCAGCGAATTCTGAATACCCTGGCAGAGCAGGGCTATGTCGAGCAGTCGCCAGACTCGCGGCGCTACCGGCTGGGTCACTCCGTGCTGGCGCTGGCGCGGAAGGTCCTGGGCAGAGATCGCCTGGTTGGTTTGGCTGAAATCGAACTGCAGGCGCTGGCCGCCGAAGGGTGCTTCAACGCATTCCTCGGTATCAGGCGGGGCAGCTGCGGAATTTATCTCTTGACAGTGCAAAGCAAGAGTCCGGTCGTCATTCGTTCTTCACCTGGCGAGACCTTCCCCTTGCATTCCACCGCGTTGGGTAAGGCGCTCCTGATGGAGCTGAGCGGCGAGGCGGTCATTGGGATTCTTGGACGAGGTCCACTGGAGCAGGTTGCCGTACGCACAGTCACCGATCCGCACAAACTCGTTGCTCAAATCAGAGCGTCCGAGCCCATTGGTTACACAACATCCCTGGACGAGAACTTTACCGGGCTGATTGCGGTCGGCGCACCGCTTCGCGATGCATCAGGCACAATCATCGCGGCTATAAGTGCGGCCTACCCCCGGTCAGTGGGACCGCATGTGGAGATCGCTGAGATTGGAGAGGCAGTAATGGCGGCTGCGGCGCGCATTTCCACCGGCCTCGGCTTTCTGGAAGCAAAACAGGCTCGGGATTCCCATCATGCTGCTTAACGAAGCGCGCCTGAAACAATGCATGTCGGCAGTCGGGCTTGACGCAATTATAGCGACTGCCCCGGAAAACGTGACCTATATGAGCGGCTTCTGGGCTCTGCCGCAATGGATCCGTCGCGGCCCGCAGGCTTATGTGGTGTGGCCGGCTCCTGACAAGGGCACGCCTGAAATCATCGCAAGCTCCAGCACCCTCGACCTCGTTGCCGATCAGGAACTGTGGGTAAGCAAGGTTCGGCGCTATGGCGACTTTTACGCCAATGTCGGTTCCTCGACCACCGTGGACCTCGCCAATGAACGACACCTCCAGCTTCGAGACCTGCCGAGGCATGGCGATGCCATTGCGGCTTTGGTCGCCGCATTGGAAGAAGCCAAGCTCGGCCGTGGGCGGATCGGCATAGACGAGGCGGGGCTCGCGCCAGGATACCAGGAAACCCTCAGAGCCCATTTTCCCAATGCGTCGTTCCTACCAGCCACCGCATTGCTTCGCGAGGTTCGTGCCGTAAAGACGGCAGATGAAATCGAACGGCTCGGCCAAGTTGCCCAGATTGCCGAACGCTCCATTCAAGCAGCACTCGCAGTTGCTCGGGAAGGCGCCACCGAAGCAGACCTGGCGCGTGCTTTTCATGTCAAGACGGTTGAGGAAGGCGCCCTGCCCGTACTGGGATGCATCGGCTTTGGCGAGCGCAGCGCGCTCATGAACGTCCAGCCGTCGGACCGCAAGTTGCGCGCTGGAGAAATCATCCGCTTCGACGTCGGTGGCCGGTTTCGGCACTACCGCGCCGACATTGCCCGCATCGCCACGCTGGGCGAGCCGCCGCCGCAGGCGCATCGGCTTCAGCAGGCTCTGCTGCGCGGCGTTCAGCACGCCTGCGACATTATCCGGCCCGGCATGGCAGCAGCACAGCTCTTCGAGGCGGTGATGCGTGTGGTTCAGCGCGAAGGAATTGCCCACTACGAGCGCGATCACGTCGGCCATGGCATCGGCCTTGATGGTTATGATGCGCCGACGCTCTCGGCGCGCAGTACAGACGTCCTTGAAGAAGGCATGGTGCTGTGCGTGGAGACGCCCTACTACGAAATCGGCCGCTGGGGCCTCCAGGTGGAGGACATGGTTGTTGTTCGCCAGGGCGGAGTGGAGCGGCTGACGCAGACGCGCGATGCAATCACGCGGGTGCCGTCATGAACCGCGCGGCAGGTCTTTCCTGTATTCGATGCGGCGTCTTGTTCCGGATCGATACCAAAATCGACTCTCGCGGCTGCCCGATATGCTGTGCGGAAGCGCCAGCCAATCTTAGGGTCGTCTACGATCCATCAGGAGCTACATCGGCCGCTTCCGCAGCGGGTGCCGCGCTGCCCTCGCTCTGGCGCTACGCCGACATGCTCCCTTGTGCGCTCAGCGATGCAATCTCTCTGGGCGAGGGTCTGACGCCGTTGCTGAGCGCCGAGAGGCTGGGGAAGCAGCTCGATGTCCCCAAGTTGCTTATCAAGGACGAGGGCGCAAACCCCACCTGGTCCCACAAGGACCGCTTCTCGACCGTGGCGGTGTCGATAGCACGTTTGAGTGGCGCACGCGTCGTGGCGACGGCTTCGTCGGGCAACGCCGGGGCCTCACTTGCCGCCTATGCTGCTCGGGCAGGCTTGAAATGCGTCGTTGTCACATTCTCAGGCACTGCTGGCGCAATGTTGGCGCAGATCCGCAAATACGGCGCCAGCGTCGTATCCCTGGCCGACAAGTCCCATCGCTGGCCATTGCTGGCCGCTGGTACCGAGCGCCTCGGATGGTTTGCGACGTCGCCGTTTCACAGCCCCGTCGTCGGCAGTCATCCTGTTGGGATCGAGGGCTACAAGACCTTGGCTTACGAGATCGTCGAACAGATGCACGGAGCCGTGCCGGACTGGTGCGCCTTGCCTGTTTGCTATGGCGACGCGCTTGCCGGGCTCTGGGCGGGATTCAAGGATCTTCTTAGCCAAGGCAGGATCGATCGGTTGCCGAGACTCGTGGCGGCGGAAGTGCACGGATCCTTGGCCAAAGCGCTTGCCGGCAAGGCCGATCTGGTCGCCGAGGTTCCCGCGGGTTTCGACACGCTTGCCATCTCGATCGGCACCACACGAAGCACGTTTCAGGCGCTCAATGCGCTGCGTGAATCTGGCGGCATGGCAATGCCGGTCGGCAACTTCGGCCTGATAGACATGCAGCAGCAGCTTGCGGCCACCGAGGGAGTGTTTGCCGAGCTTGCCTCGGTGACGCCATTTGCGGCCATTGAATCCTTGAGACGGGAGGGCACGATCGCGCGCTCGGACAGCGTCGTTGCCATCGTGACAGCGAGCGGCCTCAAGGATTTGGATCGTTCGACCGGCCCGGACCACGCACCACAATCGTTTCGGTCAGTTGCCGACGCGTGGCAACATCTGGCCGGGGACTGTGACCATTTCACGCCCTCTCATGAACAACGCGCGGCGAAGATGTCCTGAAGAGAAGATAGAGACGATCATGAACAGATGCGACTTCTGATCGACTGATCTCGTCCATTACTGGGCGGTATTGCGACTTCCAAAAACTATCCACGAGAGGCAAATTCAACTCGCTTAGCGAGCGGAACCTCGATTCAAACATGAAAGGGGAATTTTCATGCTTTGCAAAACACTCATCGGCTGGCTCGCAGCCCTCGGTGTCGCAATGGCAACTCAGACGATGGCTGAGGAAACCCTCAGGGTCGGCGTCACGCCGACCGGGGTGCCGTTCACGTTTGTGGACACGGCAACCCGAAAGCCAACTGGCGCGATGGTCGATCTGGCAAGTGCGATTGCGGCGAACCTTGGTACGACCGCCGACTTCCAGGTAAATGCTTTTCCAGCCCTGATCCCGGCATTGACGACCGACAAGATCAATCTGATTTCCGCCAGCATGTTCATAACGGACAAACGAAAGCAGGTGATCGATTTCAGCACGCCGGTTTACGCCTATGGCGAGGCGATGTTTGTTGCTGCCGGCGACAGCAAGAACTACACGATCGAAGAGCTGAGAGGTGCGACCGTCGGGGCGCAGATCGGCTCGACCTACGCTGACGCTCTGGAAGCGCTCGGCGTCTTCGGTCAAGTCAAGCTCTACGACTCAATCGCTGACATGATGCGTGATGTGGTTCTGGGCCGCATCAAGGCCGGCTTCGGTGACGCCCCGATCGTCGCATATCAGCTTTCAAAGAACCCCGAACTGGGTGTTCGCCTCGTCGACGGCTATCGGCCGATGAAAAAAGGCGAAGTCGCGTTAGCGGTTGCCAAGGAAAATCCACTGCTTCTCGAAAAGGTGAATGCCTCCATCGCCAAGCTGAAGGAAAGCGGCGAATTAACCCGAATATTTGCCAAATATGGCCTCTGAAGCCATCCCGCAATGACCTCGAAACAAGCGCCGGCTGGCAGGGCCATAGGATTGCATCGGAATGACCGGCTGTGACGGCCGGGGTACGTGCCAAAAGGAAGCCGGCCATGACCAAGTTCATCGCGCACGCAACGGAATATCTACCGCTTCTTCTTCAAGGCGTTTGGCTGACCATCGTGATAACCCTTCTTGCGCTGTGTCTGGCGACGGCGCTCGGCCTTGTCTGGGCGCTGTTGAGGACATCGGGGATACGCTGTCTCGCCGTGCCGACGCGGCTCCTTGTCGACTTCGTGCGCGGCATACCACTGCTGGTGGTTCTCTTTTATATCTACTTTGTCGCGCCCGAGATCGGCATCAACCTGACTGCGCTCCAGGCTGGCACGATCGGGCTGGGCCTGGCTCACTCCTGCTATCTCGGGGAAACCTTCCGGGCGGGCATCGAGGCGGTCGATAAGGGTCAGGTCGAAGCGGCAAAATCGATCGGGATGAAGCGTCCGTTGATGATGCGCCGCGTCGTGCTGCCGCAGGCAGTCAAGATTATCCTGCCGCCTTACGCCAACAACATGATCATGCTGCTGAAGGACTCCTCGCTTGTGTCGGTGATTTCGGTTCAGGAGTTGACCATGCAGGGTAAGATGCTTGCGTCGTCCACATTCGACAACATGACAGTTTTTACCTTGGTGGCACTGCTTTACCTGTGCCTGACCGTTCCGCTGAACCTGTTTATGCGTAGAGTCGAGAGCTATCTTGGGGCGGCGGGATGATCACCTTCGACGATGTGCACAAGTCCTTCGGCGCCCATGAAGTCCTCAAGGGGATCAACGCCGAGATCGTCAAGGGACAGGTCGTATGTTTGATCGGGCCCTCGGGTTCCGGCAAATCGACGCTTCTACGATGTGTGAACGGGCTTGAGACCTATCAGCGCGGTCGCATCAGCATCGACGGCACCGTGGTGGATGCCGCCTCACCTCAGGTTCACGCCATCTGCACCCGTGTTTCCATGGTTTTCCAACGCTTCAACCTGTTTCCGCACCGCACAGCCCTGGAAAACGTCATGGAAGGCCCGCTCTACGTGCTGAAGGAAAATAGGAACCAGGTGCGCGAGCGGGCCGTGGCATTGCTCAATCGCGTTGGCTTGGCCGACAAGACGAATGCCTATCCCGCGTCATTGTCGGGCGGCCAGCAGCAGCGCGTGGCCATCGCCCGCGCCCTGGCGATGCGCCCACAGGCCATTCTTTTCGACGAGCCTACCTCCGCACTTGACCCCGAAACGGTCGGTGAGGTCCTGCAGGTCATGCGCGCGCTCGCAAACGAGAACATGACCATGCTCGTCGTTACGCACGAAATTCAGTTCGCGCGCGAGGTTTCCGACAGCGTCCTCTTTCTCGACGGCGGCAGGATCGTTGAGCAAGGCCCGGCCAAGGAGCTCCTTCGACATCCGAAACACGAACGCACTAAGGATTTTCTTCACCGGGTCATGCACCCTGTCTGACTCCGAGCCGATGTTGGTTTGTCGCCTAGCCTGAATTCGGACCTGTTACTGCGTAGGGGACAAGTCGTCCAGCCCTGCGAGGACGGCGTTTAAAGTTCTGCGGTTCCAAGGGAATCTCGTCCATGCCGTCTCTTCAGCCGGACGAATTTGCGTGAGAACAGTTGGTTCAAGAGGAATTGAGATTGGCCAATCCTTCAAACCGGCGAGCCAGTCGGGGTTGTAGACTGTGTCGGAATGACGATGCCCTTCATCTGGCATTATCACGACGGTGGAGGCTTCCGGATTTTGCCTGGCGAACCAAGCGCCGACCAAGGCTGCGGCGCCGCTGGTCGGGCCCATGAAGAGCCCGTGATCGCGAAACAGCACATGCGCCATTGCGTAAGCCGGCAATGCGCCCACCCAATGAATATCGTCGATCATCTCATGACGAACATTGTCCGGCAAAACACTGTTGCCGAGTCCGCGCAGCATGCGGCGTCCGACAGGCTGGCCAAAGAGCATGCTTCTGTGGGTATCGACAGCAATCATCCTGAGATCAGGAAAGAGCTCACGAAGAAAGCCTCCGGTTCCACAGAGCGATCCCCCAGTGCCCACGCAGCCGACGAGGCAATCGATACGGCCGAATGAGCGGACTACGAGGTCGGCCAGGCGCGCGTAGGCAAGGCGGTTTTCCGGACTGTCGTATTGTCTAGGCCAATACGTGCCCGGGCTATCTTGCAGGGTCTGCTGAAGATACTGAAGCCGACCGCGCTGATTGCCGTCTCCTTGAGGATCGTCAATGGCCATGACTTTGGCACCAAGTTGTTCCAGTCGCCACCTGAGTTTCAGGTCGATGAGGCTGGAGGCCGTGACAAGTGTAAGCGCATAGCCACGAACCGCAGCTAGCATGGCAATTGCGAGGCCGAATGTGCCCGACGTCGTTTCGATGATATGCCCTTGCCGCCTGAGGCGCCCTGACGTTTCCGCCTGATCGACCATGAAGCGGGCGGGAATGAGCTTCATGAGGGAGAAGCAGGCGGCGTTGAGGTTAGGTGCGAGTTGGGCAAATCGCGGCGTCTCGTAGGCGCGCAAATAGTCTTGCGCCGCGCTCACTGGATTAGCCCCGTTTCGGCATTGAGGGCAAACGTATGGACACCTTGGAGGCCTGCGCCACTCACCTGCCTTGCGAGTTCAGCAGCGCGCATGGCCGCCCTGGGTGAAGTGGCATCGAGAAGGATCCCGATCAATGTGCCACTGTGGGCCACCTGCACACCGCACGCGTCATGCGCCCGCGCGATATCCAAAACGGTATTGAAGGATGCCTTCGGCAGGTGCCTCTGACTGATACTGGCGCTGATGGTTGCGACACGTCCAAGCAGGCGGGGATCTTGTTGCCGGACGGAGCGGTTCGCCAGTCCCCGCAGAACACGGAACAGCCCGATTTCCTCACCATCGTAGCGTGCCCGCGGCATACTTAGGGTATCGATCGGCCGGGCACTGCCGTCCCTGAAACCTACCAAGAGAAGGGGTGGGAACTCGCCACCGAAGTGTTCGATCGTACGGCCTTCCCGGTGGGCGAAGAGGAGGGGTTGGTCGCCGTAGGCAATGGCGTCGCTTGCGCCTTCTGCGGCCACCGCCAGTCGCGCAATCGTTGACTGGCGCAGCGTGAGGCACGCTGCAGCTGCCACCGCACGAATCGCCGCAATGACGTCCGCGGTCGAGGAACCGTAGCCATGCCCTATCAGAATAGGGCTTTCGATCGTAAGCTCTCCACCTCCATCAGCCATTCCGATATGCTTGAGCGTGAGGGCTGCCGCGCGAGCCGCTTTGGTCCGGTTTGCGGGCCGCGGTCGAATCCCTTTTTGTTCATGCGGCCAGAAAGTCGCTAGCGACTCTTGCGACGTGAGCGGCAAGGTTACGAGTCCGCGGCAAAGCCTTCCGTTTTCCCCTTCAAAGACGCCTTGGAGGAATTCCCCATGATGGGCGTGCGCTCGTCCGACTCCTACCGCCAGAGGCAGCCTGATAGTCTCGTTGTTGATGTTGTTCGAGCTTGTCCGATGGCCAGATCTCGTCATCTCCGTCTTTGTCACCACGTCACCTCCTCACCTGGAATTGACAGATGATGCGTATGACTGATCCATGCTGTCACTCGCCAAATCTTGGTAGTGCCACTGGCAAGCGCATCATGCAAAGATACGGATAAGATCGCCCCACCAGTTTGGGCGTCCAATACTGGACTAGACACAGCAGCACTCGCCGAGCGCGGTTGGCCATGCGGACAACTGTTTCCGAAACGAGTGCGTCATGCACGGTGTTTTCATTATTGCTCTTGTAAGGAGAATTGGACTGCTCACCCTGTCAATACTGAGATTTGGCGATAGCCCGCAGCGGCCAAAAACGCTCAAACGCGTTTTGTCGCCAACTTGACTTTGGGCAGAGATGCGGAGCTCCATCCAACTCGCGACCCTCAATTATGCGCTTGTGGTCGCGGAGGAGGGCAGCTTTCTTCGCGCCTCGCAACGCGCAGGGATCGATCACTCCGCGCTCAGCCGGCGCATACGCGATCTCGAATATGCGATGGGAACGAGGATATTTCATCGCCATGCTCGCGGCGTCGGCCCAACCCCGGCAGGCGAGCGCTTCCTGGAGCGTCTGCGCTCCGTTCTGCTCGAGCTTGACAATACTCTCACCCTGGCCAGGACCGGCATCAAAGATGAACACCAAAAGCTTTCCATCGGCTCCAACGGGATCATCCTTGCCGGGCGAGCGTTGGATGCAATCATCGAGTTCGGGCAATCTCATCCCAATGTGACCGTCAGCTTGACAGAGAGTCCTTACCCTTCGCCTGAGGCTACACTGGGTGCCACGCAGGTCGACGTCGTCGTGACCTCCTCGTCCCGATTTAGCGGCGGCGCATTCGAACTGACGCTATGGAAAGACACTTTGGCTATCGTTCTTGCCTCAAATCATCCTCTGGCAACCCGTTCCGTGATCGAGTGGCACGAGTTGCACCAGGAGACATTGCTGGTGCGCCAGGGCGAAGCATTTCTGCTCGCCGACGTTGTTGGACGCGGCGTGCAG
This sequence comes from Mesorhizobium sp. M1399, assembly GCF_040317735.1. Lineage (NCBI taxonomy): Bacteria > Pseudomonadati > Pseudomonadota > Alphaproteobacteria > Hyphomicrobiales > Phyllobacteriaceae > Mesorhizobium > Mesorhizobium sp. M1399. Next base: position 101,350 of record NZ_JAMYKZ010000011.1, read on the forward strand.
CTTCCTCCAATCGTCGAACATCACGTCAGTGCGGGCATCCTTTTGCGCCTTGTCGGAAACGGGCTTGGAGTCGCCTTGATCCACGATCAAGATGCCGACAGAGTTCCTCAGGATGCGGTCTGTCGTAAGCTGCGGATCGGGGGCAAACCAATCCAGATCTCTAGTTTAGCTCGTTGGCGTCCCGACAACGCCAATCCTGCCCTGCCGACCTTCATCTCATTCCTGCGCGATCGGTATTCGTCCTGACAGTCATCCGACCGGCATGACCCGAACAGTCACCCGGTTTCAGAGTGCGTTGGGGCCTAGCAACGCTCTGTCTGTTGTCATGAACCGTGTCAGCATCGGTTTGAGCGGTTCGGGGCCAATCTAACCAAGGCGTCCGCGCTTTAACGCCACTTCCCCTTCCGCCCGTCTCGCGCCGCCGGGCCGCGGTTCTTCCTTGCAAAACTGGAACCATACTTGCAAGGATGATTGAACCCCGCATCAGCACAGAACTCACCGAGATGCTGGATAGCATGCCGGCTGTGGCGCTGCTCGGGCCGCGTCAGGTCGGCAAGACAACCCTGGCGCTGGAGATAGCCGAACGGCGTCCTTCGATCTATCTCGACCTCGAATCGGACGCTGACCGCGCTCGGCTTGCCGAGCCGGAGCTTTACCTGGCCGAGCATCAGGACAAGCTGGTTATCCTGGACGAGGTCCACCGGCTACCGAACCTGTTCCAGAGCCTACGCGGGCTGATCGACCGCGGTCGGCATGGCGGTCGCAAAGCCGGCCGGTTCCTGCTCTTAGGTTCGGCGTCGATCGATCTTATGAGGCAGTCAGGCGAGACCCTTGCCGGCCGCATTGCCTATCTCGAAATGCATCCGATCGATGGCCTCGAGGTCGGCGTCGCCCACCTTGGGCCGCTATGGGTACGCGGCGGCTTCCCCGACAGCTTTCTGGCCGCGAGTGACCGCGCCAGCCAGCGATGGCGGCTGGATTTCATCCGCACTTATCTGGAACGCGACATCCCCCTCCTCGGTCCGCGCATTCCGGCCGAGACGCTGCGCCGCTTCTGGACTATGCTGGCGCACCACCAAGCCGGCCTGCTCAACGCTGCCGAGTTCGCCCGCGCACTCGGCGTCGACGCCAAGACAGCCGCGTCCTATCTCGCCCTACTCGTTGATCTCCTGCTGGTTCGCCGGCTGGAACCTTGGCATGTCAATGTCGGCAAGCGCTTGGTGAAATCCCCGCGCGTCTATGTCCGCGACAGCGGAATCACCCATGCACTGCTTGGTCTCGCCACGCAGGAAGACGTGCTTGGGCACCCAGTGGCCGGCGCCTCCTGGGAAGGCTTTGTGATCGAAACCCTGACCGCCGCCGCCCCCGCCGGCACGCTGAGCAATTTCTATCGAACAACCGCAGGCGCGGAGATCGACCTGCTACTCACGTTGCCGGGCCAACGCCTCTGGGCCATGTCAAGCGCAGCCTGACGCCGAAGGTGGAAAAGGGTTTTCATCAGGCCTGCGAGGATCTTGCTCTGGCACGGCGCATCGTCGTCTTTCCCGGGATCGGAGCGTTTTCCGCTCCGGCATGGCGTCGAAGCGATGCCCCTGCAGGACCTAGGCCAGGCGCTGCTTGGCGAAGCATAATAAAATGGCTTTGGTATTCATCCCGTCAGAGCGGAGGCTCAAAAGACCCCACTCGTCCCAGGCTCGAGGCGATGGTGAGGTCGACGGTTCGTTTGTTTGGTCTGAGATGAGGCCACCTACAGGTCCGTCAGCCCTGCTGTCCTTCGTGTTCGTCTGCCGGTTTCATAGGGTGCGACCTTGATCGCTGGCGGACCGCAATGCTGATCTTGAGCAGATGCGGGGTGGCTCTCAGTGCGGACAACCGTCAGGCCGAGCAGACAACAGGCCGATCGCTGCCGTTGATTACCCTGACTTCGTCTTGGAACGCATTCGGCCGAATGCCCTGTCCGTTGCCATGAACCGTGCCAGCATCGGTGCGATCAGCTTTGCCGGATCTGCGATTGTCTGGCCGCTTTCACGGCCAAGCACATCGGCATAAGCGACAAGGTCGCGATGAACGGCGGCAGGCAGTTCGGCCGTGATCTTGACCGGACGGTCATCGGGAATGGCGGAAAGTTTCAGCTTGGTCATGATGGATCCTTCGGCGTGCGGTGAGGTATAAGAACAAGGTCGCGATTGACAATCACGCGAACCGGAAAACCGGGCCGCACGGTGAGCGTAGGCTGGACATTGAGCTGATTGCGTACGAGCTGCTGGCCAATATTGGCGGCCGAATCCTGCGCGCTTTCGCGGATGGCCTTGGCGATTTCGCTTTCGTCGTCGCTGGACCCAAGCGATGTCCCAATGCCCAGCAATGTCGAGAGTGCTGCGGCCCGGAACATCTGGCCCCAATGACGGTCGACCTCGTCCTCCAGCCCGGAAAATCCTTCAGCGTCTGCGCCCTGCTGGCGCTCCAGCACGATCGAGGTGCCGTCAGGCATGATCAGCCGGTTCCAGACCAGCAGCACGCGCGACTGGCCGAAGGCGACGTGGCTGTCGTACTGGCCGATCAGCCTCGCACCCTGGGGGATCAGAAGATTGGATCCTGTCGGGCTGTCGTAGACATTTTCCGTGACCTGAGCGGTGATCTCGCCGGGCAGGTCGGAGCGGATGCCGGTGATAAGGGCAGCCGGTATAACGGTACCAGCTTGCACCACATAGGGCGAGGCTTTCTCGGCGAGCCGATTGGGACTGACGGTGCGACGTTCTGGCTCGGCATTGACGAAGGCGAGCTTGCGGTCCTGCATGTTTTGCGCGGCACCAGGCTCGAGCGATGGCTCCTCTATCGGCAATATCGGGCCGGACAACGCGTTTGCGACGGTATTTCCCGCACCAGCACCTTGTGTGACCGGACTTGGCCGCACATTGGTATCGGTGAAAAGTTTTGCCACTCGTGCGGCCTCGATCTCGGCCAGTCGGCGTTGTTCTTCCGGATCGGCGCGCGGCGCACTGATGTTGGACGGCACAACCGGCTGGCCGCGCTCCTGGGCACGCAAGATCGGCCGGCCGAGGTCGCCAGGCAGCGCGGGGCCGAGTTGCGGAACGCCAGCATAATCCTTAGGCAGGTTCTGCAGCCCGTCGGCTGTCGTGCGGTTTTCGGTGGTGAAGAGCTCGGGCGGTTGCTCGATCCCGCGCCGTCTGGTGTCGAGCGCCCAAATCAACGTGCCGAGGATCGCAGCGCTGGCAATTCCACCAACGCCTAACAGCGTCTTGCGCGACAATCGCGTGACCCTGGCCGGCTCGGGCCGCAGGCGCAGTTCCGCTCGAATGTCCTGGTTGGGCACATTTGCAGGGTCGCTCATCGGAACAGCCTGGTGCTGGGCGAGGTTCGTTTCCCGTCCGTGCGTACGATGCGGACGCGCTTCTCGCTCGTCTTGTCGCCGAGCCTCAATTCAGCGGCGGCAAACAGCCGATCGACGACGTAGTAATTCTGGCGAGCACGGTAGTTGACCAGTTCCGAGCCGCCCGATGGGCCGATGACAAAGAGCGGCGGCATTTCGCCCTGCCCTATGCCTGACGGGAACTCGATATAGACTTTTGCACCGTCGTCGAAGGCGCGAAGCGGCCGCCAGGGTGCTGTGTCGCCCTCGATGCGATAGCGGAAATTCAGCTTCTGAATGTCGACGCCGGACGCGACCGGCTGTGCGGCGGAAGCCTGCGCATTCTGCCGCCGCAGCGCAATCAGCTGGTCCTGCGGGTACTGCCAGGAGACGGAAGCCATGTAGGTCTTTTCGGTCGAGCGCAGCTCGAGATGATAGGTGCGGCGGTCGCTGTTGATGACGAGATTGGTCTGGAGATCTGGCCGTGTCGGCTTCACAAGAATATGGACCTGCTGGCGCTCCCCTGCCCCACTTTGTGTATCGCCGATGATCCAGCGCACCGTGTCGCCGGCGGCCACAGGCCCGGAGCCGACAAGCTGCTCCCCGGGCTGCAAAGCGATGTCTGTGACCTGGCCGGGCGCGGCATAGATCTGGTAGAGCGCGCCCTCACTCCAGGGATAAAGCTGGATGGCATTGACGAACCCGTCGCGAACCGGCTGCATCCTCGCTGTCTCGTTCGCCTGGCTGATCCGCTGCTTCGGATCGGTCGGTTCCGGCTTCACCTTCATGGCCTCGACCGGTTTCAACTGACCCGGCAGCGGAAGCGGTTTCGGCACTTCCACCACCTTCACCGGACCAGGCGGATCGACCCTGCGCACGGCAGGCACCGCATCGTCGTAGGCGATTTCCGGCGGAATATATTTCTTCGAAGCACAGCCGGCGAGCGCCGTTGCTGACAGCAGTGCCAGGGCAAGCATACGCGCCTTGGGCGCATTGCGCCTGGCCGGTCTCGCCGATGTTCTTGTTCGTGCCGCACGCATCATGAAAGCTCCTTCGACCAGTTGATGGCGTTGACATAGACGCCGAGCGGATTGGCTTTGAGCCGGTCGGCGTTGCGGGGTTGCTGGATCACGATTGTGAGGATTGCGGTCCAGCGCTCGGTGCCGGCCAGATTGCCATTCTCGTAGCGGCGCTCGATCCAGGCGACGCGGAACGAATCCGGCGAAGCACGGATGACGCTGGAAACCTCGATGGCGACCTGGAGTTTGCCCACTTTGGCAAAAGGGTCGTTCAAGCGAGCGTAATCATTGAGGGAAATGGCGCCGCGGTCTGTGGTGTAATCGTAGGCGCGAAGCCAGTTTTGGCGGACGATGACCGGGTCGGCCGGAATGCTTCTGACCTGTTCGATGAGGCGGGCCAGATGCCAGGCGATCTGAGGATCGGTCGGCCGATAGTCGGCAACGGCCGGGGCGACAACCTGCGCCTCGCCAAACTTGTCGACCTGAACCACCCAGGGAACCACCGAGCCGCGCGTCGACTGCCAGACCAATGCGGATGCAAAACCGCCGGCCAGGACGAGCGAGCCGAAGGCCATCAGCCGCCAGTTTTTCGCCTGGACGCGAGCCGAGCCGATGCGCTCGTCCCAAATCTGGGCGGCACGCTGATATGGCGTCTCGGGATGAGGCGTTTTTCCGTAACGAACAGAAGGGCGTTTAAAGGGGGTCATCGGCGGTCGTCCTGATCGAGGGAAACATTCATCGAACCGCCGCCATGATCGCTGGAGTGGACTGAATGCGCGGCGATGCTGGCGCCGTGGCTCATGGCCTGGCCGCGCTTCATGCGTTTTGCCCAGGTTGGCGGCGAGTCCGCACTGGAGTCGGCGGTGTCACCCGAGGAAGCTCTTCCCACTGACTGTTCTCCATTCGTCGCAGCCCAAGCTGCCAAACGGCCGGCCTCGTAGCTGTCGGACAGGGCTGACGCGGCGCGCGACATTGACTGCTTGACGGGTTGAACAGCAGCGCTGGCACCAGCCTTGGCGACACCCGCCATGCCGGCGGCGATTGAGCCAGCACCACTTCTTCCGGATGTGGCTGCGCCAAGTTCCCAGGCGGCCGAAGTGCTGCCGGCCAGGTGTGCGCCGCCGCGTGCGGCTGCTGCCGATATGCGTCCACCGGCATTGAGTGCGCCTGCAGCACCGCCTATTGCGGCGCGGGCACCCATAGCGCTGGCAAGGCCAAGGCCGCCAGCCGCGAGGCTCGTGCCAACAGCGGCACCTGCGCCCAGTTGCGGGGCACCAGAGACCAGCCCCGTCGCAATGCCGGGACCGAAGATCGACAGCCCCATCAGCGACAGAGCACCCAGGACAAGCGACAGCGCATCTGTGATCGTGGGTTGTTCGGCGCCAAAGCCGTGGGTGAACTCGCCGAAGAGACCCGAGCCGATGCCGACGATGACGGCAAGCACTAGGATCTTCACGCCGGAGGCGACGATGTTGCCGAGCACCTTTTCAGCGAGGAAGGCGGTCCGGTTGAACAGCGCGAAGGGGAGCAGCACAAACCCGGCAAGCGTTGTCAGCTTGAATTCGACCAGCGTGACGAAAATCTGGACGGCCAGAAGAAAGAACGCAATCAGTACGATGGCCCAGGCGATCATAAGCACTACGATCTGGACGAAATTCTCGAAGAAAGAGACGTAGCCCATCAGCTGGCTGGCGGCCTCGAGGATCGGATTGCCGGCGTCGATGCCGACTTGCGCGACGCGGCCCGGCTGCAGCAATGCCGAGCCTGAAAGTGCCGAGCCTCCAGCCTTCAGGCCGAGCCCGGAAAAACTCTCGAAGACGATGCCGGCCAGACGGTTGAAGTTGCCGATGATGAAGGCGAAGAAGCCGATATAGAGCGTCTTCTTCACCAGCCGGTGCAGCACGTCCTCGTCAGCGCCCCAGGCCCAGAACAGGCCGCCAATCGTGATGTCGATGACGATCAGCGTGGAGGTCAGGAATGCCACCTCGCCGCCGAGCAGCCCAAACCCGGAATCGATGTAGCGGGTGAAAGTTTCGAGGAAGCGATCGATCACGCCGGTGTCGTTCATGGCGCCACCGTTTCCGGATGATGCCGGTCTTCCGCGAGAGGTGGTGTTGGCGGTTGGAGCGGCAACATTCGGCTCGGGTCTTTTTCGATCGACGGAGCCGCATTTGGCGCTACGGGACGAGATGGCCGCAGGAAGCGTCGGCGGTTTTCCGCCCAGGCTTTCCTGCAGGCGTCGTCATCAATCGCCGCCATGCCAATGTCCCGGCATCGGGCAAGTTCGACGCTTGCCGGCTCGCCGCCCGGATGTGCGGAGCGCGGGGAGGACGCGTCCTGTGAGCCGTCGCCGCGCAGCGCCATGAAGGCGGCGGTCATGGCGGCGCCAAGGGCGAGAACGGCTGTCATCCGAGCGGCGATCTTGAGATCCATGCGTCTTCGCCTCAGTCGTGGAACATTTTTACGGATGACGGGCTGTAGCTGCTGCCCGTCATGAAACGGCTGAACTGTTCCCGCGCCTGCTCCTGCGCTGCCGCCCTCCTTGCCTGCTCAAGGGCCTCGGCTCTTCCTTGTGCCGCCAGCATCGCGGTAAGATCGGCAACTTGCTTGGCCTGCAGGGCAAGAAGCTGGTTGCCGGCCTGCGTCGCCTGCAGCACGCCGACAGCCGACTGGCTGGCGCTGACCAGCGCGCTCGTCTGCTCTTGTGTCCCTGCGATGTTGTCGACTGCGACGGCGCCGGTTTTCAGCGAATGCTCGAAGGCAGACACCGAGGTCTGCCAGCGTTGATGCGCACCCTCAACAAGCTGCTGGCTGGAGAGATCCGAACCGAAATTCTTGTAAGTGGAGGCAAACTGGCTCTCGATGTCCTGGACGCTATAGGCCAGCTTCTCGGCCTCGCCGAGCAGGGCCTTCATCTCGGAAAAATTGCCCTCGATCTGGCCAAGCAGCGAGGTCGGCAGCGAAGTGAGATTCTTCGCCTGGTTGATCAGCATCTGCGCTTCGTTTTGCAGCGAGGTGATCTGGTTATGGATCTGCTCCAGGGCGCGCGATGCCGAAAGCAGGTTTTCGGCATAGTTCCTGGGATCGAACACGATCAGCGCCGATGCTGGTGCCGATGAAAGCGCCGTGGCGACCGCGATGGCGCCGGCTGCCGCCATGCGACGGATAAGGCTGCCTGCAAGAACGGAATTCATGACGAAATCTCCTCTGTGGACTGGTCGATCACATTGGTGAGATTTGGGATGAGGTCGGCCGCCCAGGAGAGACCGCGCTCCGCTAGCCAAGCCTCGAGAAAATGGTCTCGGCCGGCCTCGGCGATAATCCGTTCGATCGCGGCCTGGTCCGATTTGGACGACGTGGCGCAGAGCGCCAGCGCGATCGGACCGAGCCCCAGTTCGAACAGGCGGTTGCCGCGGCGGCTTTGACAGTAATAGTCGCGCTTCGGTATCGCCCGGGCGATGATCTCGATCTGGCGATCGTTGAGACCAAAGCGTCGGTAGATCTCGGTGATCTGTGGCTCGATGGCGCGCTCGTTTGGCAAGAACAACCGCGTCGGGCAGCTTTCAACTATTGCCGGCGCGATTGGCGATCCGTCGATGTCGGAAAGCGACTGCGTGGCGAAGACCACGCTGGCGTTCTTCTTTCTCAGCGTCTTCAGCCATTCGCGCAGCTGGTCGGCGAAACCGCCATCGTCGAGCGCCAGCCAGCCCTCGTCGATGAGCAGCAGTGTTGGCCGGCCGTCCATCCTCTGCTCGATGCGGTGGAACAGATAGGCAAGCACCGCGGGAGCAGCACCTGTGCCGATCAGGCCCTCGGTTTCGAACGCCTGGACGGAGGCTTCGCCGAGACGCTCATGCTCGGCATCAAGCAGATGGCCATAAGCACCGCCGATACAATAGGGACCAAGCGCCTGTTTCAGTAGCGAGGACTGCAGCAGCACGGACAGGCCAGTCAGCGTCCTCTCCTGGACTGGCGCAGAAGCGAGCGACGTCAGCGCCGACCACAGATGTTCCTTGACCTGCGGCGTGATGGCCACGCCTTCGCGCAGTAGAATGTCGAAAAGCCAGTCGGCCGCCCAGGCCCGCTCTGGCGTATGATGGATGCGGGCAAGCGGCTGCAGCGACACGGTGTGAACGTCGTCCGACAGATCGGCCAAGGTGAGCAAGGACAACGGATCGTCAGACCCCTGCCCGCCTGGGGCATTGCTTCCGAGACTGTGCCAATCGCCATTCATGGCGAGCATGGCCGCGCAGATTGAGCCGCCGAAATCGAAGCCAAAGACCTGGCTGTTTTGGTACCGCCGGAACTGAAGCGCGATCATCGCCAACAGGACCGACTTGCCGGCGCCGGTCGGGCCGATGACGAGAGTGTGGCCGACATCTCCAACATGCAGGCTGAACCGGAACGGCGTGGCGTCTTCCGTTCTGGCGAAGAACAGCGGCGGAGCGCCAAAGTGCTCATCCTCGATCGGCCCTGCCCAGACCGCGGAGAGCGGAATCATGTGCGCGAGGTTGAGCGTGGAAAGCGGCGGCTGGCGAATATTGGCATAGACATGGCCAGGGATACTGCCCAGCCAAGCCTCGACAGCGTTGACGCTTTCGGCGATGCAGGTGAAGTCCCTGCCCTGAATGATCTTTTCGACCCGACGCAGCTTTTCGTCGGAAATCGAGGGATCGGCATCCCAGACAGTCACGGTGGCGGTGACATAGGCTTCGCCGATCTGGTCAGAGCCCAGATCCTGGAGCGCTGCGTCCGCATCGGCCGCCTTGTTGGCGGCATCCGTGTCGACGAGAACGGACGCCTCGTTGGTCATCACCTCCTTGAGGATCGCGGCGACAGATTTCCGTTTCGCGAACCACTGACGGCGTATCTTCGTCACCAGCTTGGTCGCGTCGGTCTTGTCGAGCATGATCGCCCGCGTCGACCAGCGGTAGGGGAAGGCAAGGCGATTAAGGTCGTCGAGAATCCCCGGGAAGGTCATCGTCGGAAACCCGGTGATGGTGAGTGTGCGCAGATGCGCCTCGCCAAGCCTCGGCTCTAACCCGCCGGCCAGCGGCTGATCGACAAGCAGGCCATCGAGATGCATCGGCGTTTCTGGTACGCGAACGCCATGCCGCTTGGTCGAAATGGTTGAGTGCAGGTAACTCAGCGTCTCCCCATCGTCGAGCCAGTCAGATTCCGGAACGAAGCCTTCGATGAGGTTGAGCACGCGGTCGGTGCGATCGACAAAACTCTTCAGGAGCTCCCACGGATCGACACCGGTCTTTTCCCGGCCTTCGTAGAGCCAGCTCTCCATTCGCGACGCCTCCTCGGCCGGAGGCAGCCACACGAAGGTGAGAAAGTAGCTGCTTTCAAACAGCACACCGGAGTCTTCGAACTGTTCGCGACGCTCGATGTCGAGAAGTGCGGATGCACAATCCGGGAACCGGCTGTCGGGGTAGCCGCTGGCGGGATTGCGCTGCGCTTCGACAAAAATTGCCCAGCCGGAGCCGAGACGGCGCAGCGCGCCGTTGAGCCGCGCGGTTTTGCCGACCAGCTCGGCCGGCGTGGCGGAGTCCAGATCCGGCCCGCGAAAACGCGCCGTTCTTTGAAAACTGCCGTCCTTGTTGAGCACCACGCCCGGCGCCACCAGGGCGGCCCAAGGCAGATAATCGACGAGGCTGGCACTCTTCTTTCGGTATTCCGCGAGGTTCATCATGGCGAAAACCTCAACATCCGAAATGCGTGGGATAGCGAAGGTGCCGGCGAACCACATCGATGAATTGCGCATCGCGCTTTGCCGCCCAGACGGCCACAACATGCCCGACCGCCCAGATGATGAGCCCCGCGATCCACAAACGAAGTCCCAATCCGACCGCGCCGGCCAGCGTGCCGTTGGCAATCGCGACTGCACGCGGCGCGCCGCCGAGCAGGATCGGTTCGGTGAGTGCGCGATGAACCGGCGCGAAAAACCCACGGATCTCCTCATCCATCAGATCAGCGCTCCGCCGCCGAAGGAGAAAAAGGACAGGAAGAACGAACTTGCCGCGAAAGCGATCGACAGCCCGAAGACGATCTGGATCAGCCGGCGAAATCCGCCTGAGGTGTCGCCGAAGGCGAGCGAAAGGCCGGTGATGATGATGATGGTCACCGCCACGATCTTGGCGACTGGTCCCTCGATCGATTCGAGGATTTGCTGAAGCGGCTCCTCCCAGGGCATGGAAGAACCGGCAGCATGGGCGGGTGCAATCATCATGATCGCAGCGGTCGCCGCATACGACAGCTCCACGACAGGCTTGCGGAAAGCCGATGAATTGAAGCGGATCTGGGTCATTCTGAAGCTCCATAGGGCGAGTGGTGATTCAAGGTCGTTGTGGTCTCGAGATTTGCTTCCAGGGTGCGATAGTCGCCGGTGGCCGGATCGAGCCCGTCGACCAAGGCGATCTCGACGAGCCGGCGCGCTGAGCCGCGGCCAGCGAGAACCGCGATGAGATCTATGGTTTCGCCAATCAGTGCGCGCGGAACCGTAACGACGGCCTCCTGCACGAGCTGCTCCAGTCGGCGCAGTGCGCCAATGGCAGAATTGGCGTGAATGGTGCCGATGCCGCCGGGATGGCCGGTGCCCCAGGCCTTCAACAGATCGAGCGCTTCCGCGCCGCGTACCTCGCCGATCGGAATGCGATCGGGCCGAAGTCGCAACGACGACTTCACCAGATCGGAAAGCGAGGCGACACCATCCTTGGTGCGCAGCGCCACAAGATTGGGCGCAGCACACTGCAACTCGCGCGTATCCTCGATCAGCACGACGCGGTCGGCGGATTTGGCCAGCTCCGCCAAAAGCGCGTTGACCAGCGTGGTCTTGCCCGTCGATGTGCCGCCGGCCACCAGCACGTTCTTCCGTGTCTCCACGGCAAGCTGCAGGACGTCAGCCTGGCCTTCGGTCATGATGCCGGCGGCGACATAGTCTTGAAGCGTGAACACCGCGACTGCCGGCTTGCGGATGGCGAATGTTGGTGCCGCGACAACAGGCGGCAACAGACCCTCGAACCGGTCGCCGGTTCCAGGCAGTTCAGCCGAAACGCGCGGCGAGCCCGAATGCACCTCCGCACCGACATGGTGCGCCACCAGCCTGACGATCCGTTCGCCGTCGGCCGCGATCAGGATTTCATTGCTTGCAACGAGTCCTTCGCTGAGACGATCAACCCACAGGCGACCGTCGGGATTCAGCATCACCTCGACAATGGCTGGATCGTCAAGGAAGGCTGCTATGGCCGGGCCGAGAGCGGTGCGGAGCATGCGCGCGCCGCGCGACACCACTCTCTTGCTGGCATGATGGTTGGTCGCCATGCGGGGTCCCCGTTTCTCGCCACGAACTGTTTCGTGCCGCGGTCGGGGATCATTAGAAAAGGCAGGAGCGTCGGCCTTGCAACAAGCAAAGCCGGCGATCGTGCGATGACGTGCAGAGACTTGCGAAATGCGGTGCCGCGACCGCGATAGCTCAGCAACCCGGTGCCCGACTGGCCATCGCCGCTCAAAAAGAACAGGCGGCTATATCTACGAGAAGGCATATCTGCTGCTGGCATCGACCAACAAGGATCGCTTTCGCCGATCGAGACCCACCGACCAGTGTCATCGACCGCCCGACACTTCAAGGGGTGATGTCTTCCATCAGCAGCGCCACCATCTCGTCGGCGTCCCTGCCGCGAAGTTCGGCGCCGCCGCGAGCAGCCGGTTGGCGCGACGAGCCACGTCCACACAGAGGTCGGCCCCCGGCGCGGCGCGGCTGTAGGCGAGGCTAGCAGGTATGTTGAAGAGCCTAGAGAACTATGGTAGAAATTGTCAGAAAGGTAGATTTTTGGAGTTTCTCGTGTCCCTGAACATCAAAAATCCGGCCACCGTTGCTCTCGCCGATGAACTCGCACGCCGCCAGGGTATCACTAAGACAGCAGCCATTCACCAGGCCCTTAGCGAGCGCTTGCATCGCTTGGGCTTTGGAGAGACCGCTCAGGAGCGTCTGGTGGCAGAATTGCGCGCCATCCGAGAAAGAGTGGCACGATTGCCTGAACTGGATAATCGCAGCGACGAGGAGATCATCGGGTATGACGAGCATGGAATTCCTAACTGATGGTGATCGATACCTCAGCTGTTGTAGCGATCCTTCGGAGCGAGCCTGAGGCAGCAAGGCTGGAACGAGCGCTGGTCTCCGACCCAATCCGTCTGGTCCCGGCAACCTGCGTGCTCGAGGCACGCATGGTGCTGGTCAGCAGGCGCGGCGAACACGCGTTGGCCGAGATCGATCTTTGGCTGCGCAAAATCGAGGCCGACATCATTCCTGTCGACTCCGAATTGGTTGATCTGGCGACCCAGGGTTGGCTGACCTACGGCAAGGGCCACCACCCGGCGGCACTGAATTTTGCCGATTGCCTCTCCTATGCTTTGGCAAAGCGTGCAGACGAACCGCTGCTTTTCATCGGCAAAGACTTCTCCCAAACGGATATCGAACCGGCATGAGCACGAGACTCTAAGATCATCGGCTGTCTCCAGCTTGAACCCTGTAATAGCGCCCAATCAGTTTCGATTCTGTCGGCTGGGCCTGCATCAAGGGGCGTCATGCCAATTGGTCCCAAAGCAGAGCAAGCTGGCGTCTTTCGTCCCTTCGATCTGGCGCTGCTGGGCCGCGTCTTCGATCGGTTGGAAGTTGAGGGCCAATCCAGCCGGCCAACATGTAGCTCAGACATTCACGGCCGCGACGCTGGTCGCGCGAATAAATGATGGGCTTCGTCGAAAACGGCCCTTGGTAGGACCCGAAGCTCGCTTGCTTTGTAGGGGAGATGCTCGAGATATTGCGTCGTCAGCCAGGCAACCACTTGCGCTTGGGCCAGGTCGCGACGGCGCTTGATTGGCTCGCGATCAGCTCGTTTTGAGACCCAGAATTTGTGAGCGGCAAAAATACGCGGATCGGGAACCACGAGCCGCAACGGTCCGCCTTTTTCATCGATGGCGATTGCTTCGAAAGCAGGGGCATTTTCCAACCATGCCAGGCCGGCGATCTCGGCGGGCACCAATTCGTCGTCGGCCTTCCCGACAGTTTCCCGGCTCGGCTTCCACGCCGGGTTTGCAAGCGGTTTGATCAGATCCACGAGGTATCCGTCGCGGTTCACCGCGCGGAACGTGGCGGATGAACGCTCGAAAGACCGATCGACCTTGCGCAAAAGGTTGATGAGCGCTCCATGTTCGACGTTGGCGCCAGACATGATCCGGAGGGACTGGCGCGAGTCCATGAGGAGATCGATATCTTGGGTCGATGTGATTCCGGGATCCACGAACACTCCGGCCGCCGCCTCATAGGCGTAGATCGCATTCGTGCCGGCAATACGAATGCCTTCCCCGAGAAGACCGGCGTTATCTATTGCCCTGATAATTCTTGCGGCGATCAGGGGAACACGTCCAAGTCGGAGCGCGCGATTGACAGCAGATTGGCGCTCCATCTGCTCCTGTCGCGCAGAGAGCGTTTCTTGGGCGGACGCGCGAGCTGTTTCCCAATCCGCCTTGACAGCTTCGCTCGCCGGCGAGCGCCGACCCTCTGCCTTTTGGTGTCGTACGCCAGCGGCGTCGTAGTAGCTTCGCATCAAGTGGTCAATGCCGTTCACGGTGTGCCAGACGAGGGATCCCCGAAAGCTCTTCGCCTTCCTTTGGGCCTCCTTGAGCGCAATGAAGCGTTGGTCGGAATTGACTTTTTCCCGACGCTGATCGTTATTTAATTCAACAAAATCAGCCAATTCAACAGTTACCCTGCATTTAGCTCCGAGCTGTTGCAATACACAATAGGCGGCGGAGCGGCCAGTTGCAACAGCTCTCACGTGATTCCATTGCGACTGTTGAAGTAGCTGTATTAATTAAAAAATATGACGACAGAGCAGCTTTTCTACGGCAACGCAGTCGAAGCAAAAGCGCCGCTCGGACACGGCCTTCGCTGGTTCCATTCGATCCGCAGACCGGGCCGGTGCAAACGGTGTGAGAAAGGCTACCAAAGTGGCGGAACAAATCATGATCATTTCTCATTGTGGTGATCATCAAGGGAGATTGATCATGGCCGACCGGCACAACCCAAAAATCGAGACATCGGCAAATGTCGAAAAGGACCCGGAAGATTGGGTCAGCGGAGATGACCCAATGACTCCCGCACAAGCCTCCTATTTGAAAACTCTGGCCGAACAGGCCGACGACCCTGACGCCTATGCTGGCGGCCTCAGCAAGGCGGAAGCTTCTAAACGCATTGATGTACTCCGGGAGAAGTTGGGCCTGTAGCGTCCGCTCGTGGGCTTTCGTATCCAGCGAAGGACAGCTCGAGCGGGTCGAATTTGGACAGTTTTGCTGCAGGTTGTGACCCGTGCTATTTAATTTTTCTGATTCAGCGCATTGCCGCTCGACTCGCGATCGAGACGACAGACGGCGGATGGGAGCGGCTTTTAGGGTGCAGCAGCCCGGCATCCGCCCTAAGCTCACCAAGACCTCGCGCCCGCTGGTCCAATCCTGCTGTCGAAACAGATCAGGACGTCCCGATGATGGCGATGGTCTGCAGAGACACAAAAAGGACAAGGGCGATTGCAGCGCCCCAGAAGAGAACTTTTTCGGTGCCGCGTTGCTCTTCCTCGCGAGATATGTCTTTCGCCATTGCATGCATCCTTTGCGAAGGTCAACGACTTAGCAACGTGCCGCGCGAAGACTGAGTTCCTGCAACTATCTTGCCCCTTCGGCACTGAGAGAAAGCTCTCGGAATCAAGCCTCGTGTTGTCCAACCGTCGGTTGGTGGACGCATTGCAGCTGATGCATCTAAAGTCCCTGTGATCCACGCGCACAGGGCATGCCGACCCCGAGCCCCCGCCCGGTGCAACAGCGCTTGATCGCCCCCGCCGCACCAACCTGTGCGGCGGGCTTTTTTACTCACGCGATGGAACACCGGCGCGCAGGGAAAGTTCTGCCCACGCAGCAACTCTTTCCCTCATATTTTTGCTGCCAGATCGGATATCTCCGATCGGCCCGCGTCGTTCTTATCCTCCGGCGACGCGGGCTCGCCGTCCTCGCTATCGGTTGAGTAGCCACAGAACAAACGAAAGCACGATGCTGATCAGAATCCCGGTGCCGATCGGAACATAAAACGTGAAGTTCTCACGTTGGATCACGATGTCACCGGGCAATCTGCCCAGACCGATCCGAGACACCCAAGGCCACAATAGGCCTATGGCAACTATGATCAAACCAACGACGATCAGAGTTCTGGACATGGCGGCATCCGACCGGGACTATGGTGGCTGCCCTTGGCTGGGCTCATTCTCATTGCTGTTTTGCTGTCGTTGCGCCTCAATTTCTCTTGGTTCTTCCTGTCTATCTTCGCTGTCTCGTAGTCAGCATCGCCGACTGCGCGAAGCAATTCGTCCTGGTCAGGGCCTACGGTGTCCCAAATGCTCAGAGTCGTCGATGCCTTATCACCAATCCGTCCGAATGCCGTTCTCCTCGTTGATCGCCGCCGAGGATACCTGGTATCGTTGCGGGCACCCAAAGGAACTTCTCGTCCGGCGTCTTTAATTCATGGAGGCAAACAATTCGTATGCAGTCATTGGGCAGTTGACGACGCCCTTTACGTTGAAGGTTGCGACGGTGGTCATTCTCACCTCAAGCCGATCCGCTCCATCGCACCCGCGGATTGCCGTGACAATGCCCCCTTTCCCCGCCCGGCCTGAAGTGCTTAGCTGTCGTCCTTATAAGACTTGGCGGCTTCATCGATCTTACGCCAATCGTTTCCGTGGCGCCGCACAAGCTCTCGCGCTTGGGCTGGCGACACACTTTGCGTTTCGACGATGTGGTTCACTTCCGTCTCCTCGCCTTTCAGGGGACGCGAACGAGGGCTAGTTGGCCGTCTGGCCGTTGGGTTTTCTGCATCTCGTCTGGGCATGAGTGGACCTCTCCTGGAGCAGAATAACGATCCGGCGCGGCGAAGGTTTCGCCACGCCGGGCGCGTTGAGCAGTTTCACCGATCGCCTCATTGGCTTCCCCTTGCGGCTCTGACCGTACGTTCTGGTGTTCTTGGACCCAAATGAGCTGCACCGCGTTGTTTGAGAGCAGTGCTGTGCTTTGCAATCTGATGAAAAAATCCGACGCCCCTGGTGCACCGCAGCCAGCTCCTGGTGCCGAAGCGCGCTTTCCGTACGATCGCGCGGCGGTTGAGCGGTTTCGACAGGCATTCCCGCGCGCCAGGTGGAGTGACGAGCGCAGAAGCTGGTTCGTGCCGGGAAAGACTGCCGCGCGGCGCGTCCAGCGCTGGATGGCGCAAGAGGCGGATCTACGAGTAGCATATGATGACAGCAAGGGACGGGATGCCTTCGCCTTCGATCCCCTGTCGAGCCGGTATCTGGAAATCGCGGACGACCTGCGCATCCGCACGCCATATTCGCGGACGGTCCTCGAGGAACTGCGAGCCGTTCCATGGGCGAGCTGGGACGACGAACTGCGGGCCTGGAGGGTGCCTTTCCGCTCATACGAGGAGTTGAGGCGCCATTGGCCAAGCATCGAAAGGGCCGCAGGCCGCGCAGAACCGGACGAGAGGAAACGGCGACGGGAAGCGTCCAAAGACTCCGAGGAAGATAAAGCCGCTAGATTGCGGTATGCCGAACGCAGGCGACGTCGCTATCCATTGCCTGCTGACGATTTACCCCGGCTTGGCCTTACCGTGGCGACGGAGCAATACGGCATCGTCGTCTTCACCGACATTTCGGGTGAACTCGTAGACGCCTCGGAATTAGCAGCGTTCTATCCGCATTTGATCGAGGCGGACGTCGACCATGTCTGGGGCAGATGGCGTCCGGCGACGTTGGCTGAATTGATTAGAACATGGCCCGCTCGGCGTGCTGCCGAGTTAGCGGAACGGCAACGAGGCTGGTGGCAGCCAACGCTGCCCGAGCTCAGGATCGCTCGCCAAAAAGCTCGAAGCCTGGCGCGAAGAAGGGCAAAGCTTGTGTCATCGTTCTAGCCTTTCAGGCCCGGCGCTTCCAGCGTCTGTCCGGTTGCCATTGTGATTGAAATGTCCCCCGATCGGAGCCTCCCATGTGCAACGATAGCGAACAACATATGGCCTGGCTGAATATTACCGGATGATAGCGCCGCTGGCCTTGAATATCCCGAGCCTGAAAACGAATTTGACTTGCGCTTAGGCGCACGACACCCGCATTGACTATTCGGCTCCAATAACCAGCGTGGCAGGTAAAGCCGTCAAGCGGCTTCTATGACGTTTGGAAGCCGGACCTAACGGTGGGCCTGTGTTCAACTTCCGCTCCGAGGGAGCCGTCACTTTGGGAACAGCACGCGATACCTGTTTCCGGCGTCGGCGTTCCTCCGCTCCACGCACCCTTTATGGCCATCGCCGGACCGAGAGGAAGTCCGTCGCTCCGCTAACACGTGGTTGGGCAAGCGCGCCAAGGTCATCGCTGAAATGTTAAACCATTTCTGCAGAATTTGACGCACACAAAGGCCGATCCGAGGCCAACTGGGAGTGCATACCCCAGCTTGGAATTGTGCGGAACCGTACGAAGCCGATTGCAAGCAACCAACCTGGTTGGCCGGGCATTAATTTAGCAAAGCGTGAATTAGGAAAGCATCGGGAGGAACACCATGCTGCACGTTAACATGCCTGGTGAATTTGAGGTCGGCGATGAGGTTGCGCTAGCAGGTATCGTCATCGCGATTCTCCCCAGCGGGCGCGCCAGGGTGAGCATTCCTTCGTATGACCATCCTTATACGATTGATCCGCCACCGAAAGTCCGGGCCGGCGACCGAGTGGTTCTTGTTGGGGACGTTACCCGCATCGATTGCGGAGGGAACAAACTCACTGTGCGCATTGACTGCGGCGGGGTGATTACTGTCGATAAGTCGGCGATCACTAGGCTGAGAAAGCCCCGCCGGGCTCCAACGGGTTAACGCTCCGGCGAGACAACAGCCGGTGTCGGCGCGGGGAAGATGCAAGCGCCTTTGAACAGCCCAAGGGTGCCGCGCTGTCCAGTCGGATATGGAGCGGACGAACGGATAAATGGGAGCTCGACGCTAGGGCAGGCGCCCAGCGTAGCGCGTTCCTGGCGCTTTCGGATTACCGGTGAAGCAAGTCAGATCTTCGCATTCGCGATCGTCGCTCTCGGCAACAGGCGGCGCGCCCGTCCAGGACGCGTGGCACGTGTGCGCTGTGGAAGGAGACGACCAGCACATCCCGTGTGAAGGCAACGCGGCATCCCGCTCGACGGGAACTTTTCTCTGCAGCGAGCGCTTGGTCGCCGGTCAGACGCGATGGGCGCCGGCTCGTATCCATTATGGAGATCACATGTTCGTCCCGCCACCGATGCCCGCAAAAAGTCTGCTTCGGTGCGTCGCGACGGAACTGGACGACATGGTTGCGGTGGAGTAAGCGCCCTCCCCTGGGTTAACAACCGGTCGGTGACAGCCACGGCCACATCGACAACAACCGCAACGGCAATCAAGTCGTCGCTGAAAGCCTGCAAGGTGTCTGTCACGACACAGCGTGCCGGCAAAGCTACGCCCTCGCGACAGGGATTCGTTGTAAGCTGACCCGACGGCAACGCCGGCGACTACGAGTCGAGGTCGTAGGGCTGATGGCCCAGCTCGTTGTGATGAAGCGCCTCTGCCATACACCTGATGTCGAATGCCTGGCCGCACGCCGGGCAGACGACGAAATACTCCTCCTCCCGAAGTGGCAATGCGTCGTGGTCTTGGGGGATGACGATGTCATTGTATTCGTCGGGCATTGGGTCCTCCGGAAACCCGCCCGCTATGCTGGAACGCCTGCCAGCAGGATTTGTTTCAAAGTTATTGCGCCAAGGAAAGACCTGATGTCCGGTTCGGCAGCGATACCGTGCCACCGGGCAGTTTCAAAGTGATTATCAATCTTTGGTACGGCGCGGGCAAGAACCTGTTCCTCGGGGCGGCGAGGCTCGAATTCAACCAAGCATGCGCGGTCGAAAGAACTCCAATCCGGCAAGGCACACTGCTAGCCGAGATCGACTGTGGAGACGAATGCCGAGGTCCGCCGCTCCGATGAAAGGTGATCTGATGGGTATCAGCTGCGCAAAATAGCTCCGCAATCGGGCACCGGGGTTGGGCTTTTGAAGCGCCTGTCTTGCCGGCACCTCATCCAGTTGCCGGCGGCGCTGGCGGAACATCGTCGGCTATCTCCTGCCTGAGCCTTGGTCCTTTGCTGAGCCGGCGACCGAGCGCATCGACGAAATTGTCGTAGCGCTGCAAGCCCTTGGCACGCGCCTCCGCTTGCGCCGATTCCGGCAAGGCTGGAGTCGAGTTGAGCCAAAACCGGACGAACAATGCTAGCGTCTCAATAGCAATTCCGACGTCACGCTCGACCCGCTGCACGCGTCGATCGATCTGGTCGAGGCGGCGAGTGATCGCCGCTTGCTTTCGTTCTTCGGCGTCCGGCGACAGGAACGACGCGAGCGCAGCCTCGGCGACCAGTGACAGCGAGACCTCGCGCCGCCCAGCGTAATCTGCCAGTGCCCTCATTACGTCAGGGTCGAGATAGGCAGACAGACGTCTTTTCTTGGCGTTCTTCATGCGCTCAAAGCTCAATGCCATCATTGGGGTCAAGGGCGGCCTGACGAGCTGCGCGTCTCATGGCTTGATCGACACTGCGGCGACGAACGGCGTCATCATCGGGCTCGTCCCTGTCGAGGTCGAACTCATCGTCGCAGCGTGGCGTTCGTTCCGGCGCGATGTCTTCGTGTTCGGGAAGCTCGGGCTGGCGGCGAATGCCGCCATTGGCCGGATCCTCGTCCTGCTGATCCCTGGCAAGCCTCAGCTTGCGAGATTTGCCTTCCGGCTCAGCAAGAAGTGTCGTGTCGGTCCAGTCCTCAGAGCGAGCGTTCTGCATTGTCCCTCCGGTCCTTGGCGGCGGCAAGACACGCTCGGCAAGACGCGGGTCGGCAAAGTAGCGTGCCTTCGTCGCACGGATTGGGAACTGGCCCGAGATCATAATGATCGCCTCGGTCGGGGGCAGCTGCATGATCTCGCCCGGCGTCATCAGTGCACGCGCCGTTTCCTGCCGCGAGACCATCAGATGCCCGAGCCAGGGCGACAATCTGTGCCCCGCATAGTTTTTCATGGCGCGCAACTCGGTCGCGGTCCCCAGAGAGTCTGAGACGCGCTTGGCCGTCCTCTCGTCATTCGTGGCGAAGCTCACCCGCACATGACAATTGTCGAGGATGGAATTGTTCGGTCCGTAGGCCTTCTCGATCTGATTGAGCGATTGTGCAATCAGGAACGACTTGATGCCATACCCGGCCATGAAGGCCAGCGCGCTTTCGAAGAAATCGAGCCTGCCGAGCGCGGGAAACTCGTCCAGCAGCATCAAAAGACGCTGCCGGTGATCCTTCGCGTGAAGATTTTCGGCGAGCCTGCGGCCGATCTGGTTAAGCACGAGTCGCATCAGCGGCTTTGTGCGACTGATGTCCGATGGCGGCACGACCAGATAGAGCGTCGTCGGCCGTGCCTCCTCGACAAGGTCTGCGATCCGCCAGTCACAGTATGACGTCACCTTGGCCACAACTGGATCGCGGTAGAGGCCCAGAAAACTCATGGCCGTCGAGAGCACGCCGGAACGCTCGTTCTCGGACTTGTTAAGCAGTTCCCGAGCAGCCGACGCCACGACGGGATGCGGGCCTGCATCACCCAAATGCCGCGTCAGCATCATGGCGCGCAGCGTTGCCTCGATTGGCCGCTCTGGATCAGAAAGGAAGTTCGCCACGCCTGCGAGGGTCTTGTCTTTCTCCGCATAGAGCACGTGCAGTATTGCGCCGACCAGCAACGCATGGCTGGTCTTCTCCCAGTGGTTGCGGCGTTCCAATGTGCCTTCTGGGTCGACCAGGACATCCGCCACGTTCTGCACATCTCGAACTTCCCACTCGCCCCGTCGCACCTCCAGCAGAGGATTGTAGGCTGCGGATCCAGCATTGGTCGGGTCGAACAGAAGCACCTGGCCGAAACGGGCCCGCCATCCGGCCGTCAGTTCCCAGTTTTCGCCTTTGATGTCGTGGACGATTGCCGAACCCGGCCAGGTCAGTAGTGACGGCACGACCAGGCCGACGCCTTTGCCGCTTCGGGTCGGTGCGAAACATAGCACGTGTTCCGGACCGTCGTGGCGTAGATAGTGTCGGCCCAACATACCCAGGATCACCCCATCCTGACCGATCATCCCAGCGGCCTTGATTTCGTCTCGCGTCGCCCAGCGCGCCGAGCCGTAAGTCGTGGTATCCTTTCCCTCGCGCGCCCGCCACAGCGACGTCCCGATCGCTGCGACGATAGCCATGAGGCTTCCGCTCGCCGCAATCGCCGCGCCCTCCAGGAAGACGTTCGGCGCGTAGGCGTCGTAGAAAAACCACCACCAGAAAAAGGCTGGCGGCGGATAAACGGGGTGTCCAGCCAATTCGAACCACGGCGGACCGAGTTGGCTTTGAAAGTCGAGCCGCCCTGCCGTCCACTGTGTTGCTCCCCATGTTGTCGCGACGACGATCAGAAAGGCGGTGAGTATCTGGCCCCATAAAACCTTGCTTGCCGGCATCGGTCGTTTCCCAAATGGATGATCGGAACAACCGAAAAGCTCGAATTCCTAAATCCGCAAGAAAAAAGGGGCGGTCGAAGCAGCATGGCGTACCCGCACGTGGAAAGACTTGCCCGATGCGATCTCGAATGTTGAACGAGCATAGGGGGGCTGCTTTCTTCTGGAGCCGTTCAGCCGCTACTTGCCCAATGATAGTTAGTTGTCTCGGCTCAGATGGCATTTGACGAGATGGACGGGTTCTTGGAGAACCACGGATTGCGCATGACCAAATGAACAAGAGTCCTCAGCGGCGCGCCGAGCCGGAGAACACTCTAGTCCCGGCAAGTGGTGGTCAGCCGTTCTGCTGAGCTCGAATCTTACCGCCTCCCTGATCGGTAGCGCGATAGATCCAGAGCCGACTCGATGAGCAGACCCATCAAGTCTGTTCAATTTTGTTAATCAATTCAGTCACATCAACTATTGCCATGGACTTTCGTTGGAACTGTTGCAAGCCGCGCCGGCCTCACGGATCGCGGAATCTATTGGGCCGCACCTAAGTTCCAGATGTCCCGATGCAGGCGCCATGTCCCGTCGCCCCCTTTTTTCCAAACGACAATGTACTTGCCCGCAACGGTGGAAGGGGCACCGCCTTTGCTCGGCACACTGAGCGTAAATGCGCCAACTTCGTAGGCGAGATTCCCGCTCCCTTCCACTTCCAGCGCCTTCAGGGTGAGATTCTTCATCCCGGCCTTGATTGCGCCCTGCCAGAATTCTTCCACGCCCTTGCGGTCATCGACGCGTTTGCCGTCGGGTGGCAGCAGAGCGGCATCGTCGGTATACATTTGACCTACCGCTGCTGCGTTTCCGCTGTTGAAGGCGTCCATGAATTTTACCAACGCCGCTTCGATGTCCTCACGAGCCGAGTGGGCGGCCGCAGACAATGCAGACGAAAGAAGCAGCACAGCAGCAAATGCAAATGACTGAACCAGTCTCATTTCGTCCTCCCTTGCGTACCCGACATGCCCACCCGATGAATAGCGCCGACCCGAGGGCGCCGCGGCGTTCGATGGCTAGGCGCGGATTATATTAGACTTATCTGATATGACGGCGCAAGCGCAGCTGCGACCCTCTGAACGACCAGCGTAGCAGCTGCCGGAGAGCTTCAAAGCGGCGGCTACCGCCTCACTGCCCTCCTCGTCTCGACGAAAGAGTTCGTTCGAATGATGCTTTTCCGTGGCTTTGCTCGCAAGTTTTCGTCAGCCAGCGCAGGGCCTCCTCTTACGCTCGCTGGTCGTCAAGGCCCAGCGGCCACTAGCTGACAGTCCCCCCGCAGCCAAGCCGCTGGGCCCTCGACGTGGGGAACGAGCATTGGAGACGATGTCGCGCTTTCCGTTACAGCCCGAAGGCGGGTGACAGATGACCGTGTCAGCCTCTCCACCCGAGCTACGATTTCACGCATTCGATCAGGCACAGCTCTCTCGGGCTAGCGCGCCAAGCATGAGTTAGCTCCCGAATGAGCAGGTGCCACCCAGTTCAACTTCGGCCCTTGCGCGCGCAAAGTATTGGGCGAGATCGATCGGCAGTCCGGTCGGCAAATTGGGGCAGCGATGGCGAGAATGAATGCCAGGAACTTCCCTTCGGTGCCGCTTCGTCGATCTGTTTGCCGAGAAGACGCGCGCGCTGCGTGCCGTCCCCCATACCGCAGAGAACTCACTTCAGGTCACACACACACACACACGACGCCACCGAGATCCTGCATCAGTTTTCTACTCCGACGCCGCCACGTCACCAAGATCAGTCGCGAGCGTGATCGCGGCTATCAAATCGGGATCGCGCGCC
Organism: Mesorhizobium sp. M1399; assembly: GCF_040317735.1. NCBI lineage: Bacteria > Pseudomonadati > Pseudomonadota > Alphaproteobacteria > Hyphomicrobiales > Phyllobacteriaceae > Mesorhizobium > Mesorhizobium sp. M1399. Next base: position 125,162 of record NZ_JAMYKZ010000011.1, read on the forward strand.
GGAGCGCTCTATGAGTGAGCCCCGAACGGCGCGGTTCTCCTCGAGCAATCCGGCTCGACGTAAGGCGGGCCATCCGTGCCGGCCTCGTGACTAAGAGACGGGCGAATGGCGGTTCCTGGACTCACCTTTTTGTCATGAAGTCGCTTCCTTGAGCCGGTGGCGGAGTTCTTGCTTGATGACTCCAGCACCGTTTAGAATCGGTTTTCGGAAAATTTGTCTTGTGGCATCAATTTTCATGGAATAGGATCATTTTTCACAGGTGTTGGCCCAGCTGAACCAAAATTCGATGAAAGGATTCGCTTTTCATGCCTCCGGTGCAAGAGCACCAATTTTCAGGTCCTGTTACCGTTTTTCAGGAAATCCGCCTTCCTGAAACGGCGACCCCGGCCGGGTACAGCGCCCTGGTCGGAGCCTACAGGCTCGCCGTGCCCTTGCCCCGTAGGTTGTTCGCCACGGGCGAGCATCATCGCATTACCGAACGGGATGGCTGGCGGATCATGACCCCCCGCCACGCCCCAAATCCTACCCTCGAAGGCCACCTGACCTTTGCGCTCAAGTACGAGGGACTGGACCTTGCCGTCCTCAAGCGGCTGTTCCAAGTGACCGGTCCCGCGCCGATCGAGGCGCTGGTCCGTGAAAGCCCGACCGGCAGTTATGCCCGCCGCATCTGGTTTTTATATGAATGGCTGAGGGGCGCCCGTATCGATCTGCCGGACGCGGCGGCCGGACGATACATTCCGGTTGTCGATCCCGAGCTGCAGTGGCCCGGACCCGACAAGACCGCTTCGCGCTACCGCGTAAGGGACAATCTCCCCGGCACGCGTGAGTTCTGCCCTCTGGTGTTCCGCACCAAGATTCTCGAAAAATTCATCGGCCTTGAACTACCGCGGCGCGCGGAGGCAATCGTAGCGGACGTGCCGCGCGACCTTCTTGCTCGGACCGCCGCCTTTCTTTTGCTCAAAGACTCGCGATCAAGCTATGCGATCGAGGGCGAGCGCCCGCCGCAAGATCGCATCCAGCGCTGGGGCCGCGCCATCGGCGAAGCCGGCCGCTGGCCGATCGATCGCGATGAGCTGCTGCGTCTGCAAAGAATTGTACTTGGCGACGCCCGTTTCGCAAGACTTGGCTTCCGAAAAGAAGGAGGTTTCGTCGGTGAGCATGACCGAGACAACGGCACGCCCTTGCCCGATCACATCAGCGCTCGGCCCGAGGACCTGCCGCGGCTAATCGATGGAATGGCGGCGTTCGATCAGGGCCCCGCGCAAAACCTTGATGCAGTCGTAGCCGCCGCAATCCTCGCCTTCGGCTTTGTCTACATTCACCCGTTCGAGGACGGAAACGGCCGCATTCACCGCTACCTAATCCACCACGTCCTTGCCATGCGCGGCTTCAATCCGCCGGGAGTGGTCTTTCCCGTCTCGGCCGCGATCCTGGACCAGATCAACGAGTACAGGGGCGTGCTCGAGAGCTATTCGCAGCGCCTTCTGCCATTGGTGGAATGGGAACCGACGCCGCAATTCAACGTCCGGGTGCTGAATGACACCGGTGATTTCTACCGGTTCTTCGATGCAACCCCGCACGCCGAATTCCTCTATGCCTGCGTTCAGCGGACGATCGAACGGGACCTTCCCGAGGAAACCGCATTTCTGCAGCGCTACGATCAGTTCCGGCAGCAGGTGGACGCCTTTATTGACATGCCCGAGCGGTTGACCGATCTGCTCTTCCGTTTTCTTCACCAGAATGATGGACATCTATCGAACCGCGCGCGCGAAAAGGAATTCGCCACGCTGACCAGTGACGAGGCAGGAAGAATCGAGGCGATCTACGCGCAAACCTTTGGTGCCCATTGAAGGTGTGATCATCAGGATCGATTTTTAGTCCGACGGTTTGTAATTCCCTTGTCCCTGCCTTCATCTCCGAGGCTTGACTTGTCGCCGAGACATGCACGATTTTTTCCGCACGGTCTGACCGGCCGCCGATCAGCCGCGGCCAGAACGCGCTTGACAAACCGGAGCCGTCCCGTCCAACCTCACGCATTCACCAGGGGAGTCCCGGCAAGGGGCTGAGATACTGCTGGCATTCGCGGCGCAGTGACCCGTTGAACCTGATCCAGTTCATACTGGCGTAGGGACGGTGCAAGCGCTTGCGGGAGTTTACGCCCGAGGTCCTGTTTCGGCAGGTCGACAGAAGCGTCTTTTCATCCTCCCGGCACAGAACTGGGTCTCCAATGCAACGAGCAAAGGAGCCTCAAGATGAATGCCCTCACCCCCGCAGTCTCGACGGGACCGCTGCCCGCCTCACGAAAAATCCACAAGCCCGGTGCCATCCACCCGCAGATCAGGGTGCCGATGCGCGAAATCTCCGTCCATCCGACGGCCGGCGAACCGCCCGTCACCGTCTACGATCCGTCCGGCCCCTATACAGACCCGACTGTCGAAACCAGCATCGAAAATGGCCTTGCACGGCTTCGCCACGAATGGATTACGGCGCGCGGCGATGTCGAGGCCTATGACGGCCGCCATGTCCGGCCGGAGGACAACGGATTCGCGACGGGCGAACGCCTGACGCCGGAATTTCCCATTCGCCATCAACCGCTCAGAGCCAAAGCAGGCAAGGCGGTGACGCAGCTTGCCTATGCGCGCGCCGGCATCATCACACCCGAAATGGAGTTCGCCGCCATCCGCGAGAACCTTGGTCGCGAGATCCTGCACGGCAAGCTTGAGCGCGACGGCGAGGCTTTCGGCGCGACACTGCCCGATTTCGTCACGCCGGATTTCGTGCGTGATGAGGTGGCGCGCGGACGCGCAATCATTCCCGCCAACATCAACCATCCCGAGAGCGAGCCGATGATCATCGGTCGCAATTTCCTGGTCAAGATCAACGCCAACATCGGCAACTCCGCCGTCACATCGTCGATGGCTGAAGAGGTCGAAAAAATGGTGTGGGCGATCCGCTGGGGCGCAGACACGGTGATGGACCTGTCGACCGGCCGCAACATCCACAACATCCGCGACTGGATCGTCCGCAACGCGCCGGTTCCGATCGGCACGGTGCCGCTCTATCAGGCGCTCGAAAAGGTCGGCGGCATCGCCGAGGACCTGACCTGGGAGGTCTACCGCGACATGCTGATCGAACAGGCCGAACAGGGCGTCGACTATTTCACCATCCATGCGGGCGTGCGGCTGCACTACATCCCGCTGACCGTTGACCGGGTCACTGGCATCGTCTCGCGCGGTGGCTCGATCATGGCCAAATGGTGCCTGCATCATCACCGGGAAAGCTTCCTCTACGAACATTTCGCCGAGATCTGCGACATTTGCCGCGCCTATGACGTGTCCTTTTCGCTGGGCGACGGCCTTCGTCCTGGCTCGATCGCCGACGCCAATGACGCAGCACAATTCGCCGAGCTGGAGACGCTCGGCGAGCTGACACAGATCGCCTGGGCGAAGGATTGCCAGGTAATGATCGAAGGCCCCGGCCACGTGCCGATGCACAAGGTCAAGGAGAACATGGACAAGCAGCTCGCCGTCTGCGGCGAGGCGCCGTTCTATACGCTTGGGCCGCTGACGACCGACATCGCGCCGGGCTACGACCACATCACCTCCGGCATCGGCGCGGCGATGATCGGTTGGTTCGGCACCGCCATGCTCTGCTACGTCACGCCCAAGGAGCATCTCGGCCTTCCCGATCGCAACGACGTCAAGATCGGCGTGATCACCTACAAGATAGCCGCCCATGCCGCCGACCTGGCAAAAGGTCATCCGGCGGCGAAAGTCAGGGATGATGCCCTTTCCCGCGCGCGCTTCGAATTCCGCTGGGAGGACCAGTTCAACCTGTCGCTCGATCCCGAAACCGCGCGGTCCTTCCACGATCAGACCTTGCCCAAGGAGGCGCACAAGCTGGCGCATTTCTGCTCGATGTGCGGGCCGAAATTCTGCTCGATGCGAATTTCCCACGACATCCGCACCGAAGCGCAGAAGGAGGGCATGGCGGCGATGGCGGCGAAATACCGCGAGGGCGGCGATCTCTACCTGCCGGCGGACGAGACCGGCGCACCGCTCATACCTCAGCCACGTGAGCCATCATGAAGGTGCTGGTCAAAGGGGCCGGCGTTGCCGGCCTCACCGCCGCCTTCGAGCTCGCCGCACGCGGCGCGGCGGTTTCCGTTGCCGAGACAAGGCCTGGCCTTGGGGGCAATGCGTCGTGGTTCGCCGGCGGCATGTTGGCGCCATGGTGCGAGCGCGAAAGCGCCGAGCAGCCGGTGCTGGATCTCGGGCGCGGTGCCGCCGACTGGTGGGATGCCGCAACCCCCGGCCAGGTGACGCGGGCCGGAACGCTGGTCGTGGCCGCGCCGCGCGATGCGGGCGAGATCGACCGCTTCGCCAGCCGCACCTCGGGCCATCGGCGTGTCGATGAAGACGAAATTGCGCTCCTGGAGCCCGACCTCGCCGGCCGCTTCCGGCGCGGAGTGCTCTTCTCCGACGAGGCGCATCTCGACCCGCGTCAGGCGATGGCAGCGCTTCATGACAAGCTCGCAGCCATGGGTGTCGAGTTTCACTTCGGCACCGAGGTCTGGCATGTTTTTGGTTTCGATCATCAGATCGACTGCACGGGAATGGCAGCCATCGATGACCGGCTACGTGGCGTTCGCGGCGAAATGCTGATCCTGCGCACGCCCGACATCTCGCTGTCGCGCCCGGTCCGGCTGCTTCATCCGCGCTTTCCGCTCTATGTGGTGCCGCGCACCGGCCAGTGTTTCATGGTCGGTGCGACCATGATCGAGAGCGGGTCCGCCGAGCCGGCCACGGTGCGTTCGATGATGGAGCTTCTGGGTGCCGCCTATGCCCTCCATCCGGCATTCGGCGAGGCCGGGATCGTTGAAACCGGTGTCGGCGTCCGTCCTGCTTTTCCCGACAATCTGCCGCGTGTCGAGGCACATGGAAGCACCGTCGCAGTCAACGGGCTTTATCGCCATGGCTTTCTTCTCGCCCCTGCCATGGCGCGCCAGGCGGCCGACCTGGTCTTCCATCAAGACGGAACGAAGGAGCTTGCTCATGAAACTGACGGTCAACGGCAAAGTGCATGAGGTTGCAGCCACCACGCTGGCCGAGCTGCTTGCGGCGCTCGACTATGAAGGCGATTGGCTGGCAACGGCCGTCAACAGCGAACTCGTGCACAAAGCCAACCGGGCGGAATTCCGGTTGAGCGACGGCGACCGGATCGAAATCCTCTCACCGATGCAGGGAGGCTAGGCCATGTTCGATCTTCTCGGAACGTCGCTTGCCTCCCGCCTGCTTCTCGGCACCGCTCAATATCCATCGCCGGCCATCCTTGCCGAGGCCGTCAAGGCGTCGGGCGCTTCGGCGGTAACCGTCTCGTTACGCCGTGAGATGGCAGGCGGCAGGGCCGGCGAACAATTCTGGTCGTTGATCCGCTCGCTCGGCGTCAGAATCCTGCCCAACACTGCCGGCTGCCACTCCGTCAAGGAAGCGGTCACGACCGCGAAGATGGCGCGCGAAGTTTTCGGCACCAACTGGATCAAGCTCGAAGTGATCGGCAACCACGACACGCTGCAGCCGGACGTGTTCGGGCTGGTCGAGGCCGCCCGCATCCTGTGCGAGGACGGTTTTGATGTATTCCCCTATACCACCGACGATCTTGTCGTCGCCGAGCGACTGCTGGAGGCGGGCTGCCAGGTTCTGATGCCGTGGTGTGCACCGATCGGTTCCGCCCTCGGGCCGATCAACATTCCGGCGCTGCGCTCGATGCGCGCACATTTCCCAGGCGTTCCGCTGATCGTGGATGCGGGGCTCGGACGGCCGTCGCACGCGGCAACCGTCATGGAGCTCGGCTTTGACGCCGTACTCCTGAACACCGCAGTCGCCAAGGCGGCCGATCCGGTCGGCATGGCGCGTGCGTTCGGCAAGGCGGTCGAGGCCGGTCGTGAAGCTTTCAACTCGGGAATGCTCGAACCGCAGGACGTCGCCGTGCCGTCGACGCCGACAATTGGCAGGGCAGTTTTTTCATGAAGCTCGACCCCTTCTACCTGATCGTCGACAGCGCCGCCTGGATCGAACGGCTGGTGCCGCTTGGCGTCAAGCTGGTTCAGTTGCGCATCAAGGATAGGGACGAGGCCACGTTGCGGACGGAAATCCGCCGCGCGAACGGCGTCTGCGCGGTCCATGGTTGCCAACTGATCGTCAACGACCATTGGCGGCTCGCCATTGAGGAAGGCTGCGACTTCGTCCATCTCGGCCAAGAGGATTTGGCTGCGGCCGACCTGCTGGCGATTAAGTACCCCGGATTGAAGCTTGGGCTCAGCACGCACGATCATCTCGAACTGGAAACGGCCATCGCTGCCGAGCCCGACTATATCGCGCTCGGCCCCATCTATCCCACCGTCCTGAAGCAGATGAAATGGGCGCCGCAAGGGCTCGAGCGGATCAGCGAGTGGAAGCATCGGGTGGCGCCGATCCCATTGGTCTCCATCGGCGGCCTCAACCCCGACCGGCTCGACGGTGTCTTCGAGGCTGGTGCGGACAGCGCCGCGGTGGTCACCGACATCACCTTGAATGCCGATCCCGAAGCGCGCACGCGAGAATGGATCGAAAAGACAAAGCCATGGCGCTGAGGCGAGAACCGCATGTGCTCGTGGTCGGCGGATCAGACTCCAGCGGTGGGGCTGGAATTGCACGCGATATCGAGACGATCTCTTCCATTGGCGTGCGCACCTGCCTCGCTGTCACCGCGCTCACAGTGCAAACGCACGACGCCGTACTGGAAATCCTTCATTCGCCACCAAGCCTGGTGGCTGATCAGATGCGCGCCGCGCTGCAGGCCAACGAAGTGGCGGCAATCAAGATCGGCATGCTCGGAACAGCCGAGACCATCGCTGCGGTTGCCGCCGTACTGCGCGAAAATCGACAGGTGCCGGCAGTACTCGATCCAGTGCTGGCCTCCACCTCAGGCCGGGCGCTCTTACAGGCAGCCGCTATCGCTGTCATGAAGCGCGATCTGATGCCGCTTTGCTGCCTTGTCACGCCCAACCTTCCCGAACTGGCACACCTTATTGGCTCCGAACTGGCAGTGGATGAGGACGATGCGCTCCGACAAGGACAAAGACTGTTGGCCGCCGGCCCTCAGGCCCTGCTGATCAAGGGTGGGCATGCCTCGGGACTCCGATCGACCGATATTTTATTACGCTCCGATCATGAACCCATCCACGTCGATACACCGCGCCTTGCCACATCAATGCGCGGAACAGGTTGCATACTGGCCAGCGCGATTGCGGCGCATCTGGCGAAGGCGAAGCCGCTTGAAGACTGCGTGCGCGAAAGCAAGCGGGTTGTCTTCGCCACGTTTCAGAGGAATGGAGCAGAATGAACCCGGCTATGCGGTACAAGCAGCTTTGGCCGCTAGTATGCTGGATCCTGAGCGTCTTGCTCGCTGGCGCAAACTCTTAGACGAAAATCGCAACAACACGGCGGTTCGAACCGGACCTCGTGGAAGCAATTCGGCCGCGGTCGCAGCGATCATTCATGAAGGAGGAGAGCTGGTCCTCTTGTTTCGAGGGGATCGGCAGCTCGTAGTTCGCAGTTTCGTTCAGTCCGGGGAGTCGGAGTGGATTCGAACGGCGTGACCGCCCAACCCAAATTAGAGAAAGTGGTGCGGGTGGCAGCGTGAACCTGCGACCCCATCGTCCCGAACGATGTGCGCTACCAGCAAAGCCGCAGCTTTTTGGGCCCGATCGTCACGCTTGCTTCGCAATGATCGCGTTTCCTTTCGAGCTTTGGGTGGGAAACATAGGGCCCCCCCTGCCGAGTTCATGTTTCATTGTCATCTGTCCTGAGACCGATTTCGTCGCCTCGGCGGCGACCTGCTTCTTGGCGATCTTCTCGGCGGCGTCTGCCTGGAAGTCGGGATGATGGTGGCCATAAGTATCGATCAGGACATCCACGGTGATGCCCAGAAAGCCCGCCGCCTGCCACATGTCGGCGCCGGCCCGCATCAGCCAGGTCGCAGCGGTGTGGCGAAGCGTGTGCGAAGTGACGTCGGGACCGAGGCCGGCTGCCTCGCGAGCTCTCCTGAAGCTCTTCTTTACCGACACCACCGGCTTTCCATTCCATTCCACGACAAAATCTTGCGATATTTTTCGGCCGATATTTGCGCTTTTGCCGCGCGCCTTGGTTCTGATATCGAGATCCGTGCACGCCCAGCGGCGGAGGTGAGCCAATAGCCGGTCCGGCAGGCGCACGGGCGGCTGGCGTTTTTTGGTCTTCTTTGCGCCATCGGCACGGCGGTAAAAGATGCCGCGGTCAAGGTCCACATAACCACGCCCTTTGGTTGGACGGACGGCGGCGCCGCAGACTGCGGCAGAGCGTGTTCCTGTATAAAGCGCGACAAGCATGAAGCGGGCGAGGTGTCGTCCGGTACGCCGGCCGCTCTCCTGGCCCTTCCATTTCTGCTTCATACGCCAAGCTGCCCAGATGAGAGCGGCCGCTTCACTGCGCGTCAACCAGCGCTCGCGTGCACCAGCCTTGTCGGGCAGGACAATCGTCGGTGCGGCAGTCGTGTAACCTTCCCTGCGATAGTAGTTGATGGCTGCACGAAAATCCTCGAGTTGGCGGCGCGCAACGGCTTCTGTGGGACAGGACGCGGCGTAGTCGCGGCAGAGTTTGCCGTTAATAGCGGCGAGGGTCTTTTCACCGAAGAAATCGAGGATGTTGTCCAGCCGAGCCGCCGTCTCTTCCGGCGCGGCATGCTTCGGTGCAACCTCTCTCAGGTAGACGCTGACGACATCGGCTATCAAGACATCTTCGGCACCGCGCGCTCGGTGGTACTTGCTGGCGATGTAGACCGCGAGCGCCTTTTCAGCTTCAGGTCCTGGATGGCCCTTTTCGCCGCTGCCAGCGCTGATGAACGTTGTTCGATCGCGGATAAACCATCCAGCTTTGTTTCGGAGTGTTCCGTCCTTTTTCCAGCTTTCGCCGCGCCAGACGAGGCGTGGCCCTTTCGACGCCCGCGGCATAGTTCCCTCATTCTGGTGATCGCCAGCAAGGTGACGTACTCCTTTCCTGCGATTAGCTCGGTTTCAAGTCGGCCGGCGTCACGTTCCTTGCGTAGGCCTGCTGCGCACATCGAGCCATCGGGAAAGGCAATTCGTGCTGCAATCGCGACGCGCAGGGGCGTGGTCTCGTCGAATTGGTCGGGGATTTTCAAAACGGAGCCCTCAGCCAATCTCTATGGTCCGATAGTTTCGCTCGGAAACAGACGGATCGCGGTTCGCATTGAGCACACTTTTCTGTCTCGCCATTCCGGATGCCCTGCCGCACGATCTTTTCTCTGAATATACGGCTGCGAAAAGCGCCGACTGGAGCGCCTGCGGCAAAGATGCTCCTTTGACCTGCTAATCGGAACGGTTGCGCTGACGCGCACTCCACGAGCCTTTCGGCTGGCTCCCCACTTCCGTGGCCGGTGGAACCGCTCCTGACTGGCTTCGGCTGTCTGTGCGGCTTCCGTTTTCATGGACTCACTGCCGGGTCGCTTGGGCCTACTCCCGTGCGCCCGGCTTAGTGGGTTCTGCTGATCGCCTCACGCTGCGGTTTCGAATGGTGTCTTCCACCTCGGAGTTGGTCGGCAACCGAAATCTTCATTTGAGTTCATAAAGTTGGAGGGCCGCGCTTGGCGCACTGACGGGTTGAAGGCTGGGAGAGAGGCTCCCGGCGCCCGGCGCGGAGACTCGCAATGACCAAGCATCGGCACCAAGCTGCCCCGACGCGGGCCAGCGTATATGAGGACATCACCAGCAAGATCATCGGCGAGCTGGAGGCCGGTCGGCTGCCCTGGGTTCAGCCATGGGGAATGGCAGCTGCGAAGGCGCCGCTCGCCATGCCGAAGAACGCCGCCACCGACCGGCAATACTCTGGAATCAATGTCCTGATCCTCTGGGGTTCGGTGATCGAGCAGGGCTTTTCAGGACAGAGCTGGCTGACCTTCCGCCAGGCGCTCGCGCTTGGCGGTAGCGTCCGCAAGGGTGAGCATGGAACGACAGTCGTCTACGCCCATCGGTTCGTGCCCGACGACGAGAAAAAGCGTACCCGCGAAACCGGCGAGCAAGCCCGATCGATCCCATTCCTCAAACGCTTCACGGTGTTCAACGCCGCGCAGTGCGACGGGCTGCCCGACGATGTTGCGATGGCCACGCACCCGCCCCTACCCGGCCTGATCGAGCCGAAGGTCGAGAGGCTGATCAAGCAGACGGGGATCGATTTCCGGGTTGGTGGCAGCCGCGCCTTCTACGCTCCGGCCCACGATTATGTGCGGGTCCCGCCACCCCAAGCCTACTTCGAGCCGATCAATTGGCACCGGACCGCCCTGCATGAACTCGGGCACGCCACCGGTCATGCCTCACGCCTCAACCGGGATTTGTCTGGTTCCTTCGGCACCAAGAAGTATGCCTTCGAAGAGCTGGTTGCCGAGATATGTGCGGCTTTCTGTTGCGCCTCGCTGGGCATCACGCCGACCGTGCGTCACGCCGACTATATCGGCTCGTGGCTGGAGGTGCTGCGCGAGGATGACCGTGCGATCGTTCGCGCCGCCTCTCTGGCAAGCAGGGCTGCGGATTATCTCTTGGGTTTTTTGCCGGACAAAGTGGCCGCTGACGACGATCGGCGGGAGGCAGCGTAATGGCCGCCCGCTTCCAGTTCGGCGTCTTCCTGCGGATGCGTTCATGACCGAAGTCTGCCTCGATGCCGGACCCCGCTGCGGCGAAGTCGTTGCAGAGCGCCAGGACCGACCTGCTGCTCCGCGACAAGTGTCGCGTGGCTGCCGAGCACATCAGAGGGCGAGGAGTGACGGAATTCTCATGACGGGTTTGGAGGTCGAGAGAGAGGCTCTCGGCCGCCCGTCGCGGAGTACATCCCGATGGCTACTGCCGTTCAGAAGATCACCCTGTCGTCCTCGCGCGACATTCCGTTCAACAAGCTGGTGCTCTCCCAGTCCAATGTCCGGCGCGTCAAGGTCGGCATCTCGATCGAGGATCTTGCGGCCTCGATCGCCCGCCGCGGCTTGATCCAGAGCCTCAGCGTCTTGCCCGTCGTCGACAGCGACGGTAACGAGACTGGCATGTTTGAGGTGCCTGCCGGAGGCCGGCGCTTCCGCGCGCTTGAGCTGCTGGTGAAGCAAAAGCGCCTCGCCAAGACCGCCCTCGTGCCCTGTGTCGTGCGCGCCCGTCACAGCGCGATCGTTGCCGAGGAGGTGTCGCTCGCCGAGAACATTGAGCGAGCGCCGCTGCACCCGCTCGATCAGTTTCGCGCCTTCCAGGACATGCGCCAAAAAGGCATGAGCGAGGAGGAGATTGCCGCAGCCTTCTTCGTGCCGGTCAACGTTGTTAAGCAACGGCTTAGGCTGGCTTCTGTCTCCCCAGTGCTGCTCGATGTGTATGCCGATGACGGGATGACGCTGGAGCAACTCATGGCTTTCACGGTCTCTGAAGACCGCGCTCGCCAGGAGCAGATCTGGGAGGCAATCAGGGATGCCTGGTCGAAAGAGCCCTATCAAATCCGGCGCATGCTGACCGAAACGACGGTGCGCGCCTCCGACAAGCGCGCCGTCTTCGTGGGGACCGACGCCTATGAGGCCGCGGGTGGTATCGTCATGCACGACCTGTTCCAGTCGGATGACGGCGGCTGGCTGCAGGATGCAGCGCTGCTGGACCGCCTGGTCACAGAGAAGCTCAAGGCGGTTGCCCAGGAAGTTGCAGCCGAGGGTTGGAAGTGGGTCGAGGTCGCCATCAGCTTCCCCTACGACGCAACGCGTGGGCTGTATCATCTGCAGAGTGATCCGCTCGATCTCTCTGCCGAGGAGCAGGCTACCATCGATGCCCTCAACGCCGAGCATGCCAAGCTTGAAACCGAATATGAGGGTGCTGACGAGCTGCCCGAAGACGTCGATCAGCGACTCGGTGAAATCGAGACCGCGCTCGCCAATTTCGACAAGCGCCCAAGGCAATTCGATCCGGCCGACATCGCCGTCGCCGGCGCGTTCGTCAGCATCGACACTGACGGCTCACTCTCGGTCGACCGCGGCTTTCTCCGGCCTGAGGACGTGCCGCTGATGTCATTTGACGGCGCGAATGAATCGAAAAGGGACGGCAGGTCCGGAGCTGCCGACAGCTCGTCGGTGCACCGTGCCGTTGTCACCATTGGCGGCCAGGCTGTCGAGTGCGAGGAAGACGAGGACGATGCGGTCAAGCCCCTGCCGGACCGACTGATGACAGAGTTGACCGCACACCGGACACTGGCGTTGCGCGATGCGGTTGCCGGCAACCCTCACGTCGCCATGACAGCGCTCTTGCACAAGCTGGTCACTGACACGTTCCAGCACCGCACCACGAACGGGTGCCTGGAGGCCTCGATCCGTCACGTCTTCTTCCCTCTGCAGGCAGGTGACCTGAAGGACAGCCCCTCGGCGAAATCGGTGGCCGAACGCCATGAGGGCTGGAAATCGGACCTGCCGACCGAGGACGATGCACTTTGGGACTGGATCGCCTCACTTGATGAGACCAGCCGCGCGGCGTTGCTCGCCCATTGCGTCAGCTACGGCGTGAACGCGCTCCACGAGAAAGGCGACCGCTATGGCGGCGCTGTCTCGGCACACGGCGTTCGGCAGCGGATCGCGCAAGCTGATCGACTGGCACGCGCGGTCGGTCTCGATATGGTTGACGCCGGCTGGACACCGACAGTCGAAAACTATCTCGGCCGCATCACCAAGTCCCGCATTCTCGAGGCGGTGCGAGAGGCGAAGGGCGAACAGGCCGCGCAGCTAATCGAGCATCTGAAAAAGGGAGATATGGCGAAGGAAGCCGAGCGCTTGCTGACCGATAGTGGCTGGCTGCCCGAGCCGCTGCGCCTGGTCGACCTCGACGGCAGCGCTGGCGCTGATAACGGCGCCGGCACCGACGGCTATGGGGAAGAGCTGCCCGAATTCCTCTCAGACGACGATGCGCAGATTGAAGACAGCGAACCGCACATGGCCGCTGAATAGATCGCCTCGCGCGGAGCGGGTTCGGCCCGCTCCGCGCCCTTTCCTACCGCTGCCGGACGCTCACTTTCTCAGACACGGGCAAAGCTAATTGGCCGCTTCAGCCGCGTCCTTCTCGCTCGGCGGCTGCTGCCCCGCCGTCCCCACTGCGTGCCAAGATATCGCCCCGGGCTGCCAACCGCGTTGCCGCTGTCGTCGTTGGGCTGACGGCGGGTAGCGGCGCAGCGCCTGGATCGAAGAAGGATCGTTATCGGCAGGACCGCAGTCCAGAGGGGAGAGGCCGGCCAGGGCGGATTTGAGCCGGATTGGTCGAGAGAGAGGGCCGCCCGGTTCATTCCCGTTCCGCTCTCCTCGAGGTTTTCTCCATGTTTGATGTTTCTTCGAAGACTGCCGCTCCGGCAGTGCCGCTTCCGCTTGTCTCATCCCCGGCTGTCGAACCAGCTGCCGCCATCCACAGCGCGGCGCAGTTTCTTCTGCCCCATCTCGAACGCGGTCAGCGCGTCGACGTCTCGAGCCTTCGCTCGGCCATGGAAGCTGCCTTCGGTGCCTCCGATGCGTCCGGCGCATGGGACTGGAAATCAGCCTATGACGCTTGCGAAGTCGCGACGGTGCTGTTCCTGCGCAAATACGGAAAGTCGCTTTTCCGCAAAGCCGGTTCTGCGGCCGCCGCACTTCCGATGCTGGGCAAGATCGCCGGCCTGTTCCCAACTCACACGCGCCGCTCCGAAGAGACCGAAGCGCTTCAGCAGTTCAGCACCCCCATTCCGCTCGGTCTGGCGGCCGTTACTGCCGCGGCAATCACCCCTGCCGACCGCGTGCTTGAGCCCTCCGCCGGCACCGGGTTACTTGCTATTCTGGCCGAGATCAGCGGCAGCACGTTGCTGCTCAACGAACTGGCCGAGGCCCGCGCCGGGCTTCTCTCATTGCTCTTTCCGGCCATCCCCGTCACTCGCTTCAACGCAGCGCAGATCGATGATTATCTCGATCCCGGCATTGCACCAAGCGTCGTGCTGATGAACCCGCCGTTCTCGGTGCTTGCTAACGTCAGCGGCCGCGTGTCCGACGCTGCCTATCGTCACGTCGCCTCTGCGCTGGCCCGGCTCGCCGAGGGCGGGCGGCTTGTCGCAATCACTGGCGCAAATTTTTCCCCAGAGCTGCCCATCTGGCGCGAGTCCTTCGTCAGGCTCCAGGAGCGCGGTCGCGTCGTGTTCACCGCCGCGATCGACGGCGCCGTCTACGCCAGGCATGGCACCACCGTCGAGACCCGGCTGACCGTCATCGACAAACTGCCGGCCGACAAACGAGGCACCCTTCCAGCATCGGCCGGCATGGCGCCCGATGTCGCCACACTGATCGCCTGGATTGACAAGCATGTTCCCGCGCGACTGCCGGTCAGCGCTTCGGCTTTCGTGCCCGCCGTCAAGGCGACGGGGCCCACCGCGCGCGGCGTGCGCGGCTATCTCGCCAGATCCGCCGGTCCCACTCCGGTGCGCAGCCTTGCCGAGCCGGAAGGCACCGCGCTTGCTTACGAGACATTGGACTGGACGCCTGCCGAAAGTAGGCGCATCACCGATGGCATCTATGAGTACGGGTTGCAGGCGATCCGCATTCCGGGCGCCCATCCGCATCCGACCAAGCTGGTCCAATCGGCGGCAATGGCATCCGTTGCCCCGCCGAAGCCGAGCTACCGGCCGATTCTTCCTGCCAAGGTTGTCAGCGACGGCCTCTTGTCCGACGCGCAGCTAGAAACAGTCATCTATGCCGGCGAGGCCCATTCGGAGTTCCTCACCGGTTCCTGGACGGTGGACGACACCTTCGACCTTGTCTCTGCCGCGCGCGACGATGCCGCGCACGCCGTGCGATTCCGCCGGGGCTTCATGCTCGGCGACGGGACGGGCGCCGGCAAGGGCCGCCAGTCAGCAGGCATCATCCTGGACAGTTGGATGCAGGGCCGCCGCAAGGCGATGTGGATCTCCAAATCCGACAAGCTGATCGAACACGCCCAGCGCGACTGGTCTGCTCTCGGCATGGAGCGCCTGCTGGTCACGCCGCTGTTGCGGTTCCCGCGGGGCAAGGCCATCCGCCTCGATCAAGGGGTCCTATTCACCACCTACGCCACGCTGCGCTCCGACGAACGCGGTGAGAAGATCTCGCGCGTGCGGCAGATCGTCGAATGGTTGGGCACCGACTTCGACGGAGTGATCATTTTCGACGAGAGCCACGCTATGCAGAACGCGGCAGGCGGGAAGGGAGAACGCGGCGACGTCGCCGCCTCACAGCAGGGACGCGCCGGGCTCCGCCTCCAAAACGCCCTGCCGAACGCCCGCGTCGTCTATGTCTCGGCGACGGGAGCAACCACCGTCCACAACCTCGCCTACGCGCAGCGTTTGGGCCTGTGGGGTGGCGACGATTTGCCCTTTGCGACCAGGGCCGAATTTGTCGAGACGATCGAGGCTGGCGGCGTTGCCGCCATGGAAGTGCTGGCCCGAGACCTCCGCGCAATCGGTCTCTATACGGCCCGATCGCTCTCGTACGATGGTGTCGAATACGAGCTGGTCGAGCACCAGCTTACCTCCGAGCAGACCCGCATCTACGACGCCTATGCCGGAGCGTTTAGCGTCATTCATAACAATCTCGACGCCGCGATGCGGGCCGCCAACGTCACAGGCGAGACCGGGACACTGAACCGTCAGGCAAAGTCGGCTGCACGTTCGGCTTTCGAGAGCACGAAACAGCGCTTTTTCGGCCATTTGCTCACCGGCATGAAGACGCCGACCCTGATACGCTCGATCGAGCGCGATCTCCATCAAGGCCATGCCGCCGTCATCCAGATCGTCCCGACCGGCGAGGCGCTGATGGAACGGCGCCTCGCGGAAATTCCAACCGAGGAATGGAACGACGTTCGCGTCGACATCACGCCGCGCGAATATGTCCTCTCGTATCTGCAGCATTCCTTCCCCGTGCAACTCTACGAGCCGTTCACCGACAGCGAAGGCAATTTGTCGTCACGTCCGGTCTATCGTGACGGCCAGCCCGTCGAGAGCCGCGAAGCGGTCGCCCGCCGCGATCACCTCATCGAGCAACTCGCTTCACTCGCCCCCGTCCCGGGGGCACTCGATCAGATCGTACAGCGCTTCGGCACCGACCTCGTAGCGGAAGTGACAGGCCGGTCGCGCCGCATCGTGCGCAAGACCAGCACTCGAGGCATCGATCGCCTTGTCGTCGAAAACCGCGCCGGATCGGCCAATCTCGCCGAGGCACAGGCATTCATGGATGACTGCAAGCGCATATTGGTGTTTTCCGACGCCGGTGGCACTGGCCGCAGCTATCACGCTGATCTCACTGCGAAGAACCGCCGCCTTCGAGTTCACTATCTGCTCGAGCCGGGCTGGAGGGCCGATGCCGCCATCCAGGGCTTGGGGCGCACCAACCGCACGAACCAGGCGCAGCCGCCGCTGTTCCGGCCGGTTGCGACCGATGTGAAGGCTGAGAAGCGCTTTCTCTCGACGATAGCCCGGCGCCTCGACACATTGGGCGCCATTACGCGCGGCCAGCGCCAGACCGGCGGCCAGGGCCTATTTCGCCCTGAGGACAATCTGGAGTCGCACTATGCCCGCGACGCGCTGCGGCAGCTTTACCTGCTGCTGGTTCGCGGCAAGGTGGACGGCTGCTCACTCCAGATGTTCGAGGAAGCGACCGGCCTAACACTGACGGATTCCACCGGCATCAAGGACGAGCTGCCGCCGATCACGACCTTCCTCAATCGGCTGCTGGCGCTTACCATCCCGCTTCAAACCGCCCTGTTTACGGCCTTCGAGCAATTGCTGAATGCGAAAATCGAGGGCGCCATCGCCTCCGGTGCCTACGACATCGGCTTGGAAACACTGCGTGCGGAGAGCTTCGTCGTCACCGAGCGACGCGTCATCCATGTCCATGCCGCCACCGGTGCGGAAACGCGACTGCTGACCATCGCCCAGCGCAAGCGCAACCGACCCGTTTCACTTGCCGATGCCCTTGCTCAGCTTCACGATCCCCGCGCGAAGCTCCTGGTCAACAACCGATCCGGCCGCGCCGCCGTACAGGTGCCAGCGCCAGCGCTGATGCTCGACAACGGCGAGATCGAATGGCGAGTCCGGCTGATCCGGCCGATGGAGCACCATCAGGCCTCATTGAAGATGATGGCGGAGAGCCACTGGGTTGAGGCTGAGCAGGCTGCATTCGCTGACGCCTGGAGTGCCGAGACGGCTGACGTGCCCGAATTCACGGACAGCACTATCCATGTCGTTGCCGGCATGCTGCTGCCGATCTGGAAGCGTCTGCCCAGGGAATTCTCACGTGTGTACCGGCTCCAGACTGACGATGGCGAGCGCATCATCGGTCGTCAGGTCCCGCCAGCATGGATCGCGGGCGCACTGGCAACAAGCTCGCCTTCGATCACAGCCAGTGATGCTTTCGTTGCGCTTCTGGGCGGTCGAACGATCCTCGACCTCGTCGATGGTCTGCAGCTTCGGCGCAGCCGCCTCATGGGCGTCAGCCGAATCGAGCTGACGGGCTTCAACGACACAATGCGTGACCGTCTTTCGGCTTACGGCCTCTTCCGAGAGATCATCTCCTGGAAGCTGCGCATGTTCGTGCCCGCCGACGCATCTGGACCCGCAATTCTGGGCAAGTTGCTGAAGGGTTATCCAGTCCAGCGCATCGACACGCGGGAGGATGCGTGATGGCCCGCCACGATGCGTCAGAACTGGCGCACCGCCTCGGCCGGCACGCTGAGGCGGTTTGTCGCTACTATCTTTCGAACGGGCATCGCGAGGGCCGCTACTGGCTTGTCGGCGATGTGCAAAACACGCCGGGCCGCTCAATGTTCGTGCGGCTCGTCGGGTCAGCGAACGGAAAAGGAGCCGCCGGCAAGTGGGCCGATGCGGCGACTGGCGAGCATGGCGACCTTCTAGACGTCATTCGCGAAAGCCGCGGCTTCAGCAACTTCAAGGACGTTGCGAATGAAGCAATGACGTTTCTCGGCTTGCCGCATCCCGAACCAGAGCAGATTTCTCCCCGGCCGAAATCGGTAGACACGCCATCCGGATCATCGGAAGCAGCGCGTCGGCTGTTTGCGATGTCGCAGCCGATTGCGGGTACGGTCGTAGAGGCGTATCTGCGCAACCGCAGCATTGCCGCTTTGCACGGGACCGAAAGCCTGCGTTTTCACCCGCGCTGCTACTACCGGCCCCACGAACATGCGCCGACTGAGACCTGGCCGGCGATGATCGCTTCCGTCACCGATCTCGACGGCCATTTGACTGGCGCACATCGCACCTGGCTTGATCCTTCCGGCAGGGGCAAGGCACCGGTCGGTACGCCGAAGCGCGCGATGGGCGATCTTCTCGGTCACGCGGTTCGCTTTGGCCTGCCGGGCGACGTCATGGCGGGCGGCGAAGGCATCGAGACCGTCTTGTCGCTTCGGTGCATCCTGCCCGATATGGCTATGGCAGCGGCACTCTCGGCAGCCCATCTCGCTGCCATGCTGTTCCCCCTCACGCTGAGACGGCTCTACATCGTGCGCGATGCCGATCCAGCCGGCGACAGCGCGCGTGACACCTTGATCAAAAGAGCGAATGCTGCCGGGATTGAGGCGATCGTGCTCTCGCCGGCACTTGGAGACTTCAACGAAGATCTCTGTACGCTTGGCGTGGATGATCTTCGAGCACGCGCGCGTGTCCAGCTCGCCCCGCAGGACATCGCCCGTTTCATGGCAGTGGCGGGATAATTCGAAACGAACAACCTGTCCGCTGTCGCTTGCATCGCTCGAATGCCCCCCGAAGTCGGAGAGAACCGCGCCTGCGGGCCTTCGAGAGGGCGATCGGCCAGCAAACGACCCGGACCCGCAATGTCTTCGGCCGACTATTTTCCGGCGCGCTCCCAAGGGAGCGCTTTCCATCGCGAAGCAAAATAGCCGGCCTTCCCCCTCCTCCGCTGACACTCCGGCCCTTCGCTTCGCTGCGGGTGCAGGTCCGTCCCGTCCGCCGGCTTCCGTCGCCATGAAGGCCGCGAGGTCGCGGTCCAACCGGCGGAGCATCTAATGAGCGAGCATGACGACTACGAACCACAGCACTCGTCTTCACCCATCGACCAAGTCCTCACCGAACTCCAGCTCTATGGCTACCGACCCTTCGCAGATGAGCCTGATCCTCGACCGCTTCCAGAGGGGCACTGCGTCGCCGGCGCGATCGCTGACATCTTCGACGCCCTCATCGTGGCACTGCAAGACAGTCGCCTCGAGCCCGATCTCGACGATCTTCTGTGGTCGACCGTCAACATCTTTCACCGCGCCGCAGATCGAATCGAGCGCGAACTCGACCACAACGAGCAGGCGCAACGCCGCAGCCAGCGTGAGCAAGACGGCAGCGAAGTGAAATCCGTCGAGCTGGAACACCTGACAGCCGAAGGGCAGACGCTGATCGAACGCCAATGCGCCTTCGAACTGATGCGTGATCAGGCCGCGGAGCACTACGAGCGCCACACCGGATCAAGTTGGCGACCGCGCAGCGGATCGATGGTCAACCACCGCAACCTGACCTCTGCGCTGATCGACAGCCGCGACTTTCTCAGCGCCAAGAAACGCGCCTCGCAGGAAGTCCTTCTGCCACCTGGCCCGAAAATCGCCTTCACCGCTGGGCTCGACTTCAATGACCACCAGCTGATCTGGGCCAAGCTCGACCAGGTCCACGCCCGGCATCCAGACATGGTCTTGATGCACGGGAAATCGCCGAAGGGTGGCGAAAAGATCGCCTCCTGTTGGGCAGACCATCGCAAGGTACCCCAAATCGGCTTTGCCCCTGATTGGACAAAGCATGCCAAAGCCGCCCCGTTCAAGCGCAATGACGCAATGCTGGAGTTGCTGCCGATAGGCGTCATCGTCTTTCCCGGGACCGGAATTCAGGACAATCTTGCTGACAAGGCAAAAAAGCTCGGCATCCCAGTCCTCGACTTCCGCCCCAAGGGAGGCGGCGCGTAAGCGCTGCCCGCCCCTACCCTTTTTTCGATTGTACGATACGGCCGCGATGGGGCAGCGCGGCGCCGCCCGTCTTATGCGATACTCAAGTCCGCGCCCTAGCAAAGGCGCGCGGCGCCGTCACGCTTGCCGTCAACGTTTCAGCTGCGTCGCAGCTGGCATCACAGCTGCGAATAACGAGGCCTGTTCAACCGAACAGGGGCTGGATCTGGGCGAACTCACCGAACAACCGGCGTGGGCAGGATGCTTGTTTCTGACCGGCCGTCGCATTGTTAGCGTTGTCGCTGACACGGCATGGCGCGACGCACAGCTCGAATCCACCACGGCGTGCCGTCTCGTTCCAAAGATCGCGGATATCCGGCGATGCACGTCAGCCGTGACTTGAACCGTGTCTTAAGCGCGGTGCTGACAACAGCTTGCGACTCGCGATGCCTGTACAGAGGAGCATCGACGCCGCTGATCGTCGTAGCCGGGATTTCGCCAGCGACGGTATCGCCAGGTTCTCCGTTGATGTCTCTATCTGGTGGGCCGCTCCAAACGGCCTCTTTAATGGGCTGATCTGGCCGAAGGTCGGCTGCGCCTCGATCGCCTAAGCCGCAATGGCGCCGATCGACTTTCTTCCCCTGCCGGCTACGCCGTCATTCCTCGCCAAACAACAAAGTCGCCTGGCTGCCATCCTCCGCTGGCGCTGCGGTCGCAAGCGATGCGGCGTCGATCGCCCCCGGCCCGCCGATCGCCATCGAGGCCGCAACGGTGCGGGCTCGAAACAGAGTTCAAGGAGAAAACTCATGGCGATAATCGGAACCTTCAAGAGGGCCGGCAACAACGAGTTCACCGGCGAAATCGTGACCCTCTCGCTCCAGACCAAGAACGTCCGGGTCGTGCCCGAGACCAACCGCTCTGGCGACAGCGCCCCCAGCCACCGTGTCTTCGTCGGGCAGGTCGAGATCGGCGCCGCATGGTCCAAGCGCTCCAATGACGGCCGCGACTATCTCGGCATGAAGCTGGACGATCCGAGCTTCACTGCTCCGATCTACGCCAACCTCTTCAACGATGAGGAAGGCGAAGGCTTCAGCCTCATCTGGTCCCGCCCCAACGGGCGCCGCAACGCCGAGTAAGGGCCCGACCAAGGCTCCGCCCGGACGAACAGGGCGGGGCCGATCTCCTTTCATCCGACAAGTTGAGCGCAGTCGCTGCGCAACGAGCTCCGTCGGACTGTGGGGCGACTACCGGTCGTGTTCGCGACTGGCGACTTCATTCTTGCATGTTGCCTCGCCGATCATCGAAAATTCGCGGTGCTTCCCGCGTCAACTCACGGTGCCGATTTTCTGATCAACTCGCAAGGCTCCACATTCAGCGCAGTGGCGATCCTCCCAAGAACACTGATGCTGGCCGAGACCCGAGCGCGCTCGATCGATCCCACGTAACGCATGCTCAGTCCAGAGCGGGCGGCCAGTTCCTCCTGCGTCACGTTCTGGTCATGGCGCAGACGACGCATGTTGGCCGCCATGATCTCCTTGAGATTCATGACGGATTAGGGACCAGAAAGGGAACTATCGTTCTAGGAATGATCGTTCCTATTCGCTATGATTGGTGCTCGATCTAAAGGACGGCTCCTTCGAGATCGCGATCGAAATATGAACGGTCAAATACCATGCTTAAACCGCTGCTCGATCCTGATGTCGCCGACATTGCGCCGGATGCCCCGGTCCTGACCGGCTATGACGAGGAGCGTCTGCTCACCTACATTCGCCTGCTTGATGCGGCAGCGGAAGATGCCGATTGGCAGGAGGTGGCCAGGATCGTCTTGCATATAGACCCGGAGCAGGAGCCGGAACGAGCGTTCCGGTCCTGGGAGACCCATCTTGCTCGCGCGCGATGGATGACGACCAGCGGCTACCGATATCTTCTCGCTGGCGGCGCTCCGCACTGACGCGACCGGCGCTCCACCTTGCTGAATCGGCATAATGGTTTGCCGATTCTCCAACTATCCAACTTCCTTATCCCCCTGAATGTTGACGCCGACGCCTCACATCCGGGTACGCGGAGAGGACAGGAGCAGTGCAAGGCGATTGGACCGATCCGGCGGCGTATGCACATATGTGCAGCTACCAGGCTACGGAGTTCGCTGCCGAGTATCTGATCCGGAATGACGAATTCGTGGCAGAGTGCAGCCAGCTTGCATCGCAATCCGCTGGTTCTGGAGAACCTGCCGGTCAGCCCGACCTCGCCGCCCGTTGGGGCGCGCGATTTCAAAACTGCCGCTGCCGGACTTCCGAAAGCTGACAATATCATCTGGACGGAACAGGCCTCGCCGCGCGTGCTCCGGGTCATGCGGGTACCTGCATCCCACCAGACAGTTCAACCTTCCAGCCTTGGCGGAGCCAGCGTTTGGCCGCAGGACGAAGGCCTTCACATTATTTGGTCTACCTTAATTGGGAAAAGTCATCTCGTCGCTGACGACCGCGCCGGTGAATTCAACGCTATCCTTCTGCCGCTCGACGCTGCATTCGAGACGCGGCTCGATGCAGCGCGCCGGTTCTGGCGCGCACTGAACGGCCGGGCAGCCAGTCCATCTTACGGCGCGCTGCCGCAACAGACCAGGACCAGGCATATCCTCAATTTACGCGCACATGATGGTCAACGCACGGGTGCAACCTATCGTCAGCTCGCGGAGGTGCTGTTTTCGCAAGAGCCGATTGTGCCGCGAGATTGGCGTGATCATCATCTCCGCCACAAGGTCCGAGCTATCTTACGCCGTGCAGCTTTTTTTGTCGCCGGCGGCTATCGCGATCTTCTCTTCTACCCCCACAACCGCAGCGAAAGGTCCGGCCGCCGAAGTCCTTCTTCGGGGTAGCAAAAACGCACCCCCCCATCTTTGCCCTCCCTCGCCTTTCCTCATTTCGATCATGGTCCACTTCGCGCGTCCCGGCAGGCCAGGACGACAGCAGAACCGAATGGAGATCGAGCGATGTCGAAGGGTCCCGCGGACGCGCCCCAAAAGTATTTGCGCACGAAGGAGGCAGCACCCATCGTCGGGCTCTGCGCCCGCACACTCGAAAAGCACCGGACCTACGGCACCGGCCCAAAATACCGAAAGGTCGGCGGGCGCGTTCTCTACGACATCAACGACCTGCACGCCTGGATAGACCTGGGCGCACGCACCTCCACCAGCGATGCCAACGCGACCTATGTTCCGCCGGCAAAACCCCATGCAGCCCGCGCGCCCGCCTATGTCGGCAGGCGCGACCGCAGCTCCTGATCTGTGGCGCACCGAAATGCCGTATCGCGAGACCGTTCAGCAGCAATTTGCGCTGCCTCATGTCCCCTCATCCGGCTTCCCTCCACCCGGCACGCGGGACGTTGTGGCCTGGCAGCTCGTCTTGATGGTGAAATCCGGCCGCCTGACACCGATCCACTCTCATGCGGGCGAAGAATCGACCTGCGTTGAGGCGGCAAGTGTGCACGGCATGGCAACGATTTGGAACGCTGCCATCCTGGTCTGGGCTGCGTCGCAAACCATCCACGCGCAAGCCAGGAGATTGCAACCGCGCCGCCTGGTAGCGGCGAAACAGCAGCAAACCCTGATCTTCATGTCGCTGCGTAAACGGCGGCATGTCCACAGCCGGATAGCCGCACGCGAGCAGCCGAGTCCATACACGGCCAAGCGTCGTAAAACTTGCCTGCTGCGCCCCGGGATCGAGTCATGAGCAAGCGCACAAAGATCATCGCCACGATGGTTGGCGGCGTAGTGCTCGCCGCGGCGCCGGCATGGATTAGCCATCCGCCGCTGTCCATCTGGAACGCATCGGCGAGCATCCCCGTCGGGCTCTACCGCGTCCAGCCGGCCGACAAAATCGGTATTGCCAATATCGCCGTCATCATGCCGCCCGAGCCATTGGCGGCCTTCATGGCAAGACGCGGGTATCTGCCGAAAAATGTGCCGCTCCTGAAGCGTATTTTGGCACTGGGGGGCGCAACCGTCTGTCGCCAAGGCACAACGATCATCGTCAACGGCAAGACGTATGGACATGCGCGCGAGCGTGACGGTCGCGGTCGACCCCTGCCCATCTGGCAGGGCTGCCGCGACATTGCCGAGGCGGACGTCTTCCTTATGAACCCGGGTGCAGCCGACAGTTTTGACAGCCGCTATTTCGGCCCGCTCCCGCTCTCATCAATCGTTGGCCGCGCGCTTCCCGTCTGGACCACGGAGCCCACCACTCCGGTGCTGGAATTCACCAACGATCCCCTTGCTAGCGAGCCGTGACGGCTCGGTTCGACGTGCACTAACACCCATGAAAGGAGCACTGCAATGACTCAGATCGGAATATTCACGCGCAACGATGACGGCTTCTTCGGCAATCTCTCCACGCTAACGATCGAGGCGAAGATTGCCATTCTGCCTGCCGAGAAATCCAAAACCGAAAACGCGCCCGACCATCTGATCTATTGCGAAGGGACGGCGGTCGGTGCGGCTTGGGACCGCGCCGGAGACAAGGCTGGGGATTACCTCTCCGTCTCAATTGACGACCCGTCCTTTACGCAGCCGATCCGCGCCAAGCTGTTCCGGTCCGATGCAGAGAACAGCGTCTGGAGCATGCACTGGAACCGATCATCGAAGCGCGACGGGCGAGGCTGAACAAATGCTTCTGGAGCCCTTCGACGAATCTTTCTCGCCAATCCTTTTGATCCATTGGGCGCCGGTTAAACCCTTCGACCCGACCGCCCGCGAGGCAGCCCACAGAGGGCCGGACACTTGCTTGTGGCTCCGGACGCAGATTTCATCACAGTTTTGGCAAAGCCGGTTCGATCGGCGAGCCCCTGCCCTTAACGGAAGCGAACACCGTCGCAGGCTGGCGGCGCATCGGTTCTGCGGTCTGCGGGATGCAGCCCACAGAGGCATGACGACGTTTGCCGCATGTGTCATGCTCGGCTTCGTGGCGCCCGAAACTGTTGCAGCGGCTTCCTCTGCTGGTGAACGGCCGGCGCACTCCGAGTCGACGATCTTGTCGGCAGGCCCGTGGTCGCGGCATATCCGGGAAGCGTCAAAACGCTTCGCCATTCCAGAGCGGTTGCTGCGCGGCGTCATGCATGTTGAGAGCGTCGGCGATGTTCGTGCGCTTTCAAGCAAGGGCGCAATGGGCTTGATGCAGATCATGCCGGCGACCTGGGAAGAACTGCGCATCAAATACCGTCTCGGTGACGATCCCTATCAACCGCGTGACAACATTCTTGCAGGTGCAGCATATCTTCGCGAAATGCTCGACAGCTTCGGGCGCAGCGGCTTTCTTGCCGCTTACAATGCCGGTCCTGGTCGGTACAGGGAACATCTCTCAACCGGCCGGCCGCTGCCACGCGAGACGGTCGACTACGTCAGGAAACTCGCGCCGCTGCTCGATGGTGCAGTTCTCAGTCCGCGGCGCGCGCGGCAAAGAAGGGGCAGAGCCAGCTCACTCCGTGCAACGATCTTTGCGCATCCCCATGACATTCGGAACGCCGCTGCATCGGATGGCAATGGTTATGCCGAGACGATCTTTGCGGCGATTCATTCGTCCGCGATGCGGTCGCCAATGGGCCATCCTGTTGCGGACCTGACTGCGATCGAGCCACGGCCGGGTGAAACCGATTTCCAATCGAACCACGCTGTTTCCGGCCTATTCGCTCAGCCCTCTTTAGTCATATCGCGATGATCGCCACGTTCCTCCTCAATTCCATTCCGGCCTGTTCCGTCGCGGAAATTGCGGCGGAAGGGTTGTCCGCAGATGGGGACAGAGAGAGTGGCAGGATAAAGGGCCGCGAGGTGCGGCTCGGATCGGCCGATTGTTTTCCTTACAATTTTCGACTCATTTCGCGATGTGCTGCCACAATCAGCGATGTGCGCTATTCTCATTTTTTCAGTCTTTCAATGGAAACCGCACCTCGTGGCCGCCTAGCATGACGCGTGACGATAGCTTTCGCGTCCGCCCGGGTCGTATCCGCTCCCGCGCCGGCCAGCGCGCACGACCCTTCATCTTCCAGGCTCTTGCGGCCACACAGCGCGCCGGCGGTCACCTTACACGCGAGGGTCGGATCACCTCCCCGCGAGCTTCAACGTTTGGCCGCGGCAGATCAGCGAGCATCCGCGCCAGTCGCCTCATCTCTGACCGCTCACGCGGCGCCGTCGTCAAGACCCGTGTGGTGCGGCAGTTCAGAGGGTCTGCGCCACTCGCCACCCATCTCAAATATCTTCGCCGCGAAGGTGTTACACGGGATGGTGAGAAGGCGAGGATGTTCGGCCCTGACACCAAAGAGGCAGATCATGACGCCTTCTGCGATCGCTGCAAGGACGATCGGCATCACTTCCGTTTCATCGTTTCACCGGACGACGCAATGGAGCTCGGCGAGCTCAAGAACTTCACTCGTGACCTGATGGTCGACATCGAGCGCGACCTCGGCACGAGGCTTGACTGGGTAGCCGTCGATCACTGGAACACCAAACATCCGCACGTTCACATCCTCGTTCGCGGCGTTGCCGACGATGGCGAGAGTCTTGTCATCTCGCGCGACTACATCCGCCAGGGCATGCGCGATCGGGCGAGCGACATTCTCACCCAGACGCTTGGGCTCCGCACCGACCTCGACATCCGCCAGGCCATCGAGCACCAAGTCGACACTGAGCGCTGGACGCAGCTCGATCGCCAGCTTGCTCGTGACGCCGACCGTCATGGTATCATTGATCTCGCGCCACACCCTGATCGCCATCCCGACCAGTTCCTGGGGCTCAAAGTCGGCCGGCTGCGGCAACTGGAACGCCTGGGTCTCGCGAACGAGATCCGTCCCGGCCAATGGATGGTGGTCGAAGAGGCCGAGGCCACTTTGCGCGCCCTCGGTGAACGCGGCGACATCATCAAGCGCATGCACCGCAGTCTCACCGTGCATGAGCTAGAAAAGGGGACAGCCGACTACGTGCTGGCCGCCGAAAAAATTGATGCGCCCGTGATCGGCCGACTGCTCGAACGCGGCCTTGATGACGAACGGCGCGGCGCGGCCTATGCCATCGTCGATGGCATCGATGGACGCACGCACCACATTCGCTTCCATGATCCTGATGCGGCGGGAGATTCCGACCCGGGCTCGGTCGTGGAGTTGTGTCGCGATGCGAGTGCAAATGGCGGTGGCCGGGTCACGCTCGCCGTCCGCTCCGACCTCTCAATCGAACAGCAGGTCCATGCTTCCGGCGCGACTTGGCTCGATCGCCAACTCGTTGCACGCGAGCCCGCCGAATTCGGTGACGGCGGCTTTGGCAAGGACGTAGGACAGGCACTGCAAGATCGGGTAGATCACCTTGTCAGCCGCGATCTGGCCAGGCGCGAGGGACAGCGCGTCATTCTTGCCCGCAATCTGATCGATACACTACACGATCATGAGGTGGAATCGCTTGGTGCCCGCATCGCCGCCGAGACGGGCCTGTCATTCACGAAGGCTCCCAACGGCAATCATGTGGCTGGGATTTACCGGCGGCGTTTTTTGCTGGCTTCAGGCCGGCTCGCGATGATCGATAATGGACTCGAATTCAAGCTGGTGCCCTGGTCGCCGTCGCTCGAAAAGCGATTGGGTAATCAAGTTACCGGGGTCGTGTGCTCAGATACGGGGGGCGTGGATTGGAGCCTGGGAAAGAAGCGCGGCATCGGCTTATGATGGTTACACGCGTATGCTCTATCCTGATGCTGGGAAGCCGGCACGGTCCGTCGCACATCCTCTGTTTGTACCTGCACGGTGAAGCGCCAAATGGGCTCGTAAAAAACAGGGACGTTGCGAATCCTCAATCAGTCCGCGGTCAGCACGACCTTGACACTCTGAGTGCGGTCGGCGGCAAGTCGGAACGCATCGGGGGCGGAGGAAAGCGTGCGCTCCGCCGTCACCAGCTTCAGGACGTCCACCTCCCGCGACACAATGAGGTCGACTGCGCGACCGAACTCGCTGCCGAAGCGGAAGGTGCCTTTGAGGTCGATCTCCTTGGCCATCACCGCATTGGCGGGCAGCGGGATCTGGCCACCGGGAAGATTGCCGACCTGGACCACCGTGCCGCCGCGCCGGACGCTGGCGATTGCCGCGGCAAGGCCTGCGGCAGTGCCTGAAATCTCGAACGCCACGTCAAGCGAACCGCCGGCGGCGAGCGCCTGGAGCTCGCCGTCGCCGCTGGCAATGTCGATCGTCCTGTCGGCACCCAACCTGCCGGCGAAGGCGAGCGGCGCGGCGGCGATGTCGGCGACGGTCAGTTCAGCGCAGCCGGCAAGCCTGGCCGCGAGCATGGTCAAGAGACCGATGGGGCCGGCACCGAACAGGATGACGTTGCGGCCCCTGATGTCGCCCGCCCGCGCGACGGCGTGCAGGCTGACCGCCAACGGCTCGGCAAGCGCCGCCGCCTGGTAGGCCACATCAGATGGAACCTTGAAACATTGCGCGGGCTTGGCGTCGAACAGACTGGCGAAACCGCCCTGCATATGCGGCGTCTTCGATGCCGAGCCCATGAAATAGATGTTCTCGCAGAGATTGGCGCGGCCTTCCAGGCATCGCGCGCAATGCCCGCACCAGCGCGACGGATTGACCGCGACGTGGTCGCCGACGCCCAGGCCGGGTGCCGCGCCATTGATCTCGACGATTTCGCCTGAGATTTCGTGGCCGAGGACAAGCGGCGAGGTCACCACGAAATCGCCGGTACGGGCATGGCGGAAATAATGCAGGTCGGAGCCGCAGATGCCCCCGGCCTCGAAGCGCACCCGCACCATGCCTGGCGCCAGCGGTTCGAGCGGACGCTCCACGACGCGCAGGTCCTGCGGGCCGAACAGCGTCGCGGCAACCACCTGGCCGCTCACCGGATCAAGCCCATCTCGGTCGGCAGCCAGAGCGTGATGGCGGGTATGAAGGTGATCAGAAGCAGCGCCACGATAAGCGGCACCAGCCACGGCAGGATCGCCATGGTGGTGCGCTCGACAGAAAGCTTGGCGACACGTGACAGCACGAACAGCACCATGCCGAGCGGCGGGTGCAAAAGCCCGATCATCAGGTTGAGCGTCATGATCAGCCCGAAATGCACCGGGTTGATGCCGTAGACGGCGGCAACCGGCAGCAGGATCGGCACCAGAATCGTGATCGCGGCGATCGTATCGAGGAAGCAGCCGACCACCAGCATCAGGATGTTGACCAGGATCAGGAACACCCACTTGTTTTCGGTGAGCGCGAAAATGAAGTTCGAAAACAGCTGCGCTGCCTGGCTGACGGTGAGCAGCCAGGCGAAGATCGATGCGGCGGTGACGATGAAGAGCACCGAGGCGGTCGTTTCGATCGTGTCGAAGCTGGCCTTGGCAAGCAAACGCAGCGTCATCGTGCGGTAGCGCACCAGCCCGAGGAAAAGCGACCAGATGACAGCCGCCATCGCGGCTTCGGTTGGCGTGAACCAGCCCATCGTCATGCCGCCGATCAGGATGACCGGCGTCATCAGCGCCATGACCGCGGAGAAGTCGAAATACCAGTCCGCCGCGACCAGCACCAGCAGCGCGATGCCGACCGCGATATTGATCGACAGGCCAAGCTGCACAAGCACGTAACAGCCAATCGGAAAGGCAGCCACCACCAGCACCTCGCCTGCTGCTTCGGCGAGCCGCCGAAGCTCGAAAGGTGTGTCGGAACCCCAGCCGCGACTGTAGGCAAAGATGGCAACCGTAATCATCATCAGCACGGTCATGACCACGCCGGGCAGGATGCCGGCCATGAACAGCGCACCGATCGAGACATTGGCCATCATGCCGTAGATGACGAAGGGCAGCGAGGGCGGAAAGATCGGCCCGAGCGTGGCGGAAGCGGCGGTGACGCCGACCGCGGCGTCGATAGGATAGCCGTGGTCCTTCATCGCCTTGATCTCGATCGTGCCAATGCCGGCGGCGTCGGCGAGCGCGGTGCCCGACATGCCGGAAAAGATCACCGATCCGATGATGTTGACCTGCGCCAGACCGCCCTTCATCCAGCCGACCAGGGCAAGGGCAAAGGAATAGATGCGCCCGGTGACGCCGGCGATGTTCATGAGGTTGCCGGCCAGGATGAAGAAGGGAACGGCGAGCAGTGGAAAGCTCTCGACCCCGGCGATCATGCGCTGGGCCGCAATGATATCGGGCGCCACGCCGTAGATGACGAGGTAAAGGATCGAGGCGGCCGCCATCGAAACGGCGACCGGCACGCCGATGAGCATCAGGACAAGAAAGCCCCCTACCAGAAGCAGCATCGCTCAGACCCCCGCCGTCTCGAACGCCCCGGGACGCTCGAGCACCGAATAGCCGCGCCTGTAATTGCCGATGAAGACCTGGATCGAGCGCAGAAGCATCAGCACGAAGCCAGCCAAGACGGCGTAGAAGAACCAGCGCCGCGGCAGGTTGACTGTGACCATGCGCTCATGCGCCACGATCGTGACGTAGCGCCACATCAGCCATGTTCCGTAGGCGAAGAATGCAATGCGGATAATATCGACGGCGAGCGCCAGCCAGCGGCCAACGCGCTCCGGCAGATAGTGGTAAAGCACATCGACATGGATATGGCGCGAAAGGCGCACGCACATGGCGGCGCCGAGAAAAACGACGACGACGAGCGCGTTGATGGCGATCTCCTCGGTCCAGGCAAGGCTGTTGTTCAGCGCATAGCGGGTGAAGAACTGCAGGAAGACACAGACGACCATGCCCCAGAACACGGCAAGCGTGATCCAGTCCTCGATACCGTGGTCCGACAGGTCGACGTGTACCGGCACCTCCTCGAAGGCGTGGGCGATCTCTTCGACGGTGATCTCGGTGTGGTGTTCCTCGGCCATTGGCGCGGGCTCCCGAAGCTGGTGGTCGTCAAGGATTGGAAAGGCCGTCCGGCACAATTTCAAGCCGGACGGATGGGCAGGTTAAAGCGGCGAATCCGATTGCCGCCCTATCCTCTTGATTGAGCATCCGATTTCCCGATGCCCTATTTGATGGCGCGGATCGCTTCCCAATCGGCCTTGTTGTAGCCGAATTCCTCGAAGGTGACCTTCTCCAGCACATTCTTCTCGAAGTCGGCACGGTCGACATCGGTTACGCTGATGCCGCGGTCCTTGAATACCTGCACCAGTTCCTTTTCGCGGGCGACGATCTTCGCCGTGGCGCGGGCGGCAGCCTCCTGCATCACCTCGGTGAAGATCTTCTTGTCCTCGTCGGAAAGCGAGGCCCAGCGCGACGCCGATATGATGGTGTTGAGATGATCGACGATATGGCCGGTGAGCACGATGTTCTTCTGCACCTCGTAAAATTTCTTCGCCTCGATGGTGGTCAGCGGGTTCTCCTGGGCCTCGACCGTGCCGTTCTGCAGGGCGAGATAGACCTCGGCGAAGGCAATCGGCGCGGTGTTGGCGCCGCAGGCACGCGGCATGGCTAGATAGGCGGGCACGTCGGGGACGCGCATCTTCAAGCCCTGCATGTCGGAGCACTTGGCGATCGGCCGGTTCGAGGTGGTCTGCCGCGTTCCATAATAGGTGGTGGCGGCGATGTGATTGCCGGTCTTGTCCTCGTAGCCCTTGGTCAGGGCCTTGTAGACGTCGCTCTTGGTGTATTTCAGCAGATGGTCGGCATCGCGGAAAGTGTATGGGAAATAGGTGACGCCGATCGGTGGATATTCGCGCGCTGCGAAGCTCGATCCGGAAATGATGATATCGACGGTGCCGAGCATCAGGCCCTGGTTGATGTCTGCTTCCTTGCCAAGCTGCGAGGCCGGATAGACGTCGATGGCGTAGCGGCCCTGGGTGCGCTTCTTGATCTCGTCGGCCGCCCACACGGATTCGGTGTGGAAGGGCTCCGTCGTCTCGTAGACATGTGCCCATTTCAGGACCGTTTCCGCCGAGGCCGACGCCATGGGTATGGCAATTGCGGCGATCGCACCGAGCAGAACTGCGTATTTTCTCAGCATCTAATTCCTCCCTGGTTGGATTTGACGGCCGGATCTCCCCCCGGCCAACTGCTATTCCGCAACCTCCTTGGCTGCGGCTCTCTCATCGAAATTGCGTGAGAATCTGATTTGCGACTGGCGCAGATGCTGCTGCATGGCGGCCTTGGCCCGCTCGGGGTCGCGCGCGGCAATCGCATCGCGCACGGCACGATGCTCCTTTGCCGCTATCTGCCAGGAATCGTTGGTCTCGAAATAGATCGACAGGCGTTCGAAGTACGGGTTCATGCGCTGGTCGAAGAGCTCGCCGATGAAGCGCACCAGCACCGCGTTCTCGAGAATGCCGGCGACTGCAGTATGGAATTCCCGGTCGAGCGTAATGGTCATCTTGTTGGGGTGACGCATGGCCTCCATCCGGCGCAGCACGTCGTCGAGCCGTTCGATATCTGCAGGCCGGACGTGGAGAGCAGCTTCGGCGGCGATCGCGCCTTCGACGAATTCGCGCGCGCGCAACAGCTCGAACGGGCCTTCCTCGATTTCGGGTTCGGAGGCGGGGGCGCTCGGCGGATCGGTGACGTAGATGCCCGAGCCGACGCGGATGCGTATGCGGCCTTCGACCTCCAGCGCTATCAGCGCTTCACGGACCGTCGGGCGGGAAATTCCGAGCTGGTCGGCCAGATCCCGCTCGGTCGGCAGACGGTCGCCGACGGAAAACTCGCCGGCATCGATCAGTTGCCTGAGCTGATCGGCGACCTGTCGGTATAGCCGGCGTGGTTCAACGGCCTGGATCGGCATGCGTGTTTAGTTCCCTCCCCGGCTCGCCCCTGGTACATTGGTCTGACCCATTGACCGCAAGCTTAGACAGACCATGCAGAGAGTCAAGCTCGACAGAACCGCGGCCCGCGCACCGGAAGGCGGCGGCATTCGGCAGGCATTCCATGCGTCAGCGCCGTCCTCCGCGAATGACCAGGACGTTCCCGGCGGCGACGAGGACGAGCCCGATGATCGCGTAAGCGGTCCAGGCATAGCCTTCCAGCGCCGTGGAGATCAAAAGCGCAAAGACGGGAAATATGACGGTCGCATAGCCGGCGCGGGCGCCGCCAATGCGTCCGAGCAGCGTCAGGTAGGCGGCGAAAGCCATGACCGTCGATATGACGGCGAGGAAGACCAGCGAGCCGATATAAGAGGCGGTCGTCGCGAACACGAACGGCTCACCGAGCAGGAAGGCCAGGAACGCCGACCACAGAGTGCCGTAGAGCATGCCCCAGGCGCTGGTTGAAACGAGCGGCAGGCCGCGGCGCTGGTTTGCGACGGAGACGAGATTACCGGCGCAGAAGCTCAGCGTGCCACAGAGGCACAGCAGAAGGCCCACCAACGTCCTGCCTGAAAGCCCGTTCGCGGCAATTTCGGGAAAGAACATCAGCGCTATGCCGGCGAAGCCAATAACGCCGCCGGCGAGAATGCGCGGCGCCGGGCGCTCGCCGATGACCAAGGCACCGAGCAGCATGTTGATGACCGAGGCGAGCGAGAAGACGACCGAGAGCAATCCGCTGACGAGATAGCCGGCGCCGTAATAGAAAAACAGGAAGTTCGATGAGAAGATGAGGATGCCGAGCACAGCAAAGCGCAGATGATCGGTGATCGGAAAGCGGAGCCGCCCGCCGGAAAAACCGGCCCAGGCAAACATCAGCAGCGTGGCGATGGCGAAGCGCCAGACCAGATTGACCTCGTTCGATACGCCGCTGCCGACCTGAAGTTCGATCGCGAACCACGATGCGCTCCAGGCGATGACCGTCAGCGCGTAAAGCCCGTAGTCGACGGGTTCGAAGGGGCGGTCGCGCGTCGTCGTGCGCTTTTCCGCGGTAGCCGGCTCCGGGGCGCCGTTTGGTTCTCTTGTTACCGACATGCTGGCCAAGACTCTTCCGCTCATAAGGCGCTTATAGACCAACCGTCCGCCTTCGCCGCTTCTGACCCCAGACGACGAGACCGAGCAACAGCAGTGCCGGGATGGCGAACCAATAGCGCGACGGCCGTTCCGCAGGGACTAGCACCTGATTGATTTCGTCGCCCGGCTGCAGGCCGAATTTGGCCGCCTGGCTGCCCAGTCGCACCACGCCGACCGTCACGTTATCGCCAAGCGCACTGACGTCCAAGCCCGCGGCCTTCAGGCGTTCGGCCGATGAATTTCCAGGCCCGAGTTGTAGTCGCACCAGCTTCGATATCTCATCGCCGTTGAGGTTCAGTGTCGTCAGGCGCAAGCGAACTGCGCCCCCCTCGGCTGTCTCGTCGACGATACGGCCGAGTTCGGAGGCAGGCACTGCCCGATAGGGTTCGCTCACCTGATCGAGCAAGAGTCCCGGCCTGAACAAGATGAAACAGGCCAGCAGCAACGCAATCGTCTCGTACCAGCGGTTGCGCACGAGCATCCAATTCTGCGTCGCTGCTACAAACGAGACCATGGCCAGCGTCGACGTCACCACCATCGCGACGAAGTCGAACGGACCTTCGAGATCGATCATCAGCAGTCCGGTGTTGAAGATGAAGATGAACGGCAGCAGGCCGGTACGGATCTCGTATTTGAAACCCTGAATCCCGGTCTTCACCGGATCGGCGCCGGAAATTGCCGCAGCAGCATAAGCCGCCAGCCCCACTGGCGGCGTCACGTCTGCCATCAGCCCGAAATAGAAAACGAACATATGGACGGCGACCAGCGGCACGGCAAGATCGTTCTGCGCCGCCAAATCGACGATGACCGGCGCCATCAAGGTGGCGACGACGACATAGCTTGCAGTGGTCGGCATGCCCATGCCGAGAATGATGCAGATCACCGCGGTGAACAAGAGCATGACGATGAAGCTGCCGCCCGAGATGAATTCGACCAGCTCGGTCATCACCAGCCCGATGCCCGTGAGCAGAACCGTGCCGACGATGATGCCGGCCGTCGCAGTGGCAATGCCGACCGTCGTCATGTTCCCTGCAGCGGCGGACAGGCCACCGACCAGATCGTCGAAACCGCGAAGCCAATGCCGTGCCAGCGCACGGTCCTTGCGGAAAAAGGCGGTGAGCGGCCGTTGCGTCACGATCAGCGCCATCAGGGCGACAGCGCCCCAGAATGCCGACAGGCCGGGCGACAGCTCCTCCACCATCAGGCACCAGATCAGCAGGATCACCGGCAGCAGAAAATGCAGGCCGGTGCGCGCCGTCTCGCCGAAATGCGGAATCCTTACGATCTCGCCCTCCAGATCCTCCAGCGGCAGGTCGGGATAGCGCGCACGGTAGGCGACAAGGCCGATGTAGACGGCGATCAGCGCGGCAGTGATCATCCAGGTCGCGGCCGCGCCGAAAACGATCTTCGTCCAGCCAATGCCGTAATAGACAAGCCCTGCGAGGACGATGAAGCCGCATATGCCCATCAGCCCACGCAGCGCACCCTGAAATGCGGAGTGCGTGCTGCGTGACGGCAGGCCCTTCATCCCCGTCTTCATCGCCTCGATATCGACGATGTAGAACAACGAGCCGTAGGTCAGCAGCGCTGGATAGAAGGCATGCTTGACCACCTCGGCATAGGAGATGCCGACATATTCCGCGATCAGGAACGCGGCGGCGCCCATCACCGGAGGCATCAGCTGACCATTGACGCCGGCCGCGCATTCGATGGCGCCCGCCTTCACCGCAGAATATCCGACCCGGCGCATCAGCGGGATGGTGAAGGTTCCGGTGGTCACGACATTGGCGATCGACGACCCAGAAATCATGCCGGTCAGGCCGGAAGCCACGACACCGGCCTTGGCCGGACCGCCGCGGTATTTGCCGAGCAGCGAGAAGGCAAGCTGGATGAAAAAGCCGCCGGCGCCGGCGCGCTCCAGCAATGTTCCGAACAGAACGAACATGAAGACGACATTGGTGGACACACCGAGGGCAACACCGAAGACCCCCTCCGACGTCAGCCACATCTGCGAGGCTGCGCGCGATAACGTCGCGCCCTTGTGGCCGAGCAGGCCAGGTAGGTGAGGCCCGGCGAAGATATAGATCAGCATGATCGCCGCGATGACGGTGATAGCAGGCCCGACGGCGCGACGCGCGGCCTCGAGCAGGATGAGGACGCCGGCGATCGAGACGACCAGGTCAGCCGTAGTCGGAAGACCCGGCCGATGGGCGATATCGCTGTAAAAAACCAACAGATAGAGGGCGGACGCCGCCCCGGCGATGCCTAGCACCCAGTCGGGCGGCGGCACCCGGCTGCGCGACGAGGTCTTGAAGGCCGGAAACGTCAGCATCGCCAGAAACAGGGCGAAGGCCAGATGAATGGAGCGGGCGATGCCGTCGCTGACAACTCCAAAATTGAGCATGAACGGAAGGGGCGAGGCATACCAGAGCTGGAACAGCGACCATGCCAGCGATACGCCGAGGATCAGCTTCGCGGTGCGGCCGGTCGGCTTGCGCCCACCGGTGTCGGCCTCGGCGACGATCTCGCTGAGCTTGTCAATGTCGATAACGGGTTGGTCAGGCGCTGCCGCCCGCTGGCTTTGATCTGTCATCGTTCCCCACAATTATTTGCGATGCGAGGTGCCCGTTGCGCCTCGCATCGGAGGCCTCAGAGCCAGCCCTTTTCCTTGTAGTAGCGCTCCGCGCCCGGATGTACCGGCGCCGACAGACCGGTCTTGATCATCTCCTTGGGATCGAGATTGGCGAAGGCCGGATGCAGTTTCTTGAAGTCGTCGAAATTTTCGAAGACCGACTTCACCAGTTCGTAGACCACCTCATCGGGCGTGCTGGCGTTCGCCACGACAGTGGCGCGGACGCCGAATGTCTTCACGTCGTCCGGATTGTTGGCGTACATGCCGCCCTTGATGGTGGCGACTGAAAAGTAGGGATGGGCTGCTAACAGCGCGTCCACTGCCGGACCGGTCAGTGGGATGAGTTTGGCGCCACAGGCCGTGGTCGGATCCTGGATCGCGGCGGAAGGATGACCGACGCCATAGAAGAAACCATCGATCTTGTTGTCGCACAGCGCGCTGCCCTGCTCGTCCGCCTTCAGCTCAGCGGCAAGCGAGAAATCGCCGAGCGTCCAGCCAATCTGCTTGAGCAATTCCTCCATCGACGAGCGGGTGCCTGATCCGGGATTGCCGACGTTGAAGCGTTTGCCTTGAAGTCCTCGAATTTGGTGACGCGGGCGTCCGGCCGCGCCAGCACGGTAAACGGCTCGGGATGGACGGAGAACACGGCCCGCAGATCCTTGAACGGCTTGCCGTCGAAATTTCCAGTCCCCTCATAGGCCTGGTACTGGACGTCCGATTGGGTCAAGCCGAAATCGAGGTCGCCGGTCTGGATGGAGTTGACGTTGAAGACGGAACCGCCGGTCGACTCGGTCGAGCATCGGATGCCGGTTTTCTGCCGGTCCTTGTTCATCAGTCGGCAAATGGCGCCGCCCACAGCGTAGTAGACGCCGGTGACCCCGCCGGTGCCGACCGTGACGAAGCGCTGCTCGGCTCCGACGGATGGCAGCGCCAGCAGCATGCAGGCCGCCGCGCCGATCAGGGTTTTCATCGAACTATACATGGTTGCTACCTCTCTGGTGGTTGTCCCGGCCCGTCGCCGATGACGCGTTGGAATTGGGTTGAGACGATCCGCGTCGTGCGGGTCAGGCCGCTGAAGCGATCGCAGCGTCGATCGCCTCACCGAGCCGTTCGACTATCCGATCGATATCCTGTTTGGAGATGATGAAAGGCGGCGCCACAAGCACATGAACGCCGCGCACACCGTCAATCGTCCCGGCCATCGGGTAAATCATCAGGCCGCGGGCCATTGCTTCGCGCTTGATGCGGGCGTTGAGTTCAAGCCTCTGGTCGAACGGCTCCTTGGTGGCGCGATCAACCACCAGCTCGATTCCCCTAAACAGACCCCGCCCGCGAATGTTGCCGACGTGATGGTGGTTATCGAAGCGTTGGTGCAGGCGTTCGTCCAGCTGCGCGCCCATTGCGCTGACGTTGTCGAGCAGACGGTCACGTCGGATGACCTCCTGCACGGCAAGGCCGGCCGCGGCCGCCATTGGATGCCCCATATAGGTATGCCCATGCTGGAAGAAGCCCGAGCCTTGGGCAAAGGCGTCGAAGATATGCCTGCCAAGCAGCACCGCGCCAATCGGCTGGTAGCCGCCGCCGAGCCCCTTGGCGACGGTCAGCAGGTCGGGAGTGATGCCGTCCTGTTCGCACGCATGCAGCGTGCCGGTACGGCCCATGCCGCACATCACTTCGTCGAGGATGAGCAGCACGCCGTAGCGGTCGCAGATCGCGCGAATGTGCTTGAAATAATTGGCAACCGGCGGCACGGCGCCGAGTGTGGCACCCACCACCGGCTCGGCGACAAAGGCGATGACCTCGTCCGGGCCGAGTTCGAGGATCTTGTCTTCGAGCTGCTGGGCGGCGCGCGCCGCATAGGCTTCGTCGCTTTCGCCATGCTTTTGATAGCGATAGGCGTAACAGGGGTCGATGTGATGGGTCTCGATCAGCAACGGCCTGAATTGGGCGCGCCGCCATTCATTGCCGCCGGTGGCGAGAGCACCGAGCGTATTGCCGTGATAACTCTGCCGGCGTGCGATGAGATGGCGCCGTTGCGGTTCGCCTTTCTCGACAAAATATTGCCTGGCCATCTTGAGCGCGGCCTCGACCGCCTCCGAGCCGCCGCTGACCAGATAGACATGGTCCAACCCTTCCGGCGCGTCCTCCACCAGCCGATCTGTCAAGCGCTCCGCCACCTCGGTGGTGAAGAAGCTGGTGTGAGCGTAGGCGATGCGGTCAAGCTGGGTGTGCAGTGCAGCGATCACGTCGGGATGACCGTGGCCGAGACAGGACACGGCGGCGCCGCCCGACGCGTCGATATAGGACTTGCCCTCGGCATCGAACAGTTCGATGCCTTGGCCGCGAATGGCGATCGGCAGCGTCGAGTGGATGGTTCGATGAAGAATGTGTGTCATCGACGGTCCCTCATGGGCATTTTCTTC
Source organism: Mesorhizobium sp. M1399 (assembly GCF_040317735.1). Taxonomy (NCBI): domain Bacteria; kingdom Pseudomonadati; phylum Pseudomonadota; class Alphaproteobacteria; order Hyphomicrobiales; family Phyllobacteriaceae; genus Mesorhizobium; species Mesorhizobium sp. M1399. The sequence continues at coordinate 164,143 of NZ_JAMYKZ010000011.1, forward strand.
GGCGGACGTTGGTTCAGATGGGTCTTGAGGGCGGCGCCCTGCTCATCGAAACGTCGCAGCGACTCAACAGCGCCCTCGCCTGCCTGCCCTGCGACAAGAGCACCGAGGACCTCCGCAACGATGAAAGCTGGCGTCATGGTGTGGAAAAAGGACGGGCTGCCCGTCGGCACGATGACCAGGTGATCGGCAAGCAGCGCCAAGGGCGCTACCCCGCTGTCGGTGATCGCAATGACCGGTACGCCGCGGCCGGCAGCATACTCGACAAGCTCGATGGTGAAGCGCGTGTAGGGCAGGACGCTGGCGGCGACAAGCACGTCGTCCTTGGTCGCGTGGGCCAGAGCGTCGCCGTCGGTTCCGCCGATGCCGTGCAGCAGCACCGACTTCTCGCCGATCAGCGACAGGATGTAATGCAGATGCCAGGCCACTGCGTGGCTCGAGCGCAGGCCGAGGCAATAGACGCGCCTTGCCGCACTCAGCGCCCTGGCCGTGCCGACCAGACGGTCGATCGACCTGCTTTCGGCGAGATGGGCAAGCTGGCTGGAAATTGAATCCAGAATATCGGCCGCCAGCGCGTGGTCGCCCTTGAGCTTTTGGCTGGCCACCTGGAGGCCCGCCTTGCCGGCAAAACCGATTTCGCCGTCCCGGATCGCGGCGGCGTAGATATCGCGTACGGTCTCGTAGCCATCAAGGCCGAGATGCTGGGCCAGCCGCGTCATCGTGGCCGGCTGCACTCCCGCGTGCCGGGCCTGCTCCCGCATGGACAACAACGCGACATCATACGGCTTATCAAGGACATAGCGCGCGGCGGACCGAAGCTGCGCCGACATGCCGTCGAAGGCACTGACGATCTGTCCAGCAAGCTCTCCCTGATCCATGGATATTGCTAGCTCGCCAGACCAGCGATTGCAACGTCTGTTTCAGTGTGGTCAAAGATTGATTCATATGAATCTTGTCACTCACAGAGCGTCTCCATGAAGCCGGCCCATGGTCTCGATCGCGTCGCCATAGCTGTCGCGCCGAACGGGGGACGTCGCAGCAAGGCCGACCATCCGGCGATTCCGCTGACACCAGCCGAACTTGCGCGGACGGCCGCGGAATGCGCCGATGCCGGTGCGGCTATGATCCACGTCCATGTCCGCGACAGAAGCGGCAATCATCTGCTCGACGCCGACGCCTACCGCCAGGCGATCGCCGCCATCCGCGGTGCCGCCGGCGACCGCTTGGTAGTTCAGATCACTTCCGAAGCACTCAGTATCTATTCGCCGGCCCAGCAGATGGCCGTCGTACAAGATGTGAAGCCGCAAGCTGTCTCCCTGGCGCTTCGCGAAATCGTTCCTGATGCCGGATCGGAGCTCGCATTCGCGCGCTTCATGGCCTGGCTGCGCACCGAGGGAGTAGCGCCGCAGATCATCCTCTATTCGCCCGAGGAGGCCGTCAGGCTTTCGGACATGCAGCAGCGCGGACTGATCCCCTGGGCAAGCATACCGGTTCTCTACGTGCTGGGCCGCTACACGCCGGGACAGACGTCCGTTCCTGCCGATCTCCTGCCATTCCTCGCGGCGAACACGCCGCGCTTCGACCGTTGGAGCGTCTGCGCCTTCGGCCGCAACGAAGCGGCGTGCGTGATCGCCGCCGCGTTGCTTGGCGGCCATATCCGGGTCGGCTTCGAAAACAATCTCTTCCTTCCGGACGGCAGAATAGCTTCGTCCAACGCCGAACCGGTAGCGACGGTCGCACGCATACTCGCCGACTGCGGCGTCAAGATCGCCTCGGCCGCCGAGTTGGCGGCTCAATGGAACGCGCCGTTTCGTTCCATATGACAAACCAAAGCCTATTTTCGGCGGCAAGCTCGCGTAAGGCATAGAGAGGCGGCTGCAATGTCATCGCCACGGAAGAACGACGTGTCCCCGCCTACGGCGCGGCGATTGCAACAACAGTGCCGGTCGTTGTAACCATTCCGGCCGCTTGATTTTGGAGGAGACGCAGCATGGACCGATTCACCGGCGGGTGCCTGTGTGGCAACGTCCGAATTGTCGCGTCGGGGCGCCCATACCGGGTCGGCCTTTGCCACTGTCTCGACTGCCGCAAGCATCATGGCGCCCTTTTTCACGCTTCCGCGATATTTCCTGAGGATGCGGTGACGATCGACGGCGAAACACGCGACTATGCCGGGCGGTTTTTCTGTCCGCGCTGCGGCTCGTCGATTTTCGGACGCACCGCCGACGAAATCGAAGTGAACCTGGGATCCCTGGATGCGCCTGACCAACTGATGCCGACCTACGAAAGCTGGATCGTCCGTCGCGAGTCCTGGTTGCCGCCGTTTCCGCTCACCAGACGATACGAGCGCGATCGTGACGCCACGGGTCGCTTTGAGGAATAGGTCGCACGAACGGTGCGACGGCGCCGGCGCGTCACTCCGGAAGGCCGGCCTTGCGGAAGCCGTCAACGAAATGCTCAAGCGTCGCAGCGTCGCGGAATGGCTCCGTCGTCGCCCAGTGCCGGGTTGTGAAATGCGGGTTGCCGACGAGGAACAGTTCGACCTCTGCACGCGCCTCGTCGAGCCGGCCGAGTTGGGCAAGGCTTGCCGCCAGGAAACGGCGTGAGCTTGTACGATAAGTCTCGTCCCTGCGCAGTGTCTCGACAGCAGCCTCGTATTCGCGGGCCGCGTATTGCGCCTGCCCGAGCGTCAGATAATACCAACTTGCCGGAAACGGGTTCAGCCGGAAGGCCTTGCGGATGTGCTCAAGGCCCTCCTCGACCTGCCCCGCCAAGATCGCGATGTCGGACAGTGCCGCCCAGGCATCGGCCTCGTTCGGGTCGAGCTCGATGGCCTTGGCGAATTCCGCATCCGCCTCGGCGAAGCTGCGCTCATAGGCAAGCAGGTAAGCCAATACCCAGCGGCAGCCGGCATCGTTGGGATCGATCGCCACGGCTTTGCGCGCCAGCTCCAAAGCAACGCTACGGGACGTTTCGGTTGGTCCGCCGGAATGCACCCATCCCATCCAGTGGTTCATGGCAAGCCAGCGATAGGCCTCGGCGTATTCCGGATCGAGCGAAACCGCGCGGGTGAGCATCAGATGCGCTTCCCGCGCCGTCTGCGGCGAATCATCCATCAGCTTGCGCGCCCGCACGCAGAGATCGTAGGCCTCGAGATTTTTGGGCCGATTGCGCGGCGCTGGTGCGCGTAGCCGGCCGAGCAGCGCCTCGACGATCTTGCCGGTGACCTCGTCCTGAACGGCAAAAATATCTTCCAGGCTGCGATCGAAGCGTTCCGCCCATAGATGATCGCCGCTCGTCGCGTCGACCAGTTGTGCATTGATGCGCACCTGCCCGGCGGCGCGTCTTGCGCTTCCCTCCAGCAGGTAGCGCACGCCAAGCTCCCCAGCGATCCCGCGCACGTCCATCGCCTTTCCTTTGTAGGCGAAGGCCGAGTTGCGTGCGATAACGAACAGGCCGGAGATCCTCGACAGATCCGTGATCAGGTCTTCGGTCAACCCATCGGCGAAGGATTCCTGCTCGGGATCGTTGCTGACATTAACGAAGGGCAGCACGGCTATCGATGGTTTGCCGGGCAGTGGCAAAGGTTTTCGCTTGGCGCCGCCGAGCTGTTCGACGGCGCCCGTGAAGCGGTAGCCGATGCGCGGAACCGTGACGATCCATTCACCGCCGTCGGCGGCCGGACCAAGCAGCTTCCGCAGCAGCGCTATCTGGACGGTAAGGTTGCCCTCCTCGACGGCGGTGCCCGGCCACGTCGCGTCCATCAACTCAGCCTTGCTCAGGATTTCGCCGGACCGTCCGACGAGCGCCGCAAGCAGCTTTAGCCCGCGGTAGCCAACGGCAACGGGGACACCGTTCCGGAGGAGCGTTCCCGCGCCCGGATCAAGCGCGAACGGTCCAAAGGCAAAGCGCGATCCCTGCATACGGCGCATCTATAGCCCGTTTGGAAGTTTTGAGAACTATTTGGGAGAGCTTAATTACGGCGCTGTTCGTATCCTGCAGAATTCCTCCTCTTTCAGGTCGAGGGTCCTCCCAAATCGTATTGGACCTCAAACCATATGGAGGTTTGCCATGAACGATATTCCCACCTTTGCCTCGGGCCAGCATAAGGCAGCTCGGCTGGCGGAAGTGTCGCGTCGGCACTACAGCCTGGCGACGCTGCAAAGCATTGTCGCGACATGGCGCGAGCAGACACGCTTTCGCTGGGACCTCAAGCGATTGGCGGAGACCAATCCCCATCTGATCGACGATATCGGCCTGACGAAAAGGCAGGCCGAGGAAGAGATCGCCAAGCTGCCCTTCTGGCAACGATAAGGCGAGTTGCAAAGACACCGGATCACCAACGAGCAGTGGCAGGTGAAGACGAAGCCGCCGCCTCGAAACGATGATCACAGGCTAGTGGTCGCGGCGACAATCAACCCGCCCAAGACGGCAACATTGATGGTGAAGCCGGTACGAAGCACTTCGCGTTCATCGCCGCTGTAGCGCCAGAAGTTGAGCGCCATGAAAGACGCCGCAATGGTGAACACGGCCAAGGCCGCGGCGGGAAAGGGTCCACCAAGGCCCGTTGCGAGGCAAAAGCCGCCGCCGATCTCAAGCACCGATCCGGCCGCGAGAAGAGGCTTGGGAGCAGGAAAGCCCCGTTCGGCCAGGGACGCTGCAATCGCCCGGAATCTGAGGAAATGCTCGGCGCCTGCCCAGATAAAGACGCCGCCGAGCAAAACCAGTCCGAGGTGGTGGAGGACCGCGATCATTCCTTGGTGCCGTCTTCGGTGTAAACCGCTAGCTCGTAACCGTCCGGGTCCGCAAAATGAAAGCGCCGGCCGCCGGGGAACCCATAAATCGGCCTGACGATCTTGCCTCCCGCTTGCTCGACACGCTTGACCGTTGCCGGCAAATCATCGGCATAGAGAATGACGAGCGGGCCTCCTCCGGACCTCGCTGGGCCAGCCGCAAAGCCGCCTGACAAGCGCCCGTCGTTGAACTCGCAATATTGCGGGCCGTAGTCAGTGAAGGTCCAGCCGAAGGCCTTTCCGTAGAAGTCGCGTGACCGCTGAATGTCTTTCACGTTGAATTCGACGTAGTCGATCCGTTGGTCGTTGTTGTTGCTCATGACGCATACCTCTCGTGTGATGTACGACACCGAAAGATAAGCACGTATCTCGCTTGCCGGATTGAACAAAACGGCCATCGACGTATGAGCAGCAAACGGCGCTGCCGATGGCGATGCACGTGACATCACCCCTCATCTGCCCTCTTCGTTCCGGCCGGAAGAAAACAACCGATTCTTGCAACCGTTCTCGATTGGCAGACGTTGTCGGTCGTGCAGATTGTTGTCTCGAGCGACGGCCGGGCGCAGCCGCTGCGCCGTAGGTTCACCGCCGCTAATCCGAAGGGGAGCGAGATGAGCGATCCCGTCCCAGCGCAGGCAACGGGCACATTTCAGCAACGTCCAGTGTCGGCGCGGCTTCGCGGGACCTTCGCTTCGGTGTGGGTGCATCGAATGGACCCGGCGGGCTCACCGCCAATCGTCGTCATGCCCGACGCAACGATCGATCTGCAATGGATCGGAGGCAGCTTCCGAATTGCCGGACCTGACAAGGAGCCGCAGACCGAGGTTCTAGCGGCGGACGAGGTCGTGATCGGCTTGCGCTTCCATCCTGCCACGGCGGCGGCATGGCTCGGCGTGCCGCAAATCGAGCTGGTCGGTCAGCGGCTGTCGCTCGACGATTTGTGGGGAGCGCGAGCTCGGCGCCTCGCCAGCCGCGTGCGCGCCAGCGACAATCTCGAAGATCTGGCCTGCTCGCTCCAACAGGTCGTCGCCGAGGAGATGGCCTCCGACGCCCCAGACGTTCCCATGCAGGCGGCATATCGCTTGATCGAGCGCGCTCCGCCACCCGACGCGCCTCTCGTCCCTTGGTTGATGCGCGCCCTCGAGATGAGCGAAAGGACGTTGCGCCGGCGCTTCGACGAGAGCTTCGGCTATGGCCCCAAGACGCTTGAACGTATCCTCCGCTACCAGCGCTTTCTGCGGCTTTCGAACCAATCGAACAGCACTACGGCCATCCTGGCAGCCGAGGCGGGCTATTCCGACCAGGCGCATCTTGTTCGCGAGAGCCGACGCCTGACAGGAAGCACCCCGCGACAGATTCATCACCTGCTGCACGGCGAGTGAAACCTCGGCGCGTTCTTCGACTTGGCGGCACGCTTTTGGCCGTTTTGTTCAAGTCTTCACTGTCGCCCGACTTTATCCTGGTGTCTCCGACAACCAGAGGAGACTGCCATGAAACCGCGCATTTCGGTTTTGACGATCGCTGTCGCCAACCTCGAGAGTTGCCTCGTGTTCTACCGCGACGGCCTCGGCTTGCCGACGGAAGGGATCATCGGCCGCGAATTCGAGCATGGCGCCGTCGCGTTCTTCACGCTGTCCGGCGGGTTGAAGCTCGCGATCTGGGCTCAGGACGACCTCGCCTACGACACCGGCCTGCCCAAAGCGCCGATCAGTTCGACCTCGTTCACAATCGGCCACAACGTTGTGCGCCGCGAGGAAGTCGATCAAGTGATGGATGAGGCCGCCCGTGCCGGAGCCGAGATCATCAGGCCTGCCCGGGACACGTTCTTTGGCGGGTATGCCGGATACTTCCGCGACCCGAACGGACACCTGTGGGAGGTCGTCTGGAACCCCGCCAACATACCGAGTGAGGATCCTCTTTAGGGCGGCGCGGACCTGCAGTATCGAACGGCGTTAGTCATCCCCAGTGCTGGCAAATTCTGTCGGCATCGGGGCGGGCGGCCATGCTTTCCCTGGCAAACGAAGCCAGCTCGACGGCAGTCCACCAGTCTTAAGGGGCTGATTGTGTAGCTTTATCCAGATTCGCCTCGCCTGCATGGCGCATCATGCGGCGGAAGCTCATTGAGATATGCGCCCGCCTTATGTGCCCTATGGACTCCCAGTCGCCGATCTCGGCGGCGGCAAGGACCTCTTCCATTTCGCGGCGGAACGCGGTGAATTCCTCGACAAGGCCCAATTGCGGCATCAGCTTCAGGACGACGCGCGCAACCTGAAAATACAGGCGCTCGCTGATCTCGCGCAGTGGCTGGTTGCCGGTCATCGCCGTGAGCTCGTAAAAGAAGTCCATGTTGAGGCGCAGGAAAGCGCGCTGGTCGGGATTGAGTATATCGGCATCGCAGCGCGCGATGAGCGCCCGTATCCGGTCGAGGTCGTCCGCCGTGCGCGGGATCGGTGAAAGCTTGCCGACGAGGAGCGCCAGCTCCAGGCGCAAATGATAGACCTGCTGCAATTCCTCGATATCGACGTCGGTGACGATCGTGCCGACGCCGTGGACGGATTGAACCAGACCCTCGGATTCAAGGCGCGCCAGGACACGCCGGACCGGCGTGCGGCTGATCTCGAATTCCTGGGCAAGTTCTTCCTCGGACAGACGGCTTCCCGGCGCATAGACGAGCAGACAGATGCGGTCGCGCAATATCCGGTAGATGCGCTCGAACCGCTCTCGCGCGGAGAGCGGGCGCGGCGGCGCGGCGGTCACCGTCGTGGGCGGCTTGGCCTTTGTCTCGATCGTCACCCAGCCTCCAGGACAGCGTGCAGGAATTGCCGTGTCCGCTCGTTCTTGGGAGCACCAAACAGTTCGCTTGGCGGCCCCTGCTCGCAGATCTTGCCTTGATAGAAGAAGCAAACGCGGTCGGAAAACTCCTTGGCGAAGCCCATCTGGTGGGTGACCATCAGCATGGTTAGATCATGCTCGCGGCCGATCTGCCTTATCACCTGCAGCACTTCGCCGACAAGCTCCGGGTCGAGCGCAGACGTCACCTCGTCGAACAGCATGATCTTGGGCCGCATGGCAAGCGCCCTGGCGATGGCGACACGCTGCTGCTGGCCGCCGGAAAGCTGTGACGGATAGTGGTCCTTCTTCTGGGCCAGACCGACCAGCTCCAGCAGCTCCGCCGCTCTTGCCTCGGCGTCCGCCCGCTTCATGCCGAGCACCGTTATCGGCGCCTCGATGCAGTTCTGCATCGCCGTCATATGCGGAAACAGGTTGAACGACTGGAACACCATGCCGATCTTGGCGCGGATTTTACGGATATGGGCGAGATCGGCGGGAACAAGCTTGCCGTTCCTCTCCATATGGGTCAGCGGCTCGCCTTCGACCCAGATGACACCGTCATTGATCGTTTCCAGCGTCATCAGCATGCGCAACACCGTCGTCTTGCCCGAACCCGACGGACCGATGACGGAGACTTTTTCGCCGCGCGCTATTTCGAGATTGAGCCCGTCGAGAACGGTTAACGTGCCGTAGCGTTTCGATACATTGTCGAAGCGGACCATCGGTTGTTCCGTCATCGCGTGGTCCTCCGGTTGAGCAGCCCTTCGAGGGAGCGGATGAGCGCCGCCGAAACCAGGCTCATGGCAAGGAAAAACAGGCCGACCAGCGTGATCGGCTCGGTGTAGCGGAACGTTTCGGAGCCGATGATCTTGGCAGTCTGCATCAGTTCCATCACGGCGATTGCGGAAAGCAACGGCGTCTCCTTGAACAAGGCCACCAGATAATTGCCGAGCGCCGGAACGATCGGCGGGATCGCCTGCGGGATGATGATGTCGCGAAACGTCGTCCAGGACGAGAGATTGAGCGCGATCGAGGCTTCCCACTGGCCGCGATGGATGTTGTCGAAACCGGCGCGATAAACCTCGGAGCAATAGGCGGCGTAGTGGATACCGATGGCCAGCACCCCGGCGGTGAAGGCGTCGAGCACGACACCGAATTTCGGAAAGACGAAATAGAGAAAGAATATCTGGATGAGCAGCGGGGTCGAGCGGATCAGCTCGACCAGCACCGAAATCGTCCAGCTGGTCCATGGCACGGCGATGCGGACGACCGCCAGCACCAGGCCGAGCGAGGCCGCAAGCGCAAAACCGATCAGCGTCGCCTCGATGGAAATGATGGCGGCGCGGGCGAGCACCGGCAGGATTTCCAGGGCAAATCCCCAATCCCAGATCATGCCGCCTTCCCCCGCGCCAGTCCGAGCGACGCCCGCCTTTCGAGAAGCCGCATGCCGATGGTCACAACCAGCGACATTGCCAGGTACATCAAAAGGACGAGGGTGAAGATCGGAATGGTCTTGAACGTGTTCTGGTTCATTTGCTGCGCCTTGAAGGCGAGGTCCGAAAGCGTGATCAGCGAAACCAGCGCTGTCGATTTCAGAAGCTCGATGAACAGATTGCCCCAGGGCGGGATCATCGCGACAAAGGCCTGCGGCAGGATGATCCGGCGCAACATCTGTGGGCGGCTCATGTTCAATGCCGTACACGCTTCCCACTGCCCGCGGGCGACGGACTGGATCGCGCCGCGCACGCACTCCGATCCGTAGGCGCCGACATTCAGGCCGAGTGCGAGCACTGCCACCACGAACGCGTTGATCGTGACGCCGAATTGCGGGAGGACGAAAAACAGCCAGAACAATTGCACCAGCGCCGACGTTCCGCGAAAGATCTCGACATAAACCGTGGCCAGCCATCTGAGCGGCGTTGGACCGTACATCCTTGCAAGTGCTGCAAGCACGCCCATGATAATTGCGAGCAGGCTGCCGAGGACGGCGATCTCGACCGTCAGGACCGCGCCTTGCAGCAGCCCCGGCATGAACACTCGGTAGCTTTCCTGTGTTGCCAAGGCGCCGATCACGACGAGCGCGATGACCAGCATGGCAACGAGCGTACGGATACCCATGCGATTCCCCCGGGGAAAAAGGGCGGCGCTTTCGCGCCGCCAGCAGTTGGGAACCTATTTGCCAGCACAGAGCTCTGCGGTCGTCTTGTTGGGGAGATAGTCCTTGCCGAAGCCGAGTGGCTCGACCAGCGCGATATGCTCCGGCGAACCGAGGAACTTCTTCAGCTCGGCGTTGAACGCCTCCTGCAGGTCGGTGTCTTCCTTGCGGAAGCCGAAGCCGCCATGACCTTTCACCGACTTGCCGGCGACCTCGCCGAAGGGCTTGGTCGATTCGACGCCGTCGGCTTTCTTGGCCATGTCCGCGATCGAAAGAGCGGTCAGTGCGGCAGCGTCGGCGCGGCCCGACTGGACGGCGGCGACCAGGCTGGACTGGTCGGGCAAGGAGACGATCTGCCCACCGGCAACGCCCGCTTCCTTGGCGAAGCCGCCTTCGACGGCGCCGGCCATCACGGCAAGCTTGAGATCCGGATTGTCCTTGATGCTGGAAAAATCCTTGATGCCTTTCGGATTGCCTTTTGCCACCAGCATAGCCTCGCCGATGCCGTAGGACGGCTCGGAGTAGTTGATCTCAGCGCAGCGCTTCGGAGTGATGAACATGCCGGCGGCGATGATGTCGAAGCGGCCGGCCTTGAGACCCGGAATGAGCGAGCCGAATTCGGTCAAAACACCGTCGACCTGCGGTATGCCCATCTTGGCGAGCACCGCCTTGGCGACTTCCGGCGCTTCGCCGGTCAGCTTGCCGTCTGGCGTGGCGTAACCGAACGGCGCCTCGTTGGCGAAACCGACGCGGATGTAGCCGTCCTTCTTGGCCCGTTCGAGGGTGGTTTCCGCGTGAGCGGACAGCGACGTCAATGACGTCGCGGCGAGCGCGATGCAGGCAGCCGCTTTCACGACCATGCGGCGCGATATCGATGATTTGAGCATGCTTTTCTCCCATTGAACAACTGTGGATGGTTCCCAGGGCGCGGCCTTCTTCGAGGTCGACGCCTGCTTGATCAGACGTATACAACTGCCCTAGACATTTCGCAAGCAGAGATATAGAAACCATGTAAATTCGGCGCTAATTCGTAGTTATCCAACAAACTTGACGTCGAGTTGTGCACAATTTCGCCTGGTTTGCCCATTTACAAGAGGGCAACAGCGTACCCAGAAGGCAGGACTTCGGTGGCGACCGCGAACGAGTTCGGGACATTCACGCAAGCGGAGTATGGGCAGCGCCTGGCCGGCGTGAAGACACGCATGCAAAAAGCCGGCTTCGATCTCGTCGTCTGTCAGGATCCAGCCAACATGTGCTGGCTGACCGGCTATGACGGATGGTCGTTCTACGTTCCGCAGTGCGTGCTCGTCCATCTGGAGGAGGACCGGCCGATCTGGTTCGGCAGGGCGCAGGATGCCAAGAGCGCACGCCTAACCACCGGCCTGCCCGAGACAAACATCGTGCCGTTCTCGGAACGGCTGGTGCAGCAGCCGGTCGAACACCCTTATGACGAACTCGCGCAACTGATCCGGTCGCGCGGCTGGGGAAAGGCCCGCATCGGCGTCGAGATGGACGCGCATTATTACACTGCGCGCTGCCACGCCCACCTTGTCGAGGGGCTGCCCGACGCGCACTTCGCCAACAACCACGATCTCGTCAATTGGGCGCGGCTGGTGAAATCCGAAGCCGAGCTGGTGCTGATCCGCGAGGCGGGTGCGATCTGCACGCATGCAATGAACCGCGCCATCGAGAAAATGCGACCCGGTGTGCCTCAGAACCATGTCATTGCGGAAATCTATCACGCACAGATCATGGGCGTGCCCGGAGCGGGCGGCGACTATGCCGCGATCTGTCCGCTGATGCCCGTTGGCGAAGGCACCAGCACGCCGCATCTGACGTGGTCCGACGCGCCGCTGCCGGACAGCGGCCTCGCCATTCTGGAGATCGCCGGCGTGCGCCGCCGCTATCATGCAGCCCTGACCCGGACGGTACATTTCGGCAAGCCGCGGCAAGCCATCCTCGACATGGCCAAGGCGATCGTCGAGGGCGTCGACGCTGGCCTCGAGAAGGCGCGCCCCGGCAACACCGCCGAAGAGGTGGAAGCCGTCTGGCAGGCAGTCCTGCGGAGGAACGGACTGAAGAAGGAAAGCCGCGTCGGCTATCCGGTCGGGCTCGCATACCCGCCCGATTGGGGTGAACGCACCGCAAGCCTTCGTCCCGGCGACACCACCGAGATGCAGCCTGGGATGTGCTTCCATTTCATGGCCGGCGTTTGGCTCGACGATTTCGGCATCGCCATCTCGGAATCGTTCGTCGTCACGGAACGCGGCGGCGAACGCCTCTGCGATGTGGCGCGCGAACTCATCGTTATCGATTGACATGGCGGCCGGGAAGCCGGCTGCCGAAAAGACCATGCCTGCCACCAAGCCGGCAACAAGCACGAGGACGCCCGATGGACCGTAATCCCTTTTCCGAAGCCGAAATCGCCGGCCGCCTTGCCAAGGTCCGTACTACACTGGCCGAGCGTGAGCTCGACGCGGCGGTCTTCGCCTCGCCGGAGAACGTCTTCTATCTCACCGGGCTCGATCACTGGGGGTATTTTGCCCCTCACCTGCTGATCGTCCCGCTCCAGGGAAAACCTGTCCTGGTCACCCGCTCGATGGAAAAGGTGACCATCGAGAAGCGGGTGAAGGCAGCGGAATTCCGTGGCCACTCCGACAGCGAAACGGCGGCCGACCTTGCCGCGCGGGTCCTTGCGGAGCTCGGCCTGTCCAGCAAGCGGATCGGCCTCGAATACTGGACGGCCGGCCTTAGCCATGGACTTGCCGTAGCACTCCAGATGCAAGCGGATGCCAAGTGGAGCGACGTCTCCGGTCTGATCGACAAGATGCGGCGGGTGAAGAGCGCCGAGGAACAGGTGCTGATGCGGCGCGCCGCAAAGGTGACGGACGCCGCCGCCGGTGCCGCGATCGCCGCGATCTCGGACGGCGCTTCCGAACAGGAGGTCGCCGCCCAATGTGTTGCGGCAATGATCCGCGCCGGCGGTCATGCGCCGGGCTTCGGACCGTTCATCCGCCCGGCCGCGCGCCTCGGTGAAGAGCACACGACCTGGGGCGACGGTATCTACCGCAAGGGCGAGCCGGCCTTCGTCGAACTGTCCGGCTGCATCTCACGCTACCACGCGCCGCTCGGCCGGCTCGTTCGCATCGGCCACATCAGCGACGAAGACGCCACAATGGCGACGGTGACCGCCAAGGCGTTCAACGCTGTCGTCGAGGCGCTGCGGCCGGGCGCCAAGGCGCGCGATGTCTACGCCGCCTGGCAGGCCGTCGCCGACGAGGCCGGTCTTTCCCACTATCGCCGCCATCACTGCGGTTACCTAGTTGGCGCTGGCCAGCCGCCATCATGGACCGGCGGCAATTCGGTGACCGGCTTGAGGCACGATTCCGACCTTGAGATCGAGACCGGGATGAGCTTCCACATCCTGTCGTGGCTGATGGGAACCGGTCGCGGCGATGACTTCGTCTCCAACACGGTGCTTTTGACCGACGCGGGTGCTGAAGTGCTCACCCGCACGCCGGCCGGCCCGATCGTTCGATAGGCCCGCACGTATGGCGCGCTACTCGGCACTCTCGATTTTCCGCAACGCGCTGTCTGGCCAGAAGAATTGGCAGCGCGCCTGGCGGGCGGCGGAGCCAAAACCGTCCTATGACGTGATCGTCATCGGCGGCGGTGGACACGGCCTCGCCACCGCCTTCTACCTTGCCGATAACCACGGTATCCGCAACGTCGCGGTGCTCGAAAAGGGCTATGTCGGCGGCGGCAATGTCGGCCGCAACACCACCGTCATCCGCTCCAACTACCTGCTCGACGGCAACACCCAGTTCTACGAATTCTCGATGAAGCTCTGGGAGACCATGTCGCGGGTGCTGAATTTCAACGTCATGTTCTCCCAGCGCGGCCAGCTCGTCACAGCGCATTCGGCCGATCAGCTCGACGGTTTCAGCCACCGCGCCAACGTCATGCGGCTGAACGGCATCGATGCCGATATCCTCGACCGCGAAGAGGTGCGCCGGCTGGTGCCCTATCTCGATTTTTCCGACACTGCCCGCTTCCCGATCCATGGCGCCATCTTCCAGGGCCGGGCGGGCACGGCACGCCACGACGCCGTCGCCTGGGGCTATGCGCGCGCCGCCGATAGCCATGGCGTCGACATCATCCAGAACTGCGAGGTGACAGGCTTCCTCCGCGACGGCGACAGTATCGTCGGCGTCGAAACGACGAAAGGCCGGATCGGCGCCGGCAAGGTCGGCCTCGCTGTTGCCGGGCATACATCCGTGCTCGGTGCCAAGGCCGGCCTTGAACTGCCGATCGAAAGCCACGTCCTGCAAGCCTTTGTCACCGAACCGCTGAAGCCGCTGGTAGATCACGTCGTCGCCTATGGCGCCGACCACTTCTATGTCAGCCAGTCCGACAAGGGCGGGTTGGTCTTCGGCGGCAATCTCGACGGCTACAATTCCTACGCCCAGCGCGGCAATCTCGGCGTCGTGCGCGAGGTGGCGGAGGCGGCGATTGCATTGATGCCGTGTATTTCGCGCGTCCGCCTGCTGCGCCACTGGGGCGGCGTCATGGACATGACCCCCGATGCCAGCCCGATCATCTGCCGGACGCCGATCGACGGCCTCTATCTCAACGGCGGCTGGTGCTATGGCGGCTTCAAGGCAACGCCAGCTTCCGGCTGGTGCTTCGCCCACACGATCGCCACCGGCAAGCCGCATCCCTTGATCGCGGCCTACGGGCTCGATCGTTTCCGCACCGGCCACACGCTCGATGAGGCCGGCGTCGGCCCTTCCGCTTGGCTGCAATAGGAGGCGGAACAAAATGCTGCGCATCGAATGCCCCTGCTGCGGCCCGCGCGACCATGACGAGTTCCGCTACGGCGGCGATGCCTCGGTCACGCGTCCGGCCCATGACGATCCCGATCCGGAGGCCTGGTACCGTTACGTCTATATCAGGACAAACCCGGCCGGCCCGCACCGTGAATACTGGCAGCACGTGACCGGTTGCCGGCAATGGCTGGTGGTCGAACGCGACACCCGCAACCATGCCGTCGCATCAGTCGACTTCGCCAGGAAATCAACTCTCAGGAAATCCCCGGCATGAGTTCGAACCGCAAACGCCTGCCGGTGGGTGGCCGTATCAGTCGCGAGGTGCCGCTCGATTTCACCTTCGACGGCCGCAAGCTGATTGGATATCGCGGCGACACCCTTGCCTCCGCGCTGCTCGCCAACGGCGTCACTCTCGTCGGGCGCAGCTTCAAATATCATCGCCCGCGCGGCATCTTTTCCGCCGGGCCGGAGGAACCGAATGCGCTGGTTACGCTCGGGATCGCAGGCAGGCGCGAGCCGAACCTGCCGGCGACGACACTGGAACTCGCCAACAGCATGGACGTGGAAAGCCAGAATCGCTGGCCATCGCTGGCCTTCGACGTACAAAGCGTCAACGGGCTGTTGGCGCCGTTTCTGTCCGCCGGCTTCTACTACAAGACCTTCATGGGCCCGACGCGCCGCGCCTGGATGTTCTACGAGCACTTTATCCGCAAGGCGGCCGGTCTGGGCAGAGCCGGCACCGGCCCGGATCCCGACCGCTACGAGGTTCGTCATGCTTTCGCCGATGTCGCAATTGTCGGCGGCGGCCCGGCGGGATTGTCAGCAGCGCGGGCAGCCGCCGCGGCCGGGGCGCGGGTCGCGCTGATCGAGCAGGATTTCCTGCTTGGCGGCCAGCTTCTGGCGGAACCGTCCGACAGCGCAGCGGCCGCATGGTTGAGGCAGGCCGAGGCCGAGTTGAAGGGCTTCGAAACCGTCGTGCTGATGAAGCGGACAACCGCTTTCGGCAGCTATGACGGCAATGTCATCGGGCTGGTCGAACAGCGCGATCCAACCGGTCCGAAGCCGAACGGCGAGGCGCGGCAAACGGTCACCATGCTGCGCGCCCGCTCGATCGTTTTCGCCACTGGCGCCATCGAGCGACCGATGGTGTTCTCGAACAATGACCGGCCCGGCGTCCTGCTTGCCTCAGCCGCCCGGACCTATCTCAACCGTTTCGCTGTCCTGCCGGGCAAGAAAATCATTGTCGCCACCACCAATGACGGTGCCTGGCGCACCGCCTTCGACTATGCCGCAGCCGGCGCGGAGGTGACGGTTGCGGATCTGCGCGCAGTCCCGCCCGCAGCACTTGCCGCGGAAGCCGCACGGCTCGGCGTCGTGGTGCGGGCCGCAACGCGGATCGTCGACCTGCACGGCGGCCATGCCGTCAGGCACGTAACGCTCAACGGGCCGGAGGGCCAGTCCTCGGCCGCCTGCGACCTGGTCTGCGTGTCCGGCGGCTGGTCGCCAACCGTGCATCTCACCTCGCACCTCGGTGTCAAACCTGTCTATCGCGACGATATCGGCGGCTTCGTGCCGGGCGCGTTTCCGGCCGGCCGGCTAGGTGCCGGCGCGATGATTGGGGCCTATGCAACTGCCGATGCCATCGAGGACGGTCATCGCGCCGGCATCGACGCGGCAGCCTCCGGCGGCAAGTCGGCGCCGGTTCCCGCTCCGGCCAAACTCGATCTCGGCGACACCGCCACGACGCTACTTCGCGAAGCGCCTTCCGTCGGACATGGAAAAGCCTTCGTCGATTTTCAGATGGATGTGACGACGAGGGATATCGAACTCGCCCATCGCGAGGGCTATGAATCGGTCGAGCATCTGAAGCGCTACACCACGCTCGGCATGGGTACCGATCAAGGCAAGACCAGCAATTTTGCCGCACTTGCCGCGATGGCGGCGCTGCGCAACGCAACGATTCCCGAGACCGGCGTCACGACCTTCCGCCCGCCCTATACGCCGGTTGCCATCGGGGCGCTTGCCGGGCGCGCCATCGGCCATCATTTCAAGCCGATCCGCCGCACGCCAATGCACGACTGGCACATGGCCAACGGCGCCGAGATGCTCGAGGTGGGGCTCTGGATGCGGCCCTATTTCTACCGGCAGTCCGGACATGACGTGAATGAAGCCTATGTCGCCGAAATGCGGAATGTACGTCAGGCCGCGGGGCTGATGGACATCTCCACGCTCGGCAAGATCGATGTCCAGGGCCCGGATGCGGCAATCTTCCTCGACCGCGTCTACGCCAACGGCTTTGCCAAGCTGGCGGTCGGCCGCGCCCGCTACGGCGTCATGCTGCGCGACGACGGCATCGTCTTCGACGACGGCACCACGACGCGGCTGGCGGAAAACCGGTTCTTCATGACCACTTCGACCGCCAAGGCCGCCGATGTGCTGTCGCGTCTCGAATTCCTGCTCGACACGGCCTGGCCGGATTTGCGCGTGGCCGTCACTTCGGTCAGCGACGAATGGGCGGCGATGTCGGTTGCCGGGCCTGCCAGCCGCGCGATCCTGAATGCAGCGTTTCCCGCTCTCGACGTTTCCGACGCGGCGCTTTCGCATATGGGACTACTCGAAAGCGGATGGGGGGGCCGTGCGCTCCGCATCCTGCGTCTCAGTTATTCCGGCGAGCGCGCTTACGAAGTCTATACCGGCGCCACTGCCGGTGAACAGCTCTGGAGCCGTCTGCTCGAAGCCGGCAGACCATTCGACCTGAAGCCTTACGGCGTCGAGGCGCTAGGTGCGCTGCGCGTCGAAAAGAGCCATGTCGCCGGACCTGAAATCGATGGACGCACGACGCTCGACGATCTCGGCCTCGGCCGCATGGCCGGCAAGCGCAGCGGCTTCGTCGGCGACGTCCTGCGACGGCGCCCTGCCCTCCACGCGCCCAACCGGCAGCGCCTGGTCGGACTGGAATGCATCGAGGACGGAAAACGCCTGCGCGGCGGCGCCATCCTGTTCCTGCCGGATGAGAAACCCTATGGCCATGGGCGCGGTCGCATCACCTCCGTCACTTTCAGCCCCGAGCGCGGCCATTATGTCGGGCTGGCCCTGCTTGCCGGCGATGTCGCGGCAGAAGGAAGCGAGGTCGTGGCGGTCTATCCGATGAAGGCCGAAACAGTTCGCGCCCGCATTGTCTCGCCAGTATTCCTCGATCCACAGGGAGAACGGCTGCATGGCTAGCTTGACCTCTTCTCGGGATTTCAGCCTGTCCGTGGCCGATTGTCCGCTTATCCAGATCGAGGGCTGGGACGGGACACTGAGACAATTCGAAAAGAGCGTCTCGGCGTCGCTCGGCACGAAACTTCCCGCTTCGGTCGGAGAGACGGTTCGCCACAAGGGGCTTCTAATCATCCGCATTGCACCTCGCCGCCTCTGGCTGGTTCTCGACGAAGGCACGCAAGCGCCCGCGCTTTCCGTCGACCCCGATCTCGGCTGTTCTGTTCCCCTCGGCGAAGGTCGTGTTCGTTTGAAAATGGCCGGCCCTGACATCGCAAGGCTTCTGTCCGGCTGCATTACCGTCGACTGGCACGCGCCGGCCGCCGCTCCGGGCCGCGCCGTGCAGACATCCTTCCATCATGTCTCCGTGCTCTTCCTGCGCACCGGCGAGGCCGCGTGCGAACTCATCGTGCCGCGAAGTTTTGCCCGCAGCCTCTCGGATTGGATTGCGGATGGCTAGCCAATGGTGGTTTCTCGGGCAAGGATCGGCTTTAGCGGCCGATCCAAGCCGCTATCACGAAACCGTTTACTCTCTTGCTGGCCAGTCTTGCAGAAGCGTAATCCCAAATTTCGGCGCGGCTGCTTTGAGCCGCTCGATATCGGCAGGCGTCGGCGGCCCGACCACCTCTCCCTTGCCGAGTTCATGGCCACCTTCGGCGAGGAACTGCTCGAACACACTTGGCGTGTCTATCAGGATGTAGCGAACGGGCTGGTTGCCGGGATTCACGAGCTGGTGCGGGATGCCGCGCTTCAAAAACATGCTCTCACCGGGCGAGAGCGTTCGGACCTCGCCGGCCACAATTGCGGCCAACTGCCCTTCGATGACGTAGACTGTCTCGTCGTCATTCGCGTGAACATGGATTGATGTTTTCGTCTGCCCGTCGCTTCGGTTTTCGAAGAGACTCAACAAGCCTCCCGTCTGTTCGCCGGAGACCAGTCGCTTCATGACGATGCCTGCGAGCACGAATTCCTTTGGGTCAACATCTGTCATTGATCCAATCTGCCAGGTACATTCGGAGTAGGCCCGTACCGTGCCGTCAAGCAGACAAACTGCGCAGCGACATCCGGCAAACGTCGAACGGGCTCACGGGTTCCCGGTTGCCGGAGTTCCCTCTTCCCAAGCTCACTTTGGACGAAAAGCCGGCTAACCGGACATGCTGGCCGACACCGACATACGCCAACTCGAGGGCGCCGCAGAGGTCCGTCTAATTGACGGCGAAGCTGCAACGGGCTGCCAGGCTCTCGCCAGGCCCAAGCACCGACAGTCCATTCCATTTGTCGATCGAACCACGATTGTGAGCATCGACCGCATGACTGACCGGTTCAAAACAGAAGAAGTCGCTCTCGTCCGATGGCGAATAGACCAGGTAGAAGTTCAAGGGCGATGAAGCTTCAATCCGCAGGCTGCAACTGTGCTCCGGCCACGATATGGTAGCGACGCCGTCCCAGCCGGCAAACAGATTGTTTATCCATCCGCTCGGCAATACGGCCGGGGCGCCGAAATCCCAATCGGGACGGGTTTTGACATCCACAAACCGTTCGGGGAGATGGCTGGGCAGTTCGAGACAAACCTGCGAGGCCGGCGCATGAAGCGCGGTTCGTGCCGTTCTCGTGAACCATGGATGGATGCCAAGCCCGAACGGCAATCTGATCGAGGCCCGACTGACGATGCGAAGCTTCAGCTCGAGCCCCTGTCCGGTCAGAGCGTAACTCACCTCGGCGCGATATCGATATGGGCCGGGTCCGTTGCTGATGAGCGACAGCTTTGCGTTGTCTTGCGCTACGCTGTCGATGTCCCACTCGCTCGAAAATCCATTGCCGTGAACGGGAAATGGCTCGCCTGCAACATTGGCAGGCAGTTCGTGGAATTTGGAGTCGAATGTGAATCCGCCGCCCGAGATGCGATTCGACCACGGCAAAAGCAGGTTGCAGGCAAGGTCGAATGGGTTGCTGCTCCCGCCGTTTGGCCAAGGCCTGAAGATCGGCACGCGCCCATGGTCCAGTCTCGCAAGACCTGCCCCAAGCGACGGGACGATTTCAGCGGACAGGTCTCCGCTTCCGATTTTGATCGTTCGGACCATCAGTTTCAGACGGTATCGGCCTTGGCAGCGGCGATCGGCTGTGGATGGCGGCCTTTGCGAGCCACTGCAAGGAGGTCGTTCGACGCGATCCCGATGAGCGCCTTCATCTGATCGTGAGCGTCGTCGGCCCTGCGCATCCGGATTGCCTCCAGCACGTCGCCATGCGCGCTCAGCGTCTGCTGGTAGTTAGCGGTGGCCGATGTGGTCAATCGGAAGGAGAAGCTGAGGGCGGCAGCAAGCATATTGCCGAGATTGGCGAACACCGGGTTGCGGCTGGCACGAAGGATGGCGGTATGAAACCTGACGTCGGCATCGAGACACGCAGCAAGGTCGTCCTGCGGAGCAATGCGCATGGCCTCATAGGCGGCTTCGATGACTGCGAGATCGCCTGACGTCGCCATCTTGGCCGCAAGGTGGGCGGCCGCGGGTTCAATGATCAGCCGCGCCTCGATCAATCCGCGGACGAAATCGAGATCGGGCTCGATATCGCGCATCCATTCCAGAACCTGTGCATCCAGCCTGTTCCATTCGCTCGACACGCGCACACGCGTCCCGGCCCGCTTGCGTGCCTCGATCAATCCTTTCGCCGAAAGCGTCAGAAGAGCATCGCGAAGCGCCGTGCGGCTCGCCCCGTAGATAACGCAAAGTTCAGCTTCCGTCGGCAAGACGGAGTGCTGCGCGTAGGAGCCGGCGAGGATTCGCTGTCCGAGATCGCGTGCGATGCGATCCTTGAGCGATGACGTGGCGCCATCTGCGGCAGGAATGTCCTGCTTGCCTTGGCCAGTCGAAGCGATCGCCGTGTCCATCGTCATGTCCTGTTCAAGTGGTACTCGGCAATTACCACAGCAAGTATCAGCAGCGAGCCCTTGGCAAGCAACTGATAGAAGGTTGGCACGGACGTCAGTATCATTCCGTTGTTGAGGACACCAATGATGGCGACGCCCAGTAGTGCGCCGACGATCGTGCCCTTACCGCCCTGCAAGGCGCAGCCACCCAGAACGGCCGCTGTGATGGCCTCGAGTTCCAGGCCTTGGGATCCGGATACGGGCTGCCCCGAGCCGGTACGGGCAGCCAACAGAATCCCGGCCAATCCGGCCGCCACTCCACTCATGATGTAGATGCCGACACGGTAGCGGTTGATGTTGATGCCGGAGAAGCGTGCAACAACGGGATTGCCGCCCAGGGCATAGATGTTGCGGCCAACGATCGAGCGGGCAAGGAAGAGATGGAACACGATCGCGGTCAGCAAAAGAATCCAGATCAGCAGAGGCAGGCCGAGGATTCGTCCGATCCCAATGAAGCGGAAAGTGTCGCTGAAAATCGCGATCGATTGCCCATCGGATATGATGAACGCGATGCCGCGGAAGATCGCCATCGTACCGAGAGTCGCGATGACAGCGTTGACCCGCCCATAGGTGATGATGATGCCGTTCACGAGGCCGGCAAGGCCGCCCAGGACTAGGCCGGCAAGAATGCCCGCCGCCGGCGATCCGGTCGCCTGGATGGCCATTGCCGTCGATACTGTGGTCAGACCGACGATTGCGCCGACGGCAATATCAAGCCCGCCGGCGACGATGACCACGGTCTGGCTCATCGCCAGGACGCCCAGGATGGTAATGCCCAGACCGATGTTCAGCAGGTTTCGGCTCGAGAAGAACACGTCGCCTCTCAGAGTGCCGAAAATGAGCACGAGAATGGCGAGAGCAACCAGGAGGCTTATGTTGTGAATGCCGATGCGCTCTGCCATGCGCAAGGAAGGGCGTCTTTTGCCGGTTTGTGTTGTTGCTGTCCTGAGCTCAAGGCTGTTCACTGAATTTGTCCTCCGAGCGATGCTACAGATTGCGGCATGGCGTGCTTCAGGATCGTGGCCTCATCGATGTCTGGGCGGGAAAGTTCGGCCGTGATCCGGCCTCCAGCCATGACAAGCACCCTGTCGGCGAGCCCGATCAGTTCGGGCATTTCCGAGGAAATCAGGATTATGCCGATACCGCTTGCGGCGAGTTCATCGATCAGGCGATAGATTTCCGCCTTGGCGCCGATGTCGATGCCGCGGGTCGGCTCGTCGAGGATGAGAAGCATCGGCTGCCGGGCAAGCCAGCGCGCGAGAACGACCTTCTGTTGATTGCCACCCGACAATTTCGAAACCTGTTCGTCGAGGTTGGGCGCCTTGATCGACATCTTTACTGCAAGCGGTGAGACGATCTCCAGTGCCTTGCGCCGGTTGAAGAAGCCGAAGGTCGACGTCTTGTCGGGCACGCAAAGCGAGGCGTTGTCAAGAATGCTTCGGAACAGCAGCAGGGCCTCGTGCTTGCGGTCTTCGGGGGCGAAGCCGATGCCTGCCACGATCGCTGCATGCGGACTGTTGGGGCCAACGGGCACGCCGCTCATCGTTATGGTTCCGTCGAGGCGCCGATCATAGCCGACAATCGCCTTTGCCAGCTCGGATCGACCCGCACCCATAAGGCCGGCAATGCCGAGCACCTCGCCGCGGCGGACCTTGAGGCTCACATCGGTGACGTGGTCGGTGGTCAAGCCCGCCACCTCCAGCAACGGTAGCCCCGATTGCCACGTCTCGCGCGTAAACAGATCGGCGATGTCACGGCCGACCATGAGTTTGGCTATGGTCTGCTCGCTGGCACCGTCCGCGCGGGAATCGTCGACCAGCCGGCCGTCCCGCAAAACGACAATGCGATCCGCAAGGTCGATGACCTCGTTCAGCCTATGAGAGATGTAGACGATCGAAGTGCCCTCTTCGCGCAGCCGCCGAATTACTGAAAACAGACGGCGCGCTTCGTCGTCGGTCAGCGACGAGGTCGGCTCATCAAATGCGATCAGCCGGCCGCCGGCCCGTATGGCGCGCATGATTTCGATCATCTGACGCTGCGCCGGACCGAGCGTGCTGCAGAGTTGACGCGGCCGCATATCCTGATGCATGCCGAAGGTCGCAAGCACCTTGTCGGTCTGCTCCTCGAGCCTATGCCAGTCGAGCAGGACGCCTGCCAGCCGCGGCAGTTCGCCGACGAAAATGTTCTCGGCCACGGTCAGGTTCGGAACGATCTCCGGCTCCTGATGGATGACGCGTATTCCGGCTCTGTGGCTGTCGCGCGGTTCGCTGAAAACGATCGGCGTGGAGCCATGCAGCACGGTGCCGGTGTCCGGTGCGAACACGCCCTCGAGAATTCGCATCATTGTCGATTTGCCGGCCCCATTCTCGCCAACCAGGGCGAGCACCTCTCCTGGCCGAAAGGCAATCGAGACATTGTCGAGGGCCTGCACGATGCCGAAGCGCTTCGATATCCTGTCGAGCGAGAAGAAATCCGATTGCATCAAAGCTCACTCCCGAGAAGCGATCCCGTGTCGGTGGCGTGTGCCCGCTGACGAACTGCCGATTTGAGCGTCATGCGCCTTGCGGCGCATGACGCGTGGCCGGTTCAGTGGCAGAGCTTGGCTTTATAGTCCGACGCAAAATTGTCGGCGGTGATGTATTCCGGGTCCGTGAAGGACTGAACGGGAAGCTTCGTTCCGTCCTTGATGGAGGCCAAGAGAATCTTCACCGCCAGCGCGCCATGATTTTCCGAATTGAGCCACATCGTACCACGGAACGCCGAGGGCTTTCCGGATCCGAAGGCGTCACAAGCGCGGCTCCCGTCGATGCCGATCCCCATGCCCTGGTCTGGGGTATAGCCCGCATTCTCCAGGGCTCGCGCACCACCCAGCACGCCATCATCGTTGCATGAATAGAATATCCAGTTCGTGACGCTGGGATTGGCCGTCAATGTGGTGGTCATCACGTCGATGGCGTTGACCATCGTATTGTCGTAGGGGACGCGAACGATATTGCCCGGCTTGAAATCGGGCACCGCCTTCAGGAATGCTTCTTCCGCGCCCTTGTTGCGCTGCATGCAGGTATCCGCTTTGCGGTCCTCGATCGAGGCGATGCGCACCTCTTTGCCGGCCCAGCCGTCGGCCTTGTAGAGCTTGGCAAGTTCTTCGCCCACCCGCGCACCGATGTTGTAGGCATTCATGCCGACATAGGGGACCTGAGTGCCGTCCTCGTAGTAGATGTCGTCATCGACCGCCACCAAGGGAATTTTTGCGGCCTTTGCTTTCTCGGCGATGACCGGTCCCAGCGCCTTGTCGGGGACGACAATGGCGATGCCTTTTACGCCATCGCCGACCATCGTATCGAAGGTCGTGATCGTCAAATTGGCGTCGAACTGAACGTCCTGCGACACGAACGCAGCCCCTGCCGCCTCGGCCGCTTTCTTGGCGCCGCCGACTTCGGCGACAAACCATGGATGGTCTCCCATCTTGTTGATGTAGCCGATCTTGATGTCGTCTGCGCTTGCTGCGCCACCCATCAGTCCGGCAGCCAGTACCGCAAATGTCGCCAAAGCCTTTGTTGTGGTTTTCATGAAGATCCTCCCTGAGAGCTCGATGGTCGTTGCTAGTCGTGGTAGAGAACCGAGCGCCCACCATCGATGGTGATCGTCTCGGCATTTATGAACGGCGCTTCGTCCGAAGCGAGGAAAACCGCCGTCATTGCAACCTCGTCCGGCCGGCCAATGCGCTTGGGCGGATGAAGGTCGTAGGCTCGCCGCTTCTCCTCGGCGGGGTTCGGGAATGTGTTCCAGTAGGCTTCCGCGATCGGCGTCTCGATATAGCCGGGGGCGATCGCGTTCACCCGGATGCCGCGCGCGGCATATTCGATGGCCAGCGAACGGGTCAGGCCCAAAAGTGCATGCTTGGCGACCGGATACGGGAATGTATGGGGAATGATCTGGAACGCGTGACAGCTCGCTATGTTGACGATAGACCCCGAGCCCTTCGCCAGCATCGTCGGCAAGACTGCCTTGGCGCAGAACCATGCGGCCTGGAGGTCTAGCTTGAGACAGCGGTCCCATTCCTCATCCGGCATCGCCAGTGGTTCGTAGAAGACGTTGGCACCGGCATTGTTGACGAGAACGTCGACGCCGCCATAGCTCGTGATCGTGCGGGCGACCATGTCCGCGACCGCGGATGCGTCCGTGACATCCGTCTCGACGAACGATACGTCGGCGCCTCCGACACGCAGTTCGTCGGCGATCGCTTTGCCGCTTGCCGCATTCAGTTCGGCAATGACGGTCTTTGCCCCATGCATCGCAAAAGCCCGGGCGGTGGCGGCACCGATGCCTTGGCCGGCGCCTGTGACGATTGCGATCTTTCCTTGCAGCCGGCCTGCCATTGCATTCACCAGTCGACCACGGTGCCGTCCGGCATGACGGCGTTGCGGGCATGCAGCACTTCCTGCTTGAAGGGGTGGCGCGCGATAACGTCCTCATTGACGGTGACGCCAAGGCCCGGCAGTTCGGGCAGATCCCAGCGGCCTGGCTTGCGCCGAATTGGCCAGGTAACGACATCGTCGTACCAGGCGACGGCACCGGACATCTCCTCCTGAATGACAACGTTTGGGGTCGATATGCCGAAATGAAGAGCAGCCACACCGGCGATCGGACCGAGGGGGTTGTGCGGCGCAAGGCCGATGCCTGCGGTTTCCGCCATGGCCGCGATCTTCTTTGTCTCGAGCAGACCGCCAGTGTGGCAAATATCAGGCTGGGCAATGTTGAAGGCGCGGGCTGCGATCGAGTGCGTGAATTCGCGACGTCCAATCAGCCGCTCGCCGGAAGCGATCGGCACGGCCGATCGCGCCGTAATGTGCGACAGTCCGGCAACATCTTCGGGCGGCACGGGTTCTTCCGCGAACATGATGCGGGCCGGCTCGATTGCCTTGAGGTAATCCATCGCCGCGTTAACGGATGCAGGGCGTCCGTGGAAATCGACCATGATGTCGATATCCGGGCCAACCGCCTCGCGAAGTGAGCCAACCATGTTGGCAACAGAATCGACTGCCTTCGCAGGAGACACGTAGTGGGTGTAGGGAATGCAGACGACCTTGACCGCATCGTAGCCTGCTTGCGTCACGATGCGTCCGCGTTCCACGATGGCATCCGCGGATCCGGTCTCATAGACCGCCTTCATGTCCCCGAGGCCGAGATGCGTATAGGTGCGCAGATAGTCGCGGACCCGACCGCCCAAAAGGCGCCAGACGGGGACGCCCAATGACTTGCCCAATATGTCCCAGAGCGCGATCTCGATGCCGCTGACGGCGGACATTCCCTCGACGCCAAGACGCCAAAAGCCGTGCCGCGTAAGTATCTGGTAGCACTGCTCCACATTGCGCGGATCTTGCCCGATGAGCAGGGCCTCAAGGTCCTGAAGCGCCCCAACGACGGCTCGGGTCTTCCATTCCAGCGTTGCCTCACCCCAGCCAAACAGCCCGGGCTCGTCGGTTTCGACCCGAACGAAGACCCAGTTGCGCATTTCCGCGTTGCAGACGCGCGCCTTGATGGCCGTGATTTTCATTGGTCCTCCCAGACCTGCCGTCTTTTTTCGAGGCAATATGTATGATTTATTACGAATAATATGGACGAGTCAAGCGCAACATCGATGTGGACCAGCGCCGCGCCTCGATGTTCAGCTCGCAACCATCATGTCCTCGCCACCCATCCAGCGCAGGCATCAGCAGCTCACTCAGCTTGCCTGATCAGTATTCGCCAACGTCGATGACGGCCTGGGCGAAGGCCTGCGGGGCTTCCTGCGGCAAGTTGTGGCCAATGCCGCCGGTGACGATCCGGTGCGTATCTGCCCGAGAATTTCTTGGCGTAGGAGCTGCTGTCGGGATGGGGTGCGCCATTGGCATCACCCTCAAGGGTAATGGTCGGCACTGTGATCACGGGAGCTTCTGCCAGCCGGTTTTCCAGAACGTCATATTCCGGCTCGCCATGTGCCAGGCCGAGCCTCCAGCGGTAATTGTGAATGACGATGCTGATGTGATCCGGGTTGTCCAGGGCTGCGGCGCTGCGCTGGAAGATGTCATCGTCGAAATTCCACTGCGGCGAAGCGAGTTGCCAGATGAGTTTGGCGAAATCGCGCGTGTATTTCTCGTAGCCGGCGCGGCCGCGATCCGTGGCGAAGTAATACTGATACCACCATTGAAGCTCCGCCTCCGGTGGCAGCGGCACCATGCCGACCTGCTGATTTCCGATGAGATAGCCGCTCACCGAGACGATCGCCTTGCAACGCTCAGGCCAGAGCGCGGCAACAACATTGGCCGTTCGAGCACCCCAGTCGCAGCCGGCGATCGTGGCCTTTTCGATTCCCAGCGCATCCATCAGGGTGATCGTATCCGCGGCGAGCGCCGACTGCTGGCCGTTGCGCATCGTGTCGTCCGAAAGGAAGCGCGTAGTGCCGTAGCCGCGCAGGTAGGGCACAATCACGCGGTACCCCTTTGCGGCAAGCAGGGGAGCGACGTCGGTGTAGGTGTGAATGTCATAAGGCCAGCCATGAAGCAGGATCACTGGGGCACCTTCGGCGGGCCCCAGCTCCGCATATCCGACGCTCAGCTTTCCGGCATTGACCTGCCTAAGCGAGCCGAATGATTTCTGCCTGGTTTGCATCGCGGATGCCCTCGCCTCGACCGTCCAAGCGGCTACCGATGCGTTCAAGCCGAGTTCGGTGGCGGCGAACGTCATTGCTGTTGCGCCAACAATGCGTCGGCGGCGATGATCGACCGTCTCGGGAGCCTTATTCGCATTCATGATGAAGCCTCTATGATGACCAACAAGCCGGAACGACCAGACCCGCCCGCCGTATCGGCCGACAGGAAATATTGCGCTTATTTCGACGGTGACTGCGACGAATCCAGGATTGTAACCGCTCGGCCAGGAGGCAGTGCGGCGAATTCTGACCGGATGCCGGTAAGGTCCAGCGTTTCCTCGATTTCCCTCCTGAGAAATTCGAGACGTAGGCCGTCCCCGCGCTTGGAAGCGGCTGGATGTAGCATCCGCAGAAACGGCAGCATGAGAATGACTCCTGATCTTTGTTGGGGTGAGAGGATATATTGCGTCTGATCTTATGCTCGGAGCCACCCTCGGCTTTTAGACGAGGCCCTCACGATCCATTGCGATGCGCACGGCCGGTCGCGCAGCCATTCGGGCGCGAAGCGCTTGCAAAGGCGCGGGAACAGGGACGTGGAAGCGGGCCGCCCAAAGCAGCATCACGAAAAGATAAAAATCCGCGACGCTGGGTTTGTCGCCGAACAGATAGTCGGTCTCGAGCCCGTCAGCGAAGAACTCGAGTTGGCTCGTAATCGCCGCGCTCGCCTTGGCCTTCTCGGCATCGCTGCTTTGGTGCCACATCGGCTTGAAGCTTCGGTGTATTTCAGTTGAGACGTAGGCCAACGCTTCGAGAAGGCGGGTACGGCCCAGCGGCCCCGCCGCTCCCAGTGCCGGGTATTGCGACGCAATCCAGTCGAGGACGGCGATATTTTCCGTCAGCGCTTCGCCGCTATCCAGCACGAGGGCTGGAACATAGCCCTTGCGCGTGACGGTAGTGAAATCATCCCCGGAGCCAGTTCGTTTGGTCTTGAGGTTCACGCTTTCGCGCTCGAAGGAAACACCCGCTTCTTCCAGCGCGATGTGGCCCGCCAGGCTGCAGGCGAGAGGGCTGTAGTAGAGTTTCACCGCTTTTCCCTTTCTGAACCCGATTGAATCGCGCAATTGGTCCTCGCCGGGCGGAAAACCTGCCACGCGAGACAACCGCTCCAGAAACTCGCACCTGGCGGAGACCACGACTACGACACCGACAGCTAGACGTGCCTATGCCGAGGTATGGTCGGGCTGAAGTTCGGGATCGCCGTGCGCAATGCCGGGACGCATGCCAGCTCAGTGACCAACGGTTATCTGGAGGAATCCACGACCTTCCATGATGGCATCATCGCCAGCCCGGCCAGTCCTTCGCTCAGGAAATCCTAAACGAAAGTATTGGACGCACGTGCCGTTGGCACGATGGCTCACACCCGGCCACGGCCGGCATATTTCGGGCGATATGAGCAGACTGGAAAGGCGAAAGCCGTGGCCTGCTTTTGCTCGATTGCCACCAACGCGATGACGCAGCTTCCAGCAACAGGAGTCGCCACCATGGCCGACCTTTCCGAAACCTCCACAGCCGAGCACACATTGCGCGTCGAAGCGCCCGCCGCGATCGAGGTCGACGTCTCCTCGCTGAGGCCAGGAACGTCGCTGATCGTCGACTGGCACGGCAATCCGGTGGTCGTGCGCAACCGCACTGAGCAAGAGATGAAGGACGGCCAGTCAGTCAGTCTCGCCGAGCTCAAGGATCCAATCGCCCGCAACGCCAACCTGCCGGTCGACGCGCCGGCAACCGACGCTAACCGAACTATGCCGGGCAAGGAAGCCTGGGTGGTGATGGTCCAGGTCTGCACCCATCTCGGCTGCATCCCGCATGGTCAGGAAGGCGACTTCGATGGCTGGTTCTGTCCGTGCCACGGTTCACAATACGACACCGCCGGCCGCATCCGCAAAGGTCCGGCACCCGAGAACATGGCGGTACCGGTGTTCCAGTTCGTTTCCGACACCAAGATCCGCATTGGTTGAGGCAGGGGGCATTTCGATGAGCGACAAACACTCGACCTATACGCCAAAAACCAGAATCGCACGTTGGTTCGATGCCCGCCTGCCGCTGCCGCGGCTGGTGCACGACAGCTTCATCGTCTATCCGGTGCCGCGCAACCTGAACTATGCCTATACGTTCGGCGGCATTCTCACGATCATGCTGGTTTCACAGATCCTGACCGGCATCGTGCTGGCCATGCATTACGCTCCTGATACGGGACTGGCCTTCAATTCAGTCGAGGAGATCATGCGCGACGTGAATTCGGGCTGGTTGCTGCGCTATCTCCATTCCAACGGCGCGTCGTTCTTCTTCATTGCCGTCTACATCCACATCTGCCGCGGGCTCTACTATGGTTCCTACAAGGCGCCGCGTGAGCTGCTGTGGGTGCTCGGTTGCACCAATCTCCTGCTGATGATGGCGACGGCCTTCATGGGCTACGTGCTGCCTTGGGGACAGATGTCGTTCTGGGGCGCTACTGTCATCACCAACTTCTTCACGGCCGTCCCACTGATCGGCGACTGGCTCCAGCAGCTTTTGCTCGGCGGCTTCGCGGTCGACAATCCGACGCTGAACCGCTTCTTTGCGCTGCATTACCTGCTGCCATTTGTGCTTGCGGGCGTGGTGACCTTGCATATCTGGGCGCTTCACGTCGTCGGCCAGAACAATCCGACCGGCATCGAGGTCAAATCGAAAACCGATGTCGTGGACTTCACGCCCTATGCCACCGTCAAAGATGCCTTCGGCATCCTCGTGTTCCTGTTCTTCTTCGCCTATTTCGTCTTCTACCTGCCGAACTATCTCGGCCATCCCGACAACAACACGATCGCCAATCCGCTGAAGACGCCGGCCCACATCGTGCCGGAATGGTATTTCTTGCCGTTTTACGCGATCCTGCGGGCCATCACCTTCAATATCGGGCCGATCGATTCCAAGCTCGGCGGCGTGCTCGCGATGTTCGGCTCGATCGCGGTGCTGTTCCTGGTGCCGTGGCTCGACACCTCG
This sequence comes from Mesorhizobium sp. M1399, assembly GCF_040317735.1. Classification (NCBI taxonomy): domain Bacteria; kingdom Pseudomonadati; phylum Pseudomonadota; class Alphaproteobacteria; order Hyphomicrobiales; family Phyllobacteriaceae; genus Mesorhizobium; species Mesorhizobium sp. M1399. The sequence continues at coordinate 194,606 of NZ_JAMYKZ010000011.1, forward strand.
AAGGTGCGCTCGGCGGTCTACCGCCCCTGGTATAGGGTGCTCTTCTGGCTGTTCGTTGCCAATGCCCTCTTTCTCGGCTGGCTCGGCTCCCGACCGGCGGAAGGCGCCTACGTCGTCATGTCCCAACTGGCGACGCTTTACTATTTTGCGTTCTTCGTCATCGCCATGCCGGTGCTCGGGCTGATCGAAAAGCCGCGACGGCTGCCGAATTCGATCACCGAAGCAGTTCTCGAAAAAGACAAGGCCAGCGGCCGAGGCCCGATCGCCGGGCCGGAGGCCAAACATTGAACTGTGAATGGCGGTGATCGTTCATGAACTGGTGGAACTCTCCTCTGGTCTACATCGTGTTGCTCGGCCTCGCCGGGATCGTCGTTTGGACCCTCATCCCCAGACGCTTCGCCAATGCGAAGCTGGTCGTCCAACTCAGCTTTTTCCTCGCGATGTCGGCCATGGTTCTCGACCTGCGCGTCGTGCCATACGAGGCCGCAAGGGACAACGAGACAACCGGAGGAGCGATCCTCATGGGCTCGGTCAAGCTGCTCTGGTGGGTTCACCTTGCCTGGGCGCTAATCGGATTTGTCCGTATCTATCTCGTTTTTGAGCGAAAGCCGCGCGAGGCACGTCTCCTGCAGGACGTCGTGGTCGGTATCGTCTATGCTGGAATGTTCCTGTCGATCCTGGCGTTCGTCTTTGCGGTGCCGGTCGGAACGCTCATTGCCACGTCCGGCGTGTTTGCCGTCATCCTGGGACTGGCGCTCCAGAATACGCTCGGTGACGTATTTTCGGGGATCGCGCTTAACCTCGGCCGCCCTTACGTACTTGGAAACTGGATCATTCTGAGCGACGGAACCGAAGGCCGCGTTGTCGAGACCAACTGGCGGTCGACCCAACTCCTGACCCCGACCCACAATGTCGTCGCGCTTCCGAACAGCCTTCTCGCCAAGATCGGGGTAACAAATCTAAGCGGTCCGGACGAGAGCCATGGACTTGCCGTAACCGTCAAGATGGCGCCAACGAAGACGCCGGCGATCATCGTAGACCTCATGCGCACCGTCTTGCTGAGCTGCAATTCAATCCTCCAGGACCCTTCGCCTTTGGTCACAATCAGAAGCCTGGATGCGGCAGCTATCGAGATCGAGTTGTTTTTTCGCGTCGCAAATCTTGACCAGCGAAGTGCCGCTCGGAACGAAATCTTCGATCTCATTTATCGCCATTCAAAGTCGACCGGCATGCTGCTGGCGGAGCCACTTTCGGCTTCGATTGCCATGACCAACCAGCTGAGCGACGAGAAGGCAGCCTCCCAAAGCTTCACCCCGATCGAACTCATCAGGTCCATACCGGTATTCTCGGCGCTAACGGATACCGAGCAGGAGTCGCTCGCCGCAGCGGCCTCGGTTCGCACCTACCATAAGGGCGAGATCATCGCACGACGGGGAGAGATGCTGCCGTCGCTCATGATCGTACGGACGGGAGTTATCGTCCGGCAAATTGGCGAGGACGATGCTCACCTGCAGGAGATCGGCCGGCTTGCACCCGGCGATTTCTTCGGCGAGACCGGCTTGCTCGCCGGCATTGGCGAGATGTCGAGTTTGCGGGCAATGACCCCCGTCGAGGTTTACGAGATAGACCAGGAAAGCTTTGCGCCGCTGCTGCACGAAAGGCCCGAAATGGCTGAAGATCTTGCGGCGATCCTGTCGAAGAGGGTGTCGGCTCTTAATGAAAGCGGCATCGCCGGACAGAACCACGCGAGCTCCAAATTCGCGCTCCTCAAAGCCATTCAGACAGTCTTTCGCGCCGCTCCGTTCAAGCGCGTTCGAGCATCTGGCTGACAAGGCATGCAGAAGGACAGAGATCCATGACCATCCGCCAAAGCGATATCACAGGCATCGATACAATCATCCAGCCGGCTATCCGTGATTTTGCCGACGGACTGAAGATAAGGCGCGTATTGCCCTCCTCGAATCGCCTGATGATCGGGCCCTTCATCCTGTTCGACCATTTCGGCCCCGCTATATTCGACGCAGGTCACGGTTTCGATATGGGACCGCATCCGCATATCGGCGTTGCGGCCGTGACCTACCTGATCGACGGCGAGATCGTGCACCGCGACAATTTCGGTAAAGTGCAGACCATCCGTCCTGGCGAGGTCAACTGGATGACGGCCGGGTCGGGCATCGTCCATTCCGAGCGCACGCCACCGGAAGTCCGGGCGTCGGGAAGCAATCTCTTCGGCGCTCAGGCTTGGATCGCCCTCCCCTCCCGCTATGAAGAAATTGCCGCCGACGTCGCACATTTTGGCGCTCCCGAAATACCCAGGATCTGTGCCGACGGCGTCGAGCTTACGTTGATCGCCGGCGCGTCCGACGGGTTGGTCTCGCCGGTAAGGACGTTCTCCGACATGGTCTATGCCGAAATTGTGCTCACGAGCGGTGCGCGATACCAGGTGAAACCCGAACACCGTGAGCGTGCAATCTACATCGTCGCCGGTGAGGTTGGAATTGTCGGCCAGTTCGGGACGTTTCATGAGGCCGAATTGATAGCTCTGGCGCCCGGCGCTGAGATTGTGCTCCAGGCGCCTGCCTTCCATGCGGCGAGGCTGATGCTGATAGGAGGCGAGCCCTTTTCCGAGCCACGTCATATCTATTGGAACTTCGTCTCCTCTTCAGCCGAACGGATCGAGCAGGCAAAGGCGGATTGGCGCGAACGCCGCTTCTCCGGCGTGCCGGGAGACCACGAGTTCATGCCTCTGCCAGATCGCAGCGTGTGAGGGATAAGGCAGCGGATGGTGACCTCAGCGCCGCGACAGCTTTACGCCGGTGGCGTAGGCAGACCACTACGATATCAAGTAGAGATCGTTCATCGTTTCCTCGTCGAGCAAACCGTCGAACCAGACGTCGAAGATTGTCTCGAGCAGGAACTCGTCGTTGCTTGCTTCGGAAAACAGCGTGAGGGACGCGTGCAACTTCTTCGCATCAACCTCACCGAAGACAGCGCGAGCGCTTAGGCCGGAGAGCCGCTGCAGTGTGCCAACACATTCCCGATAACGGCCTCCTAGGATCGGAAATGAGAGATAAGCGCTGGCTTCGTCGAGCGATGTGATTGAATATGGCTCAGGCGCAGTACCGCTTCGCCTGGTGGCCAACCTTGGGAAGATGAACTCCATATAGGGAGTGCACATCATTCCTTGACGGAGAATAGCCAGCGCGTCGTCGTAGACCGGATCCTGTGCGCTGACGAACCTCTGCAAATCATACTCGTCGTGCATTAGGATAGATCCCTGGGAAACCCTCAACATTCGTGCCCTGACTAGCCGTCGACGACATCTGCATAGTCCGGGTGCTTGGCGAAAAAGCGGCTCATGAAGGGACATTTCAAGATCGCTTTACGGCCGGTTTTGCGGAGCAGCTCGAAGGTGCCCTGCGCCAATCGCGACGCGATCCCTTGTCCGGAAAATTCCGACGGGACTTCGGTGTGTATCAGCGCGACCTTCCCGCCCTCGAGCCGATAGTAGGCCGCCGCAAACATATCGCCGGCGATCGGCAGCTCGAAACGGTCCTGTTCGACGTTTTCAACGACTTGTGCATCCATCTTTTATCTCTCGATTGTATGTCACGTTTGTCACCGGAGGGAGATTGGCCGGCCGCTATCGCACCGCAGGCAACCGCAGAGTGACGGTCGTGCCTGCCCCAAGTGTGCTCTGAATATCGATGCTTCCGCCTGACTGCTCGGCAAAGCGCTTCACCATCGGCAAACCGACGCCGCCGAGGCCTTCGCTTTTGGTGGTGAAGAACGGATCGAAGGCGCAGACCATCGTCTCGCTGGTCATCCCGATACCGCTGTCCGCGACACGGATATCTACCTGACCGGCGGTAGAGCTTTCAGAGGCCAAGCCGGCATCGATCGAGATGAAGCCGCCGTCAGGCATTGCATCGCGCGCGTTGAACAGAAGATTCAGAACCGCATTTTGCAATCCAAGGCGATCGCATCTCACCAAAGGCAGGTCCGATCCAACCCGAAGCTCAAGACCGAAATTGGCATCCAAGGCGCTCCGCACGAGGGTTTCGATCTCAGCCAGGCAAGCACCTACGTTTGTGTATTCGATTTCCGCGGGGCTCTCTCGGGCCAGGCTGATGGTTTGCCGGACAAGGCCACCAGCCCGTTCCAAAGCCGTTTTGGCGCCGGCAACTACAGGCCCAAGCGCCGGAGCCGCTTGGATGCTCGGATCGCGGGCCAGGTGGTTCAACGCCGACGAGGCGACCTGAATGAGATTGCCCAGGTCATGGACGATGCCGGCCGTCGACATTTGCACGGACATACCACTTCCAGGACCATCGGATGGGCTGTCGAAGACATCTTCTTTTATGTCCGGACGAAACATTTCATTACCCCGTTGGCTCAGCCGACACCTATTTGCTTCAATACACTATAATTTATGGTATTTATTATCCATTATGTCTAAGAAGACTCCGATACATACTTCTATATATCCAAACGCGAGACCATGATCTATTGATAGCCGATCCCGCTGATGTAGTTGGCAAGCAGCCGTTCCTGCAGTTCCTCTTGTTTGAAGAGCGCCTTCATCGCATCACGGATATCGAGGACGCCTAGCGGTTTCGAGTCAGCCCCGAGCACCGGCACATTCTGCAGGCCTTGCGCGGCCATGGTCTGCCAGACTGAATGAAGATCATCATCGGGACCACAAGACACGATGGACCGGCTCATCAATGCCGCAATCGGCGCTTCTGTTGGCCCTGAATTCGCTAGATGGCGGACAAGGTCGGACTTGCTCAGCACGCCTGCCGCCTCCCCACTGCCGTGGCACACCACGACCAGGCCTATTGCGGGCCTGGAAAGTGAGAGTGCTGCACTGCGGAGTGGAGCGTCGACGTCGATCACCATGAGACGGGCCGATATTACTGGATGCAGACTGTCAATGCGCATGACGCCCTCCTGAGAGCGCCTCGCGGCCGCGGCCGGGAGGCTGGGATCGGTTCCAGGGTTTGGTCGCCGAGGTCGGCGCCTTTGCCTGGCCGGTCAGAATGGCGCGAAAACAAGCGCCATTCTGACCCATTCCAAAGATTAGCTTAGCGCTGCTTTGCTCAGGCCAAACTTCGCATCCCCCGAGCCCGGGACCGGTTTGAAGCCGATGTTCAGACGGTTCCAAGAATTGACCGCCATGACGACGAAGGTCAGATCGGAGATTTCCTTCTCGGAAAGCTGCGACCTGACCCGATCGTAGATCTCGTCCGGGACACCCTGCTCGGGCAGCTTGGTCAAGACTTCCGTCCATGCCAAGGCTGCACGCTCGCGAGGAACGAACAGGGTCGAATCCCGCCAGGCTGCCAGGTGGTAAAGGCGCAGTTCGCGCTCGCCATGAATCTTCGCCTGTTTGACGTGCATATCAAGGCAGAAGGTGCACCCGTTCAGTTGCGCGGCTCGGACGGCAACAAGGTCGCGGATCGGTTCTTCGATCGACCCCTCTCGCGTCTCACCAAGAAATTCAATAAATTTCTTCAGACGTTCCGGCGACTGCTCCGCATAACTCGCGCGTTGGGCGACGGCTTTTCCTTTCGGAGCGACCGGTGACGCTGCAATATTCATTACTTATCTCCTTGAGGTGTTTGCAATCCATTGCATCGTAAGAATGACCGGTGAGCCAAACTGTTGCTATCGTGCCGATGATATGTATTGCCATTCGATCGGTTTGGGGCGCCTAAACCGAAGTATAGGAAGCGGTGGAAATTGGCACCCTGAACGCTGCCCTCGGCAATTCGCTTTGCCGCAGGCATGCGACAGGTGCGCGGCGTTTGGGTCACTTGAAGGGCGAGGCTGAACCGACCGGTGTCGATAGAACCTGGATCGAAACTGCGTTCACTCTTCGAAGGGAGCGTTCATCACAAGATCAACTGCCGAAGTCGCCTTGTAGCCTGAAACAAAGCGCTCGCCGAAGTCCCGGGCAAAGTTGTCGTAGGTGGTTTCCGGCCTGACCTCGGCGATATGGCAAAAGCATCGAGTCATCCGTCGCTTCATTTGGAGGCGTGGAAACTCACCGATGATCTTTGCAATCTCGGCTGACGAAACGAGGCTGTATTGCAAGCCGACGACATCGAGGCAGATGCCGGCTGTGCAAAGCGCCACCTCAGCCTCCTTGTAGAGGCCGATCGACGGCGTCGAGTTGAGGGCGATGCTGTCCCAGATCAATTGGGCGCGCCGCTCGTCGAAGCCGCCTTCCCGAACGAAGGTGCGGGCGAGATCGGCGCCTTCCACTTCGAAACGGCGCGGCCCGGCGAAGTCCTCATTGAGCGTGACGTCATGCAACAGAGTTGCAACGGCAACAACCTCCGCGTCGTGCTGGATATTCTGAATCTGTCCGATCCGGGCCGCGAAAAGCCAGGATCGGACCACGTGGTTGAACAAGTAAGGTTCACATCGCTGGCGGGCATGCTCGATCGCCCGGCCAACAAGCGGTGTATCGGGGACCGAAATCCCCGCAAGTGTGCGGCTGGCGATCGAATTCATGTCACTGACCGTCCCTTCGCATACGCCCCGATGGTCCGGGGGGCCACGATTTCATTTCGCGTTCGTCGTCAGTTCCTTTTCGCTGGTGTCGACGACGAAAATAGCAAGCAGACGAGCGCCTTCCGTGTTGCTGGCGTTTTCGCTGACGGCATGACGGTCGCCCGGGAATTCCGAGAAACTCTCGCCGGCGCGATAAGTCTTCACCGGCCCATCGTTGACCTGGCTTCGGATCGTCCCCTCCAGGACCGTGGCATAGATGAACGCGGATTTGGGATGGGTATGGGCCGGCGACGTACCCCCCGGCGCGTACTCGACGAGCACGGCTTTCATGCTCTTGCCAGGCACGTTTGGAAGAACCTGGTCGTAGACAAGCTTCACGCTGGCGGCGTCTTTGGCCATTGCTGCGGTGACGGAAGCGGCGGTGAGCGCGGCGCAGAGAAGTGTTTTGATCATGTCTGGTCTCCTTGTTGTAATGCGAATGGTGGGCCCATCCGATGATTGCTTACTTCGGTGGTGTGTATCGGCTGAGCCAATCATCGAAACGCACGGCGCCGATGCGCGCATTCTCGCCGGGCACAAGCGTTCGATCGTCGATTGCCACCTGGCCATAGTAGAGCGCGCCGGGATCCGAGACGACTTTGCGAGGGTCGTTGGTGGCCTTCAGGAAGCGCTCGACAAGTTCGCTCATGCGAACGCGCTCCGGGCCGGCAATTTCGATCATGCCGTTCAACGGCGCGGCAAGCGCGACGTCCGCCATCGCATCGGCAACATTATCAGCCGCCATGGGTTGGAAGTAGGCCGGTGACATATGAATGGTATCCCCGACGGCGCCCGTGTTTGCGATGGCGGCGGTGAATTCGAAGAACTGAGTGGCGTGAACGATGGTGTAAGGAATTCCGGATTCCCTGATCAGCTTTTCCTGAAGCAATTTGCCGCGGAAATAGCCCATGCCCTGCAGCCGGTCGGTACCGACGACCGACAGTGCCACGTGATGACGGACGCCGGCGGCCGTTTCGGCCGCAAAAAGATTACGCCCGGATGCCTCGAAGAACTCCAGGGCAGCCTTTTCCTCGAACGACGGCGAGTTCGCGAGGTCGACAACAACCTGCGCACCGGCAAGCGCGGCCGCCAGACCCTCTCCCGTAACGGTGTTGACGCCCGAATTCGGCGACGCGGCAAGCACGTCGTGTCCTTTGTTTCGCAGTCTCTCCACGGTCTTTGAACCGATCAGCCCGGTTCCGCCGATGACGACGATCTTCATGTCTAGCTCCTGGTGTTGCGTGTTTATTTTCGTTGCTCGATCGGATGCAGGCGCTTCCAGCCTGCTACTGACTGACCGATGCAGCAGCATCCTCGATGAGTGACGTGACCTCGTCGGGATGCGAAACCATGAGCGCGTGGGATGCACCCTCGATGACGACGGTCTTTACCGCGTGCGCACGCTTGGCCATGAAGCTCATGACGGCTGCCGGGATGTTGCGGTCATCCGAGCCGTAGATCATGTAGGACGGCAGCGTCTTCCATGAGGCGACGCCCGAGGCTTCAGCCAGAGCCGCCTGAGCAACAGGACGTTGAGTGGCAGCCATCAGCAAAGTCTGCTCTTGCGGAACGTCGGCGGCGAACTGGGCGCGGAACTTGGCCGGCTCGATGAAGAGGTCTTGCCCGCCGTCCGGCAACGCTACCGGAGCAAGCGCGCTCCCCAAGGTGCTGCCGGGAAACATGCTTGACAACGTAAGGCTCGATTCGCCGGTATCCGGCGCGAAACCCGCCACGTAGACCAACGCCTTTACATTGGGATTGCCATTGGCGGCCTCGGTGATGACAGGCCCGCCGTACGAATGCCCCACCAGCACGACCGGCCCGGAAACCGACCGGACGATGGCTGAGACTGCTTTCGCATCGCTGGCAACGCCGCGGAGCGGATTAGCTGCGGCTATCGCTACATAACCGTCTTTGCTGAGCTTGGTGATGACTGCGTCCCAGCTCGACGATTCCGCGAAGGCGCCGTGCACCAGTACGATCGTCGGCTTGGGCTGAGAATTGGCGGCCTGCGCCATCCCGCCGCCCGACGCGGCCAGCGCTGCGGTGAGCGCCAGGGCTCGAGTTATGTTTCGCATTTGCTTTCTCCCGTGTGGCCTGTGGTGACCAATGCTCAGGAGAATGCGCCGACGCAGCCCGCCAACCTATTGTGCGGAAGGGTCTGTCATACAATGCCAAGGTGCAGGGTAGGTCACCGGGGAGATCAGGTGCCCTGCAGCATAATTGAGGTATCTACTATGCCGGGTGTGCATTGTCGGCGGACGCCGGAACAGACACTGAGGGCGCGCGGCCGGAGAGCTGTGTTTGCAAGACGCCGCTGCCGCCGTGGCGAGAACCTGGCGAGCCGACTTCTCTCTTGCGCGTCGATCCCTGCAATGCGACTTGCTATTTACGTGGCTCAATTTGCGCCACGTCGACAAAACGTGTCGCCTCCGACCTATTTGGCGCGACTCGTGCGGCAGCTTCCCAAAAAATTTTTCGTGAGGAAGACCGATTGCTCAGCCGATAACCGGCGGTCTATTGGCGCGATCTCGCAGTCATGGCTCAGAGCACTGCCATCCCGCCATCCACCCGCAGATTGATGCCCGTGATGAAACTGCTCGCGTCCGAGGCAAGGAACAGGGCGGCTTTTGCCAGCTCGTCCGGCTGGCCCATCCGGCCCAGGGGTATTGCCTCCGCCATCGCCTTTTCAAACAGCCCGCGCTGCTCAAACGGTATGCCTAGCTTATCGAGAATAGCCGTATCCACCGGACCTGGGCTGAGCACGTTGACCCGGATGCCGCGAGACTTCAGCTCGATCGCCCAAGCGCGCGCAAAGGCATTTATGGCCGCCTTCGAGCCCGCGTATACAGCATGACCGTCCAGAACTTTCTCGCTGGCCAGCGAGCCTGGAGGATGATTGCGCCGCCGTTCCGCATGATCGGAATCAGCTTCTGGACGCCGAAGAAGACGCCTCGCGTGTTGACGGCAAATTGCGCATCATATTCTGCCTCGGAGACGTCGGCCGAGTGCGTGATGGTGTTTATGCCGGCGTTCGCCATATAGATGTCGAGCGCCCCGAACCTCTGGCGGATCTGCTGCGCTACCTCGTTATGGTGCGACACGTCGGCCACATTTCCCTGAATGCCCAGCGCACCTGCCCCGATCTGTACGACCGCTTCCTCGACCGCCTGCCGCCGGCGGCCGGTAATGACGACTTGCGCGCCCTCGGCCGCAAAGATTTTTGCAGCCGATAGTCCGATCCCGCTGTTTCCGCCGGTGACCACCGCGATCTTGCCTGAGAGTGCGCCCATGTCGCTCCTGCCTTCGAAAAATTGTGCCGGTGCTGCTGCGATGGTCGCAACTGCTGGCCAAGAAAATTTCACGCCGAATTGAGACCGCCAAAATGAGCGGCAATCGCAAACGGCTACCGATTGATAAACTCCCGGCGATTAGCCAGTTTGACGTCCTCGAGAGCGCTTTGGCCTTCAAGGCGACAGTGCGACGTAGTGTCAAACGCCGACGATCGCCTCCGCGCTGCACAGGCGCAGTTGCCCGAATGGCAGCCCTGTCGCAGCCTATGTTTGCCGCCTTTGCCAGCGCTCCAACTCGATGGCGCAGTGGTTCGGTTCCACAATCCGGGACATGAGCCGACAGAACCGGCATTCAGGCCACCGCTCGGCTATGCGAGCGCACAAGGTTTGACCTGGCGCGCCACCTGAAATGCTGTTCAGGGCGCGCGAAATATTGCCAAAGGTGGTCATCGGCGGCTCCGAGGAAGTGCGGACAACATGCGGTCGTATCTGAGGGCGTACTATCCTTTGATGAAGGCGAGCAGGTCAGCATTGACCTGATCCTGGTGTGTGGCCGTGATCCCGTGGGGCGCGCCGGGGTAATAGATATCCTTTGCGCCTTTGATCAATCGGGCCGACTTGACTGCCGAGTCCTTGACGGGGACGATCTGGTCGTCCTCGCCATGCAGGACCAGGGTTGGTACGTCGAACTTTTTGAGGTCCTCGGTAAAATCGGTCTCGGAGAACGCCTTGACGCTTTCGTACGCGTTGACGAGACCCGCCTGCATGCTCCAGAGCCAGAACTGATCAAGAGTCCCCTGGGAAACCTTGGCGCCCGGCCTGTTCGCGCCATAAAACAACGGTGCGAGGTCGCGGTAGTACTGCGAACGATCCTTGACGAGGCCAGCTCTTATGCCGTCGAATACCTCGATCGGCAGGCCTTCCGGATTGGCCGGCGTCTTCACCATGATCGGCGGAACAGCGGCGATAAGAACTGCCTTGGCCACCCGCTTCGTCCCGTGCCGTCCGATATAGCGAGCAACCTCGCCTCCTCCGGTGGAATGGCCGACCAGCGTGGCGTCCCGGAGATCCAGCGCCTCGATCACGGCTGCAAGATCGTCCGCATAGCCGTTCATATCGTTGCCGGACGTCGCCTGGCTCGATCGGCCATGGCCGCGCCGGTCATGCGCAATGACGCGAAAGCCGTTATGGGCAAGAAAGAGCATCTGTCCGTCCCAGGCGTCGGAATTCAGCGGCCAGCCGTGCGAAAATGTGACGACAGGACCCTTGCCCCAATCCTTGTAGTAGATTTCGGTGCCGTCCTTGGTCGTGATGGTGCTCATCGTCTTGGTTCCTTTGATGGAAGGGGAAGAGGAAAGCTTTTGTTTTCGGCTCGCGGCCGAAGCAGCGCGGGGCAGTCCGGCGGCTACCGTAGAGATCAGGCCTGCTAACAAGACATCGCGGCGAGATCCGCCGACGGAGAAAAGTCCGTCTTTGTTCATCATGTCCATCCATGTGCTTTGAACATCCTGCTCACCATCACGACCATCGAGTCGGCCTGTGCGGTCGCGTTCGGGGAGGAGCGAGCGAGGAGCGGTAGAAACGCGACGGTCGTGATGGCTTGCGAGGAACAGGATGCACCGATCCGGGCCGCGAACCTATTCTACCGAAGCATCTGTCATACGATGCCAAGGTGCAGGGCAGGCACGCCGAGATCCTGGAGCTGTCGCCGTGCGCGACCCGCCGCTCGTGCGGCGGCCGCTACAAACCGAACCTATCAATTCGTATGAGGATCCGCTTCTCAAACGAGAAGCGGCTGATCACGAGCAAGTCACCGCCCGAACGGACCGCGACAAGATACGCCAATGTGGTCCTTATATTGAGGAATCAACTCGCCGCCGGTTAGAGGCGTATATACTTACGTATACTGCGTGTGATTATCAGGCCAAAGTCTGCTGGCTTTCGTTTTATAGACATTAAGCGGCATTTGCCGCTCTTGGAGGCCTTTGGACCTCACAATCCCGGAGTGCTTTAATGCGCCTTAGCTTTCTTTCTGGTTTCCTCATTGCGGTCCTTGCTGCCGGACCATCGACTTCTGCCAACGCTCCGCACTCAGACGTGCCGCTCGGACAATCGACTGACCTGTCGGCACGTATCGTCGACGGCAAGGCCGATGTTAACGGTGTGGTCTATCACTATTTGCTGGCGGTAGGCGGCCGAAAACTGTTGTGTTGTTGCATGGTTGGGGCACGACCTCATACATGTGGCGCTTTGTGATGCCACAACTGGTGGCGCGCGGTTACACTGTATTTGCGCCCGATTTGCGCGGTTTGGGGGACACCGCCAAGCCTGCGGCCGGCTACGAAAAGGCGTCGATTGCCGAGGATATTCACGCACTCGTCAATCAGTTGAACCTTGGTCCGGTCGTCAATCTTGTCGGCCACGATATGGGTGGCATGGTGGTTTATTCCTATGCGGCGCAGCACCCGGAGGAAGTCGCCACACTAGCCATCCTTGACGTCCCACTGCCAGGCATCGAACCATGGAACGAATTGATCCAAGGCCCTCGCACTTGGCATTTTCGCTTCCATTCCGTACGCGACGTACCGGAAATGCTCATTGCCGGTCGCGAGCTTGAGTATTTAAAGTGGTTTCACAATGCAGAGGGGGTAAATGCTCGCGCGTTCGACAACGAAGCCGACGAAGTCTACGGCCGTTCCTATGCCCAGCCTGGCGCATTGCGCGCAGGCTTCGAGTATTACCGGGCTTTTCCCCGTGACGAAGAACAGAACAAAGCCTTTGCAAAACACAAGCTAACGATGCCGGTACTCGGTATAAGCGGCTCAGGTGGCTTGGGATCGATGTACGAAGACCATCTCCGCCACGTCGCCGAAAACGTACACGCCGTAGTAGTCGAGGGCTCAGGCCACTGGGTTCCGGAGGAGCAGCCAGCCGCCGTCACCAAGGCCCTGATCGAGTTCCTGCCACCAGCATACTAAACTTCGCTGATGCCTGAAGGCACGACATTAGCGATAGTCGTCGTGATGGAGATACGGCCGCTCCAAAGCTTCCCAATGCGCCGCTGCTAGCTGGCGACGCGCGGCAGGAGCTTGGCAGTGCAGCGCAACATCAGATTACACGCGGCGGTTATCGCTCTAAGCTCTATAAAGGTTTTTCTGAGTCCGGATCGTCCTGGGCAAGCTTTTCTTAGCGAAGAAGCGCCCGCCGCCGGGGAATCTTATCGGACGGAGGCATGGTTCAGCCTATTCGAAAGTCTTGGCCGCGCCGGCCTCGCGCATCGGCGCGGGCAGCGTTTCCCACGCCCGGATCAGTTCACCGATGGAAGCGGCTTCCATCTTGCGCATGACATTGCCGCGGTGAAGCTTGACGGTCACTTCACTGATGCCGAGGTCGAAGGCGACCTGTTTGTTGAGGCGCCCGCGCGCCACTTCACGCAGGACCTCGCGCTCGCGCGGCGTCAGCGTCTCGACGCGCTCGATGTTGCGCTTGACGATCACGGCATCCGCCCGCCGTTTGGCGTCCACCGCAATGCCCGCGATCACGGCGTCAAGCAGCGTCTGATCCCGCACCGGTTTCGTCAGAAAGTCCACGGCGCCGGCCTTCATCGCCTGGACAGTCATCGGGATGTCGCCATGCCCGGTCAGGAAGATGATTGGTTTGGGGTTGCCGTTTTTCGCAAGATGGTGCTGCAGATCGAGACCGCTCGTCCCTGGCATGCGCACGTCGAGGATCAAACAGCCGGGGCTCTCCAACACGTCGGCGTCAAGCAATTCACGGGTCGAGGTAAAGCACACCGGCAGAAAACCCGCCGACAGGATCAATTCAGACAGCGCCTCCCGAACAGAGGCATCATCATCGACAATAATGACCAGCGGCTGCTCGGCTTCAGCCCTCCGCTGCTGTGATGACGGCGTCGATCTCCGTAAGGGCAATTGGTCAACTCTCATGTTTAGCCTCCGTTTCTGGGTTGCGTAAGGCGTCGCCGATCGCCGCAAGCAGTGCCTGGCCATCGAACGGCTTGCGGAAAAGCCTGCCAATGCCCTTGGCGCGGTGCTGATCCACTATCTCGTGGCGGCCGGTGATCAGGAACACGGGCAGATCCGGACGCGCTTTCTTGACCAGGTCGCGAAGTTCAAAGCCGTCCATGCCGGGCATCCCGATGTCGGTGATAAGCATGTCCAATCCAGACAGGCCGCTGACCAGCAACGACCTCGCCGACGAGAAGCTGCGGGCCACATAGCCGGCGGACTCCAAGAGGTCCTCCAGCGACTCGAGCAGTCTTGGGTCATCGTCGACGATCGCCACGACAGGCCTCCGCTTGCTCACCCTCAGCTCCCCCCTGCCCGGCGCGAGTGCGTGATCGGTATTCCCAATCGCTCGGCGATGCGCACGAGGTCGGCGAGCGACGCCGCGACCATCTTCTGCATGACGTTCCTTCTATGAATTTCCAGCGTAACTTCGCTGATCCCCAGCTCAGCGGCCGCCTGCTTGTTGAGCAGGCCGCTGACCACCAGCGGCAGCACCTCACGTTCGCGCGGCGTCAGTTCGAGATAACGTTGCTTCAACACGCCCAGCTCAGCGCGCTCCGATCGCTGTACCCGATCCTGGGCAATCGCTGCATGGATTGCGGCCATGAGGTCTGCATCGCTGAAGGGCTTAGTCAGGAAATCTACGGCGCCGTGCTTGATCGCACGCACGGAGGACGGGATATCGCCATGTCCTGTCAGGAAAACGATCGGCGGATGATCGCCCTCGGCAATCTGCCGCTGCAGATCGAGGCCGTTAATATCCGGCAACTCGATATCGAGGATGAGGCAGGCAGGGACGTCCGGCTTGTCAGCGCGGATATAATCGCCCGCCGATCCGAACGCTACGGCACGCATGCCGTGCGCCGCCAGCAGCTCACTGAGCGCCTCCCGGATGCGTTCATCGTCATCTACGATGAAGACAATTTGGCCGTCCGTCGTCATGACGCCGCTTTCGCTTCAATCGGCAACGTGAAGATAAACGTCGCTCCACGTGGTTCGTTCTTCTCGACCCATAAACGCCCGCTGTGCGACTCGATGATCGAACGGCAGATCGCCAGTCCCATGCCCATCCCTTGCTCTTTCGTGGTAAAGAACGGTTCGAATATCCGGTCGGGAAACTCGACGCCCCGGCCGTGATCGCTGACTTCGGTCTGGACAACATCCCCGATATGGCGCACGCGGATTTTGATAACTCCGTCGTCCGCACCAGAGTCCATCGCCTCCATGCCGTTGCGGATGAGATTGACCAGAACCTGCTGGATTTGGACGCGATCGAACGCGACTAGCGGAATGTCGCTTCCGATATCAACGCTGATGCGAACGCCCCGCCGCATCGCTTCCTCGGTCACGAGGTCGCGTGCCTCTGCGATGACACTGCTGAGCGTCGCATTGGTTCTCGTCTCCGTGGATTGCTTGAACAGCGCGCGAATGCGGCCGACGACGTCCGCCGCCGAGTTGGCGTCCCGGATAATGCGCTCGGCCGTAATCTTCGCGCGTTCGACGTTCGGCGGTGCTGCGGACAGCCAACGGTGGCATGCATGGGAGTTGGCGACGATCGCAGCCAGCGGCTGATTCACCTCGTGGGCGATCGAAGCCGAAAGCTCGGCGAGACTTGCAGCCTGAGCCGCTTGCGCGAGTTTGTCGGACGCTTGTCGCAGCGCTTCCTGGGCGCGCACCTCTTCGTCGATGTCGAGGGAAACCCCGTACCATTGCACAACCGCCCCGTCCTCATCACGCCGCGGCTCCACCCTGCACTCCGCCCAGCGATAGCCATCTGTTTCGCGCCAGCGAAACCGCATCGCGGAACCGCCGCCTGTTTCGAAACAATTCAGCAACGTGCTCAGCACCCCGGGAGCATCTTCGGGATGAACCAGTTCTTGCAGCAATTCCTCGATGCGCGGCTCTCCGAGTGCTTCGAAGTCAGCGATCACGGAGCGGAAATGGTCCTGGTACCGCTTGTTGAAGTAGACCGGCCCGCCGGTCGGCACCGCGCTCCAGATGCGGACCGGCACAGCGTCAATCATCTGCTGAAGCTGCAATTCGCTCCGCCGCAGGGCCTCTTCAGCTTGCATTTGATCGTCTATGTCGTGACAGAGGCCGTACCACTGGACGATGCGGCCAGTGTGATCGCGCATCGGCTCCGCCCGGCTCGACATCCAGTGATAGACGCCATCGGCGCGGCGCAAGCGATACCTCATGGAGAAGCGCTCGCCGGTGGCGAGGCAGTGACTGAGCGTATCGCCGAATGCTGCTGCGTCGTCCGGATGGATGCCGGCCTCTATCATCGCCGCCAGCCGGCTGATGCCCGGTTTGTCCAAATCCGTTACGTCCAGGCCGAGAAAGTCGACCATGCGCTTGTTGAAAAAGGTCGGATCGCCATCGGGCCTCAGGCGCCAAACGTGGCTCGGAACCATGTCGACAAGCTGCGAGAGCTCCCGCTCCCGGTCGCCTAATGCCTCAAGGCTTTCACGCAAAGTGAGCACCGCCGCCTGATGCTGCCGGGATATGGCGGCCACGACGAGCGCCGAAAATGCCGAGATGGCCAGAAAAAGCTGCAGCATGATCTGGTTGTGCTTCTGGGACTCGGGATCGCCGGCAAATTGGCTGGCGCCGGATATCGTGAATACCGCCGTGATCAGAGCGAGGACGGTCAATGCTACGGCGGCGCCTCTGAACTCAAAGCGCACTGCGGCCCAAAGAAGAGGCGGCATGATGATGTAGGCGAAGGGCAGATAGCCGCTCAAGGAAAGGGCGGCGATACCAAGAAAGATCAGCCCCAGGACGCAAGCTTCCATCCACCGCGCTGCTGAGAGCTGCGCCTTGCCGCGCCAGTTCTGGAACACGACCAGCGCCAGTGGCGCTACGATCAGGACCCCCGTCGCGTCTCCGATCCACCACAGCGGCCAAGCCGTCGCAAAGGTTTGCGATTGTATGCCAAACCACGCAAGCGCCGCACTTCCCACCGTCGCGCTTGCAACTGGCGCAATTCCAGCGGCCAGTACGACGAATGCCAGAACGTCCCGCAACGTTTCCAGCCGAACTGGGCGCTTGCAGGTCTGGTTCACGAGCCATGCGCCGGCCACCGCTTCAAGAGCGTTGCCAGCAAAGATCAGGAAGGCCGCGGGCAGCGGAGTGTGGAACCACAAGAAGTTGCTGAACAGTTCGGCCAGACAGGCCCCCAGCACCCACCACGGCCAGCTATACCTGGAGGCGAAGACAAGCGTAGCGATGAACAGCCCGCTCGGAGGCCAAATGGAAATCCCTGTTCCAGGTATGATTGCGAGCGACTGGGCGAAGCCGCAGCCCAGGACATAGGCCGTAATAAAAAGCCCCAGATGCAAGAATTGGGGATGGTGCGACCAGACGCGCGATAACCTGCCTCTTTCAAGATCGCTGATCATGTTGCCGCGAATCAGGCCCGGTTCATTCGTCGCGAAAGGTCGGCCACTTCCCGGTCCGGATCGGTCCAAGTCATGCGTTAACGCGCGCGTTGCGTTGGAATCGGTCTCGCCAAGTGAGTTGGGCGCTGTCGTCATCGGGTGCCCCTGACGGACAAACAAACTCTGGGGATTGTCGGCGCTTCGTATAGCACTTGCTCTTGGTAGCTGGATCTGGGCTGACGGACTCACACCGCCACCCTAATCCCGCCACGCCCCAACCGCACCTCATGGAAATCCATGCATTGCGCGGGGCGGCGAGGCCCTCACCGAAAGCTGAATAAACCAAGCGTTTGCTGAGCGCCGCCGGTGGCCGAGGTGTCGCCCGACTTATTGCGCAGCTTTCGCTTCAACCGGGAGAGTGAAGATGAATGTCGCCCCACGCGGCACGCTATTTTCCACCCAAAGGCGTCCACCGTGAGACTCAATGATCGAACGGGAGATCGCGAGCCCCATGCCCATCCCGTTCCCTTTCGTCGTAAAGAACGGCTCGAATATCTTATTAGGACGTTCGATACCCGGGCCGCGGTCGCTGACCTCGGTCTGGATCGTGTCCTCTATCCGGCGCACGCGCAGCCCGAGAACCTTGTCGCCCGCGGTGGAGTCCATCGCCTCCATGCCGTTGCGAATGAGGTTGACCAAGACCTGCTGGATCTGGACGCGATCGAACGCAACCAGCGGAAGGTTGCTTTCGACGTCGATGTCCATGCGAACGCGACGCCGCATGGCTTCCTCGGCCATAAGGTCACGTGCTTCGGCAACCACGCTGGGGATCGGCGTGCTAGTTCTCATTTCAAGCGAAGGTCTGAACAAGGCACGGATGCGGCTGATGACATCCGCTGCCGAGTTGGCATCGCGGATGATGCGCTCGGCCGTGATCTTCGCGCGCTCGACGTTCGGGGGCTCGGCGGACAGCCAGCGGTGGCATGCATTGGAGTTGGCGACGATGGCGGCCAGCGGCTGGTTCACCTCATGAGCGATGGATGCGGAGAGTTCGGCAAGGCTCGCCGCCTGGCTCGCACGCGCAAGTCTCTCTTGTGCCAGCCGAAGCTCCTCTTGTGTCCGCACCTCATTTTCGATGTCGAGGCAGATAACGTTCCACTGCACGATGGCACCTTCAGCGTTGCGCATCGGCGCGGCGCGCGTCTCGACCCAGCGATATTCACCATCGAAGCGCCGCAGACGGTGCCGTCGCGCATACGGCTCGCCGGTGGACAAACAATGGGCATATCTCTCTTTGACACCTGTCAGGTCGTCGGGATGAACACCGGCGTCGAGTGTGCCAGCCAGCCGGGACTTTCCCGCTTCGTCCAATTCCTCAAGATTGTATCCGAGGAATTCGCGGAGCTGCTGGCTGCGATATATCGGTTCGCCATCCGGAGCGGCGCAATCGATCATTGCCGGCAGCGTTTCAACGAGCTGCCAGAGCGCACGTTCTCTCTCGCGCAGCGCCTCTTCGACGCGCAGCTGGTCGTCGATGTCGTGCGTAAGGCCGTACCATTGGACGATGCGTCCACCTTGGTCCCGCAGCGGCTCCGCGCGGCCCTCCATCCAGCGATAAACGCCGTCGGCACGCCGCAGGCGATACTTCATGAAGAAGCGCTCGCCGGTGGCGAAGCAGCTGTTGAGTGCTTCCCTCAGGCTGGCGGCATCGTCGGGATGGACGACGTTGGCAATGAAGGCCGCCAGCCGGCTCGTGTCCGGCTTTTCCGCGTCCGCTATGTCCAGGCCGAGAAAATCTATCAGGCGCCTGTTGAAAAAGGTCGGCTCGCCGTTCGAAGACAGCCGCCAGAGGTAGCTCGGAACCATGTTGACGAGCTGCGAGAGCTCTCGTTCGCGGTCGTGCAATGCGGCCTGCGTGGTCACCAGATCATGGATGTCGACGCTCACGCCGTACCACTGGAGGATGCTGCCATCTTCGTCGCGCAGCGGCTCGGCGCGAGTCTCGGTCCAGCGATAGCCGCCGTCGGCCCTCCGTTGGCGATATCTCTGAACGTAAGGCACGCCCGTTGCGAATGAATGGCGGATCGCCTGCCGTGCGGTGTCGATATCGTCTGGATGGATCACGCTCAGGGACGGCGAGCCGTCCGGGGCGGTGATGTCACCGAGCGTGGCCCCGGTTACGTCGGTGAACCGCTTGTTGACGTAGGATGGCCTTCCCTCCCGTGTCGTACTCCAGATCAAAGCGGGCACGGTGTCGATAAGCTGCTGAAGGCGCCGCTCACTTTTGCGCAACGCCGCCTGCGCGCGCACCTCATCGTCGATGTCGAGAGAAACCCCGTACCATTGCACGACCGTTCCGTTGTCATCGCGCCGCGGCTCCACCCTGCACTCAGCCCAGCGATAGGTGCCGTCTTTTTCGCGCCAGCGAAACCGCATCGCGGAGCCGCCGCCAGTTTCGAAACAATTCGATAACGTGCGCTGCACCTCGGGAGCATCTTCGGAATGAATAACCTCGTGCAGCAGCGTTTCGATGCCCGGCTCGCCGAGAGCATCAAAGTTCGCGATAACGGAGCGGAAATGGTCCTGGTATCGCTTGTTGAAGTAGACCGGCCCGCCGGTCGGCATCACGCTCCAGATGCGGACCGGCACGGCGTCGATCATGTGCTGCAATTGTCGCTCGCTTCGCCGCAACGCCTCTTCGGCGTGCATCTGATCGTCTATGTCGTGACAGAGGCCGTACCACTGGACGATGCGGCCGGCGTCATCGCGCATCGGCTCCGCCCGGCTCGACATCCAGCGATAGACGCCATCGACACGGCGCAGGCGATAGCGCATGGCGAAGCTCGCACCGGTAGCGAAGCAACCACGGAGTGCATCGCCGAATGCTGCTGCATCGTCCGGATGGACGCCGGCCTGTATCATCGCCGCCAGCCGGCTCATGCCCGGTCTGTCCATATCCGTTACGTCCAGGCCGAGAAAATCGACCATGCGCTTATTGAAGAAAATCGGCTCGCCGTCCGGATCGAGCCGCCAGATGTGACTCGGTACCATGTCCACGAGCTGCGAGAGCTCCCGCTCGCGGTCGCGCAATGCTGACTCCGCCCGCTTCTGGTCCTCAATGTCTATTGTCGTGCCGTACCATTGAATGATGCGGCCCTGACTATCGCGAAAAGGTCGTCCTGAGCTTCGAAACCAGCGATAGACGCCATCGGCGCGCCGCAGACGATGCTCGGTGTCATAGTGATCGCCGGTTTCGAGGCAATGCCGCCATCTGGCGGCGACACGATCATAATCGTCGGGATGGACGGCTCGACGCCAGCCGAACTCATCGTCGTCTTCGGAGGTGTTAAGATCCTCATGCGTGTTGCCGAGGAACGCCACGGTGTTTGGGCTCACAAAGGTGAATCGTCCGGCGGCATCGGCTGCCCACGCGTGGCCGGGCATACTCTCGATGATTTGCAGCGCGAGCGTTGCTTCGGGGTCGATTTCGCCAAGTGAGTCGGACGCTGCTGTCATTGGCTTCTCCTGTCGGACAAAGAAAGCCTGGGGACGGTCAGCGCTTTATATAGCACTTGTTTTCAATATCTGGACAGGCGAACTCACCGCCTAAATCTAGTCCCGCGATGCCCCGGCTGCATCTCATGGAAATCCATGCATTGCGCGGAGATATCGCCGCTGCGGCGGCCCGGCCGCTACGGCGCGCCTAACGATCGCCTCGGGCAAGAAGCGACGCGGATCGACGCGTCAACACCCACCACTGGGAAATACGAGCCGGACAGGTAAGACGCTCGGCTGCCTCTTCGTCGGCTGCAGAGTGAAACCGGAAAAACCTCTGCATTCGTCATCCCTGTCTCGTCCGGTTAACACGGCTCATGAGATGATCTGGAAGCCTCGCCCGACCAAAACATCTGTTCCAAAGTATAGGGCCTGGACGCGGTTTTAGTTCTGCGGAGCGGCTTGGCGGGCGAGCAATTGTTTGGCGACAATGAGACAGGGCGCAGCGACCGCGAACAGCAGGACGAGCGCGAAGAAAGCTTCGTCGAACGAGATAGTGGCGACCTGCTTCTCAAGCGCGCGCTGCAGCAGCGGCAGCGCGGCCTTGGTCGCCGCGGCGCTGTCGATACTATTCGCCAGAACGTTCGCAGTGGCTCTCAAGCGCTGGTCCACGGCTGGATCGCCATTGACGAGGTGGGACGTCAGTATCGTCCGGTTGTGGACATTCTGGTGATCAATATACGTTTGCAAGAGGGCTGTGCCGGTCAGACCGCCCGCCTGCTTGCCGAAGTTGAACAGCCCGATGCCGAACGGCAGCGCATCAGGGGCAAGGCCCTGCAGTGTAATCAGCGTCAGTGCCACGAACAGAAGGCCGAGGCCGAATCCCCGCAGCAGCAGAGCAAGGGTCAGGTCCGGTGATCCGCTACCGCTCGTCGAAGCGGACAGCAGCCACATGGCGCCTGCGAAGAGCAGAATGCCAAACGGAGCAAGCGTGATCGGGCGCATCCCGGTCTTTTGGATGAGGAAGCCGGACAACAAAAGTCCAAGCGCGAGCATGGCTCCGCTTGGCAGCAGAAGCACTCCCGCGCCCGTGGCGGTAAAATCGAGCACGTTGAGGGCAAAAGCCGGAATGAGATAGGCGCTGCCCGAAAGGGCAGAGCCGGCGACGATGCTGACGAGAAGGCCAAAGCGAAAGTCCGGATTGCCAAGGGGCGAGATGGCCAGCAGTGAGCCTTCTGAACGAAGGCGGGTCTTCCAGACGGCCAGGAGGCCGGCAGCCGTCACACCGGTTGCGGCAAGGAAGGTGATGTCGGTGTCGTCGAACCAGTTGAACCTGCTGCCTTGCAGCAGGACGTAGGTCAAAAGCGCGGCGCTGATGCCGAGCAACGATATCCCGACGGCAGGAAACCTGGTTTTCCGCCAAAAGGTCCGATCGCCGTCCGCCGCCAACAGGACAAGGGAGACGATGCCGAGCGGAATGATGCTCAGGAATATCCACTCCCAAGTCAGATGGTCGACAAGCCAGCCCTGCAGGGCCGGCGTGACGGTTGTCGGAGCCATGACGGCGCCTACGGCAAAAACCGCCTGAACGACCGGCTGATGCCGATGAGGGAAGCGAAAGAACAGCAGCGTCTGGCCGGCGACGAGAATTGTGCCGCCAGCCAGCCCCTGGACAATGCGGCAGATGCAAATCCAGGTGAGGTCCACCGACAACGTCAAGGCCGCGGATGCCAGCAGAAGGGCGACAACCCCCGCGCGCAGGCAGACGGTCGGCCTGGCTGCCGTTACAAGAAGCGGAGCGACAAGGAACGCCGTCAGCTTCGCCGCGATGAAAACCACGTCGACCATCGCCAGCTCGTCCGACGTTGCGTAGGTGTCGCCAAGCATGTCGATCCGGCCGATGGACAGTGCGGTGGATGCGACCGCGTCCATGAAGGCGGCCAGCACGACGCCGGTTGCTATCAAGGAAGCGCGCAGGGTACCGGGATGGCGCTGCACAGCCGCCGTTTCGGCGAGGTGCATCATTGCGCTGAGCGCCCGTTCGCGGTCCCGCCTGTCTGCATTTCCTGCGCTACTGCCGGAGCATCCCTGGTGCCGACGGTGATGACAACACGAGCCGAGAGTCCCGGAACCAGGCGGCCGGGCAACGGATTGCGCGTCATCCTGATCTTGACCGGCACGCGTTGGACGACGCGGATGAAGTTGCCGGTGGCATTGTCCGGCGGCAGCAGGCTGAAGGCTGCGCCGCTGCCAGGAGCGAAGCTGTCGACAAGGCCGTCGATTTGCAGATCTGGATATTCATCAACCATGACGCGGACCCGTTGGCCGATCTCAACCTGCTTCAGCTGCGTTTCCTTGAAGTTTGCGACGATCCAGACATCGTTAACCGGAACGATGTCCAGGGCTGCCGTCCCTGGGGTGACATAGCGGCCGACCCGGATCTGGCGATTGCCGACGATGCCGTCGACCGGGGCCCTCACGACGGTGTTGGCCAGGTCTAGCATTGCCAGGTCGAGCGCTGCCTGTGCCTGCGACAGGGCTGCCTGCGCGCCGGACAATTGTGCATCCAGGACGCCGAGCTTCAACTTCTGAGCCAACAGATTGGCCTCTGCGCCGTCCAGCGATGCCCTTGCCTTGTCATGGCCGGCCTGCGCATCCTGCAGCTTCTGATCGCTTGCGGTTCCGTTCTTCTGCAGCGTGACGTAGCGGCTTAAGTTGGCGCGGGCGAATTGCAGGTCGGCTGCGGCAGATTGCTTCTGCGCCTCGGCCTGCGCGATCAATGCGTCCTGCAGTTCACGGGTCGCCTTGATGTTGGCGATTTCCGCCTGCCGGGCGGCGACGTTGGCTTTCGCCTGCTCCGCCTTGGCCTTGTAGTCGCTGTCGTCGATGCGAAACAGGACAGCACCTTTTGACACATTGGCATTGTCGTCTATGTCGACTTCGACGACGTAACCGGCGAGCTTCGGAGCGATGCTGGTAATGTCTCCGCGGAGATAGGCGTTATCGGTCGTTTCCTCGAACCGGCCCCTTGTAAACCACTGCCAGCTCCAAATAGCTGCCATTGGCAGCACCATAAGGGCAACGAGGGCGATCGCGATCTTGCGGGGTTGGCTCATGATTGCCTCGACCCCAAGTCGACGCGCTCACTATCGAAGGAGATCTCCGCCTGCCGAAGAGCGAGCCGTTCGGCAAGGCTGCAAACCCACGGTGCGCAATAGAGTCTCACGAGAACGTCTCCGTCGAGCTGCGGCTCTGCAACAAGGCAGAACTGAAGAACGATCGCGGATTTCACGGCCTCGCCGCTATCATGCGGACGAACATCCCATTTGCCCTGATCGGTAGTTCGTACTGAACCTCAGCACAGGTCGTATTGTCAGTCGGCCGGATTCAGGCGCGCGAACGTGGCGGCGCGGATCTCCGTATTGCCGAAGACCGTCCACGAGAAAATCCACTTTGAAGTAAATTCCGGACATCCCGTGGCAGCAATGATCGCAGAGAGCGCCCTCTTGAAGAGTTTGGTTGTCTTAACGTTCACCTATTTTGTGTTTTGACAAGCGCGCAACACGCGTTCGCTGTGCAGCAGTTGCGACAGTTCATGAAACAACCCGCTATCTTGCCTCCGGCTAACGCGGTGCGACACGCAGCCCGGCGGCATCGAAGAGATGCATGCGCTCCGGCGGCAGAGCGAGGTGGATCGGCGGCCCTTGCGATTCAACGCCCTGCTGCTTGAGAACGGCGATAAGTTTGCTGTCGCCGGCAATGGTGGCGTGGACAACGGTTTCCGGTCCCAGCGCCTCGGCCAGCGTTATCCGCGCTTCCACCGATCCCTTGCTGCCATCCGAAAGTTGGATGTCGTGTGGTCGGATGCCAAGCGTCGCGTCGTCTCCCGGTTTCAGCGCGACCCCGTCGGCGGCGACCGAGGCCGACAGCCCGCCCGGACCTTCGACACGCACCTCGGCGCCGCTTGCCGAACGCACCTTCACCGGCAGCAGGTTCATCCGCGGCGCGCCGATGAAGCCGGCGACGAACAGGTTGGCCGGCGCGTTGTAGAGATCGAGCGGCCGGCCGACCTGTTCGATCCGCCCCGAGCGCATGACCACGATGCGGTCCGCCAGCGTCATCGCCTCGATCTGGTCATGGGTGACGTAGATCATCGTGGTTGCCAGCCGCCGGTGCAGGCCCGCCAGTTCAGCGCGCATGGTGATGCGCAGTTCGGCATCGAGGTTGGACAGCGGTTCGTCGAGTAGAAAGGCGGTCGGATTGCGCACCACCGCACGGCCGATCGCCACGCGCTGCTTCTGGCCGCCCGACAATTGACCGGGCCGGCGGTCTAGATAGGAAGCAATTTCCAGCATGCGCGTCGCTTCCGTGATCCGCGCGTCGATCTCGGCTTTCGGCATACGGATGTTTTCGAGCCCGAAGGCGAGGTTCTGGCGCACGCTCATGTGCGGGTAGAGCGCGTAAGACTGGAACACCATCGCCAGACCGCGCTGCGCGGCCGAAACGTTGGTGACGTCGACCCCGTCGATCTCAATCTTGCCGTCGGTCGGCCGATCGAGCCCGGCAATCAGCCGCAGCAGCGTGGACTTGCCGCAACCCGACGGGCCGACGAGGACTAGCATCTCGCCGTCCCCGACGTCGAGGTTGATGCCGTGCAAGATCTTCATCTTGCCGTAAGCGCGATCGATGTTGGTCAGCGTTATCCGTCCCATGACATCCTCACTTCAGTCCGGTGCCGGCAATGCCGGAAGTGATGTAACGCTGCAGGAAGACGAAGACGAGGACGACGGGGATCATCGTCACCACGGTCATCGCCAGGATGTAGTGCCACTGCACGTTTAGCTGGCCGGCATAGGTGTTGAGGCCGACCTGGAGTGTGTAGAGTTCCTTGCGCGACAGCACCACCAGCGGCCACAGAAAGTCGTTCCAGCGCCAGACGACCGAGAAGATCGCCAGCACGGCGAGCGCCGGTGCTGCAAGCGGCAATACGATGCGCCAGTAGATCTGCCATTCGGAAGCGTTGTCCATGCGCGCCGCATCGAGCAGCTCGTCCGGGATGGTCAGCATATATTGGCGCAGCAGGAAGACGCCGGTCGGCGTCGCCACGGTCGGCAAGATCACGCCCCACAGCGAATCGAGCAGTCCGACGGCGCCCACCACCGAATAGAGCGGCACCAGGATGACCGACAGCGGCACCATCAGCGTACCGACGATCACAAGCATCGTCAGATCGCGGCCGCGGAACTTGTATTTCGACAAGGCGAAGGCGGCCATCGAATTGGTGAGCAGCGTGATCAGCGTCGCCATTGCCGTCACAAAGACCGAATTGCGCAGATAGCGCAGGAAGTCGAAATGGACGAAGGGCTCGGTGTAGTTCTCCGTTGCGAAGCCGATTTCGCGCACCGGCTGCCGGTCGGCGATGTTGACCTTGACGATATCGTTCGGCGCCTGCGGGTCCACCATTTGCGCCATGATGCCGATGCGCCGCACCTCGGCCAGCACCTTGGTCGAACCATCCGGAAGCTTCACCCTGTAGAGGGCCAGCGGCTTATCGTAGCCTTCGACCCTCGCCTGTTGGCTGACATAAGGCATTATGGTCGGCGGGAACTCGGCGAGCTGTGCCGGTGTCTTGAATGACGAACCCACCAGCCAAACGGCCGGACCGAACATGATGACAACGCCGCCGAGCAGCCACAGCCAGCTCACGATATCCGTCCAGTGCCAGCCGCGACCGCCGCGCCGGCGGGTCAGGAATGTCATGACGCTGCTCATTCGCGGGCTCCTTTCCGCTCACCCCGGCGTCCGACCTGCAGCTGAACTAAGGTGAGCACGACCAGCACCAACCCCATCAAGATCGAAGCCGCCGAAGCCAGCCCCGGATTGCGCAGCAGGGAGGCGAAGCCGATCTCATAGATGTACTGCGTGATATAGAGGGTCGAGGTTCCCGGCCCTCCACCCGTCAGCACATAGACTTCGTCGAAGATCTGCACGGCGCGGATCAGCGTCAGCACGATGACGACAAGCAGGTTAGGCATCAGCAGCGGCAGCGTGATGCGCCAGAACACCCGCGCCGGCTTCGTGCCGTCCATCTCGGCCGCTTCGTAAAGGTCGCGCGGGATCGCCTGCAATCCGGCAAGCAGGATAAGCGTATAAAAGCCCATATGGGCCCAGACCGAAACGCTGACGGCGGCGGTGAAAGCCCAGAAGCGGTCGGTCAGCCAGTTGTGCGGCTCGCCGCCCAGATCATGGACGATCAGGTTCAGCAAGCCCTGGCGTTGCAGGATCCAGCGCCAGATCAGACCGGTGACGACGGGCGACAGCAGCACCGGAAAGAAGAACACCGCGCGCCAGAAGCTGCGCCCGACGATCTCACGGTTGAGGATCAGCGCTGTCGCCATCGACACGACCGTCATCAGCGCCACCTGCACGACGACGAACAGGCCGGTATTGTGCACGGCCTTCCAGAAGAGATCCTCGTGGCAAGTGGCAGTGTCCAGGTAGTTGCCGCAATCGAGCAGGCGCTGGTATTGCTCGAGCCCGACATAGGTTCGGTCCTGCAGGAAGTAGGCCGTTCCTGACGTGGCCGAATAGAAGAAGTTGATGATCATCGGCACCAGGACGAAAATGCCGAAGATCGCCATGTTTGGGGCCAGGAAGAACGCGGCCATGCCGCCGGTGCCCGTCGCGCGCTGCCAGAACTTCAGCGGCACGTTGACGATCGATGCCAGCCACACGACCGGCGCCGCGAGGGCGGCGCCAATCCATGCCTTCAGTGTCGCGGCGGCGGTCACTTCGCCTCGGCAACCTTGTCGGCGATATCCTGGTCGATCCTGCCCCAGGCATCGTCGAGGCTGAGCTCGCCGGCCATCACCTGGCTGACGCGCGTCACCAGCGCGGCGAAGTAAGCATTGGCCCACTTCCACGGCGGCAGCGCATCGGCCGCCGGCAGGGTTTCACCCGCCGCCTTGACGAATTTGTCGAGCGCCGGACCGACATTCTTGTCGGCCGAGACCCATTTCAGCCCGCCCTTGTCTACGACGCCCTTGTGCGCGGGCAGAAACAGCGTGCGCTCGCTGAACTCTTCCACCACGTCTTCACGGGCCAGATAATCCATGACCTTGGCGACATCCTTGGGATTCTTCGTGTATTTGATGGCGACCAGCGCCGCGCCGCCTTTCACGCCCGAACAGCCTGTAGTACCGCAGGGCGAGCCGGTTGCCACCCAGTCGAAACTGTCGCCGATCTTGGTCGACAGATTGGCGACCTGCCAGCTGCCCGAATAGTAGAACGGGATCTGGGCGTTGATGAAGTCGTCGGCGGCCGCGCGGTAGGTCGAGCCTGCCGCCGACACCCAGGTATCCTTCAGCATCAGGCCCTTGGCGGTCCAGTCGACGAGCTTGCCGACGAACGCCTTGGTGCCGTCGTCCACTTTGGCCGGCATGCCATTGGGGCCGATATAGTTCGCTCCGAAGGAGACATTCGGACCCGAAATGCGGTGGCCGGAACGGTCGATGGCGAAGGCAGCCGGAAGCTGTTGGCTCTTCGCCACCTCGGCGGCGGCGTTGATCCAGTCGTCCCAGGTCGCCTTGTCGCCGGGCAGCGGCACGCCGGCCTGTTCGAACAACGTCTTGTTGGCGAAGCCGCCGGTGAGCGTGAGCTGGGTCATGAAACCCGGGATGGCGTTGGAGCCGTCGGGGCGCATCCAGTCCAGCGTGTCAGCGAAATTGTCCTCCCAATATTTCGGATCGGCCACCAGTGGCCTGAGATCGAGCCAGTGCTGGGCAAGCTCCTTGATGTTCGTGACGCGGGCGATGTCCGGGCCCTGGCCGGCTTCGAGCTGGATGGGCAGCTGCTCCTGGATCACCTTGTAGGCGACGTTGTCGAGCGTGACGTGGATGTCGGGATTGTCCTTCATGAAGCGGTTCAGAATGTCCTGAATGACATCGCCTTCGACACCGTCCGAATACCACATGATGCGCACGTCGCCGGCAAACGCGCTGGTCGATGCGAGCAGACTGACCGATAGCGCGGCCAGCAAAGTGCGGGACTTATTCATGCTTTCGTCTCCTCCTTTAGCGGGGCGGCGCCCCGATAGTTCAAGCCGCTACGCCCTCTCCTCTTGAGCGTCGCAGCCGATTCCTCCCTACTCTCTGTGCTTCATGCGCATCGCCTCACCGCGCACGGTCCAGTTGGCCGGATCGAGTGTACGTCCCTCGGCCACGATCCTTGCGTCGGCGAGGAAATGCACCGTGCCGTACTCCGGATCCTCGACGATCAACTCGCCGTCGGGACCCGACCGCACCGACAGGCCGGCAAAGGCGCCCGCCCAGGCGTCGAGCGCCGGCAGATTGGCATCCCTGTCACCGAGGCGAACGATCCATGTCGTCCTGCGTCCCGCCGCCCGCAACTCGTTGCCGGCCGTCGGGCCGGCCTCTACCTGCGTGAGCGGAACATCCGTCTTCAGCATGACGAAGGCGTCGCCGGATTGCGCGAACGCCCGATCGCCACCCACTCGCACGGCATCGAAGGCACGTGCGGGGAACCAGGCGTGCGTGAAGTCGGGCTGTTCATCCGAGCAGGAGAAGCTGACGATGGCGAGGTCGCGGTATTGGTGAAGCCGGGGCAACGTGCCTGAGCCACCCCAATATGATGGTCTGCCATATCCCGACTGCAGCACTTCGCCGGGGTGGTTGATCCAGATCTGCGCATCCGGATTCTTGCCCAGCCGGGCGTGAATGACGGTCTCCTGATAACCCCATTGATTCCAGCGATAGCCAGCGGCGCTGCCCATCGCATGGCCGCGCGTCTTGTAGTGGTAGAGCCGCGCGAAGCGGTCTTGTCCCTGCGCGAAAGTCCATTCCCACGCCGTATCGTCGGTGAGGGAAGCAATTGCTGCCAACCCGTCCGGAACGCTCAAATCGTGATCCCGCAGGCACAATGCCAGCTGCGGCAGCGCGTGAAAGCGCATGCCGTAATTGCCCTTGCCCCAAAGCATGCGGCAGATGCCGGACAATTCCAGGGAACGCGCGGCGCGCAGCGTGTGCTCGTAGGAGCGGCCCTGCGCCCCGGTGAGGATGCCGCGATGCGCCGAGCGGGCGACGATTTCAAGCAGGCGTATGACTGCGTTGCCGGCACGTTCGGCGATGTCCTTGTCCGGGGCCAGCGCGTAGAGCGCGCACAGGCCCTTGAGGTCGATCGGAAAATAGGGCGCCGAGTTGAACTCGGCCATCTCCCATGCCTCGAAATGATCGAGCCAGGCGCGTACCCGCGCGGCTCCCACCGCGGACTGTTCGCGGCCAAGGCGGCCCGACCGCACGAACCGCACATCAGGCAACAGGCTCCCAGCAATATAGGCGGCGGTGTGGAAGAGCAGCGCGTGGTTCTCGGAGAAGTACCACTGCACATCATTGCCGGGCTCGTCCATCCAGTAGCGATAGCCGAGGATGGCGTTGTCGATGCGCGCGCGCAGGCTCACTTCCAGCCGATCGCCATAGGCCTTGCGGCACCACAGCAGCGGCACCAGGATGAAGTCGGCGCAATCGTGACAATCCTCGATCGCCGGCAGCGTGCCGGAGATCATGGCGTCGGTCTCGGCGCCCTGCTGCCCGATCGCCAGGCGCGCCAGCGCGCGCACCGTATCGGCCTCGGCGTGATCGGCGACCTCGCGCAAAGCCTCATCTATACGCGCGGTAAGCGTTTCCGGCGCATCGCCCTGACGGTGCGCGTGGCATATCTCGACGCCGAAGACACGCGATACGGCATGGTCTGCGACCCTCAGCGACACCTTGAAATGGCGAAAGTCGGCCGGCAGCTGCTCGGTATCGGCGATCGGCAGCCGCGTCTGGCCCGTTGGCAGATCGAAGGCGAAGCGCACCGGCGTCTCGATCGACATGAAATCGCCTTCGATCTCGATCTCGACTTGCGCGTCGCGCGGCAGGGCCACGCCGGTGACGAGCGCCACCTCGCCGCCGTCATAGGCGGGACGGTCGAAATGCATGTCGTCGAGGGCTGCTTCCATCGCATCGGCAACGCCGCTCTCGACTTCGATCGGCAGTGCGACCGAAGCAGCCGGACCGGATAGATAATCGAGCTGGAAATAGTAGCGGGCGTCGCGCTCGGCGAGATCGTCGAACCATATGCGAATGTCGTTGCGGCCGACCCTCAGCACGATCTTGAAGTGCTCGGCACTTTCCAGATTGCGGCCGTAGGGCGCCATCCAGCCGGCTTCCTCGCCATTGGCGAAGAGTATGGCGCCGCCGCATGTACGCAGCCGTACCATCACCTCGCCACTCGAGGCCGCCTCGATGGTGGTCTCGGCCCAGGTCCCAAGCACCGTCGGCCGGAACCAGAAGCCCGACAGGTCGATGCGTGGCGAGGCGAAGGGCAACCAGATGCGCTCAGCGCCGAATTCGGCGCTGACCTGTGGTCGCTTGCCGCGTCGTTCCGCTGCGAACTGCGTGCGGCACGGATATTCATGGGGAATGAAATTCTTGTGCTTGGTAAGGAAGAAGAAGGGATCCATCTCGCCTTGCATGGGCTGGTCGGCCACGTCGTAGCGTTGCTCGGCGATAGACCCGAGCCGCCAATAGACGATTGGCTGCCCCGCCACGAGCGGCCGGCGCAGCGTAAAGTCCGTCCGAACGCTTTGCGCGGCCTCGCTCATCGCAAATCCTTCACGGGTACTGGATCGACATCGGTGTAGGCCTGGTTCTCGCCGGTCATGCCCCAGACGAAAGCATAGGGGCCGGTGCCGGCACCCATATGGATAGACCAGGCGGGCGACAGGACAACGTCACCGTCCGCAACCATCAGGTGGCGCGTCTTGTCAGGCCGGCCCATCAGATGGACCACACGGTCGGCCTCGGCGAGGTCGAAGTAGCAATAAGCTTCCATGCGCCGCTCATGCAGATGCGGCGGCATGGTATTCCACACACTGCCCGGCGCGAGGTCGGTGATCCCCATCAGCAAGAGGCAGGACGGGGCCACTTCGGGATGGATGTACATGCGCAGCGTGCGCCTGTTCGCGCGAGCCTCCTCGCCGAGCACAAGCGGCTTGGCTTCGCTGTTGACGATGAGACGGTGCGCAATAGCGGCGCCGGCCGGCACCGAGTTCATATAGAAGCGTGCCGGCCTCTCCGGATCGTCGCTCTCCAGCGTCACCTCGCGCGCTCCGCGTCCGATATAGACGATGTCGCGGTTAGCCACGGGAAAGCGCCTGCCGTCCACCGCGACGGCGCCATTGCCGCCGAGATTGGCGATGCCCATCTCGCGCGCGTCAAAGAAGAGCGGCGTGCCGACTTCGGCCCCGTTGCCGAATGTCAGCGGGTTGGCCAGCGGCACCGCGCCACCGACGATCATGCGGTCGACATGGGTGTAGACGAATTCGATCGCGCCGGGCCGGAACAAGCCGTCGACCAGGAACTCGGCCCTCAGCCGGTCCGTGTCCATGCCGGCAATATCGCCCGGCGACACGCCATAGAGCGTCCGCATCATGCCGCCTCCACCTTCGACTGCAGATGCCGGGTCCCTTCGGTCAAGCACAAAATGGCCAGCGCCTGTCCGTAGCCCGTCGGATGGATGGGTATATCGCGATAGAACTGCAGGTCGGCGCCCATGCGTGTGCCATAAGACACGTTCGCCACCACACCTTTGTCATCGATGTTGGCCACCACGGCTTCCAAGGCGCGGAGGCCGGCGGCACGGCACTCTGTCGAGCCGATTCCGAGCCGCGCGGCCTTCATCAACCCGTAGCCGAAGCCGGCCGTGGCGGAAATCTCCTCGTAAGACGTCGGGTCGTCGAGCAGAGTGTGCCATGCGCCCGAACCTGCCTGCACCTCGAGCAGGGCGTTGATCTGCGTCTCCAGCACGCCGAGCAGATAGGCCCGGACCGAGGGTGCAATTTCGGCGAACTCCACCAGTTCGAGGATACCGACGGTAATCCAGGCATTGCCTCTCGCCCAACGCGCACGGGCGAAATTGTGCCGTCCCGCGAACGTCCAGCCGTGAAACCACAGCCCTGATGCCGGGTCGGCGAGATAACGGGCGTGGACCAGGAATTGCCTTTCTGCTTCCTCGACGAAGCGACGCTGACCGGCAGCCTGGCCGTAGGATGCGAGGAACAGCGCCACCATGAACAGCGTGTCGTCCCACAATTCGTCGTCGTTGACCCGGTCCGAAACATCATGCTGGAAACCGCCTTCGGGCGTCCGTGGCAAGGCGGTGACTACCTGCTCGGCCCATTCGCGCAGGACCGGCTCGAAGCGCGGCTGGCGCCGGCGCCGCCACAATTCGCTTAGCGCCAGCAGAGGCGCCGTGGTGTTGACGTTCATCGCAGGGAGACCGGCAGCGATGCGTCGGTCGTACCAGGCCTCGATCGTCTGCAGCAGCCGATCGTCGCCGGTCTGCGCCCACAGCCGAACCAGCCCGTAGAGCCCGACGCCCTGCGGCCATTCCCAGCTGTCGAAGCTGACATAGTCGCCCGGCGTGCCGTCGAGATTCGGCTCATGGAACCGCCCGTCATGACGCAAGCCGGTCATGCCGGCCACGAGGCTGGCAAGCACGGAATTCAGGCGTTCGGCCGACAGCGGCATCACTCCTCCCGTTTCTCCCGCTTCATCGGAACTGTTTCACAGCCATTTTTCTTGCGCAATCTGAAAATTTTTTGCATTAATCGGGTGACTTGGCGGAGATGACGGAGCGGATGAATATCCAGGGCAAGCGCGGGCGCCCCAGCCGCCGCATTCGACTTGAGGAGATCGCGGCGCGTTGCGGCGTGTCGGTCAGCACCGCCTCCCGTGCGCTGAGCGGTGTCGGCGGCGTGAGGGACGAGCTTCGCACCAGGATCATCGAAACGGCGAAGTCGATGAACTATGCCATTCCCGCCTCGGTTGCCGGCCGCAAGGTCATCCTGGCCGCAAGCAGCGTGGCAATGGTGGACAGTGCCCGCAATCAGTTCACCTACCATGTCCTTGATGGGCTCAACGAGCGCGCCCGGTTGCTGGGCGTCGAACTGGTGACCCGGCCGGTTTCGGCGCCCGAGGACGAAATCGCGCTGCTGCGTGAATCCGAGCGCGACGACACCGTCGCCGGCTGCCTGTTTCTGACACTGGACGATGACGATGTGCTGACGCTGACAGCCGGATTCGCCAAGCCGATCGTGCTCGTCAACGGCGACGATCCCTCGATGCGCCATTCGAGCGTGACGCCCTGCAATCGCTCTGCCGCCATGCTTGCCGCGCAGCATCTGATCGGCCTCGGCCACCGCCGCATCCTGTTCCTGATGCGGCGTGGGCGGCGCACGATCGAGCGGCGCTACGAAGGTTGGCGCGACGCGCTGATCACGGCCGGCATTGTCGGCTTCGACGACTTCGTGGTCGAGGTGCAGGACTGGCTGCCGGAACTTGCGAGCAGGGCCGTGACCGAGCGCATCGCGGCCCGCGGCCTCGATTTCACCGCCGTGCTGACGGCCGGCGACAGCCTGGCGTTTGGTGCCATCGCCGGCGTCCAGGAGGCCGGATATTCGGTGCCTGGCGATGTGTCCGTGGTCGGTATGGACGACTTGCCGCTCGCTG
This sequence comes from Mesorhizobium sp. M1399, assembly GCF_040317735.1. Classification (NCBI taxonomy): domain Bacteria; kingdom Pseudomonadati; phylum Pseudomonadota; class Alphaproteobacteria; order Hyphomicrobiales; family Phyllobacteriaceae; genus Mesorhizobium; species Mesorhizobium sp. M1399. The sequence continues at coordinate 228,934 of NZ_JAMYKZ010000011.1, forward strand.
CCTTCTGCAATCCGCCGCTGACGGCGATGCACATTCCCATGCGCGAGATCGGATCGGCGGCGCTTAGCCTGCTGCTCGACGACATGGCGCATTCGGGGTCGCCGCCGCGTCGCGTCGAACTTGCCTGCAATCTTGTGGTGCGCCAGTCGACGGCACCAGCCCGGAGCGGCGCCGGCGGTCATCAACTGGCCTCTTGAGGGCGCGACTTGCCGCCAGCAAAGAGCAGCGGCAAACCCTCTTGCGTCTCCAGTTCAAGGACACGTCCAAGCAGGATCATATGGTCGCCAGCCGGAAAGCGTTCGGCGACGCTGCATTCGAACCGCGCCAGTGCGCGCGGCAGCAATGGCACGCCGTGCTCGCTCCATGACAGATCAAGATCGGCAAAGTCCGTCCCCGACTTCGAAAAACGCCAGCACAGATCGATTTGATCTTCCGCCAGCACGTGAATGGCGTAGTGCGCGGAATTAGCGAAGGCTTCGAACCGGCGCGAGTGGCGGCCGATCGACCAGAGCACCAGCGGCGGGTCGAGCGACACGGATGAGAAGCTGTTGGCGGTGATTGCGACCGGGCCGTCGGCCGTGCCGGTGGTGACGACCGTGACGCCGGTGGCGAAACGCCCGAAGGCATTGCGCAAAAGGCCTGGATCGCACACGACATGCTCCATCAGCGGCGCTCCCCCGTTCCCAGTGGTGTCGCCGGGATCCGTTCCGGCACCCGGCCATAGGCGTGCGGGAGCGAGCATGTCTTGAGCTGGGGCAGGACCTTGGTGCCGAAATGACGCGCCTCGTCGAGATGGGGGTAGCCGGAAAAGATGAAGGCGCGGATCCCCATCTTCATATACGCCTCGATTTCCGACAGAACCTGATCGGTCGAGCCCACCAGCGCCGCGCCGCAGCCAGAGCGCGCCCGCCCGACCCCCGTCCACAGATGCGGCTCGACATAGCCTTCGGCATCGGCGATCTGGCGGTTCCTGGCCTGGTGCGATACGCCGAGCGATCGGGCGTCGAGCGCGCGCTCGCGGATCGCCCTGCCCTGCTCGTCGTCCAGCCTCGAAACCAGCTCCCGGGCATATTCCTTTGCCTCTGCCTCGGTATCGCGCACGATCATGTGGACGCGCAGGCCGTAGTCGAGCGTCCGCCCATGACGCTCGGCGCGCTCGTGGACTGCTCTCATGCGGCCGGCAAGCTCCTCCTTGGTTTCCGGCCACATCAGGTAGACGTCGCACTGTTCGGCGCAAAGCTCGAGCGCGTCGGGCGAATAACCGCCGAAATAGAGCAGCGGGCCGCCATTCTGCTGATAGGGCTTCGCCGGCGCCGTCGAGAGCCCTTTGTAGCGATAGACCTCGCCCTCGAAATCGATGCTGTCCCTGGTCCAGGCCTGGCGCAGGATCTGCACCACCTCGCGGGAACGCTGATAGCGGTAGGCGCTGTCGGCTGTCTCGCCCGGAAAGTCCGACGAAATGACGTTCACCGTCAGCCGGCCTTCCAGCATGTGGTCCAGCGTCGCAATCGTGCGCGCCAGCATGATCGGCTGCATCTCGCCGCAGCGCACAGCGGCAAGCAGATTGATCTTCGACGTGATCGGCGCGCAGCCGGCAACGAAGCTCAGCGTGTCCTGGCCGACCTGATAGGACGACGGACACAAGATGTTGCGGAAACCGAGTGCCTCGGACGTCTTCACGATCTCGGAGCAATGCGCCCAGCCCGAGCGCAGTGCGCCGTCCGGCACGCCGAGATATCGATAGTCGTCCGAGCAGAGTGCGGCGAACCACGAGACTTCGGCAGCATCGAGATCCGGCGAGGTGATTGGGACGATGCTCATTGCCACTCTTCAGAAAAGACGTCCGGGCCACTCAATGACGTCCGGAGCTGCGAATAGGGCTTGCGTAGCATTCGTTTCTGTGTAGATCAATACTGTATCAATTTTGGAGCCAAACCCGAAACCGAGATGCGATTGGAACACCGATGCATTTGACAAGGGCGGACCCAGGCCACCGATCCAGCCAGATGCGCGGGCCCTTGCCTGTGCACTTGCAGACCAGCGAAATGCTGATCCGCGAAATCGCGGCCGGACGGCTGCCCGACGGGGCGCGGCTGCCGCCCGAGCGCGAGATGGCCGCGAGCCTCGGGATTGCCGTCGGCACGCTCAGGCGCGCGCTGGCAGATTTGACCGAAAAGGGCCTTCTCGATCGCATCCAGGGCTCGGGTAACTATGTGCGAGCGCGCGGCGACTTGCTCGGGATCTATGCCTTCTTTCGCCTGGAGCGCATCGGCGGTGGCGGCCTGCCGAGCGCCGACGTGCTGTCCGTCGAGCGGCTGCCCAAGCCCGCCGACCTGCCGCAATTCGGCAGCGCCGGCGAAGCCCACCGTATACGCCGGCTGCGGCGGCTCGACGGCGAGCCGGCCGCGGTCGAGGAGATCTGGCTCGACGTCAGCCGCGCCGAGCGGCTCAAGCGCGAGGACCTGTCGGAATCCCTCTATCTCCACTACCGGCTCGCGCTCGGCTTTACGATCGTTCGGGCCGAAGACCATGTTGCCGTCGCACCCGCGCCGGACTGGGTCCCGCTCGAGTTCAGGCCACCGCCGGGGACGGTCGTGGGTTTCATTGAACGTATCGCCTGGGCTGGCGACGGCGCCAGCGCGGAATATTCCCGCAGCTGGTTCGATCCGGGCGCGGCGCGCTACGTCACGCGTTTCAGATAGGCCGGAGGAAGTCGCAGCGTGACCAGATCATCGATCGGCTACGGCATCATCGGCTGCGGCATGATGGGCCGCGAGCACATCCGCAACATCGCTCTGTTGCCCGACGCGCATGTGGCCGCGATCTTCGAGCCGGACCCCGGCATGTTGGCGGCGTCGCTGGCGACGGCGTCGGGCGCGCGATCGGCGGCATCGATCGCCGAACTGCTGGCCATGGACGAGGTAGACTGCGTCTTGATTGCCAGCCCCAACCACCAGCACCTCGGTCAGATGGAGCAGATCGCCGCACTTCGACCACTGCCGGTGCTGGTGGAAAAGCCGCTCTTCACCGACGCCGGTGGCGAGGGGCGGATCGCGGCGCTGAAAGCTCGGCTTCCGCTCGTCTGGGTGGCCATGGAATACCGCTATATGCCGCCCGTCGCCGCATTCGTCGAGCAGGCCCGCCACGCCACCGGCGGCATCCGCATGCTGACGGTCCGCGAGCACCGCTTCCCATTTCTGGCCAAGGTCGGCGACTGGAACCGCTTCAACCGCAACACCGGCGGCACATTCGTCGAGAAGTGCTGCCACTTCTTCGACCTGATGCGGCTGATCCTCGGATCCGACCCCGTCCGCGTGATGGCGAGCGCTGGACAGGCCGTAAACCATCTCGACGAACGCTACGGCGGTGAGAGGCCGGATATCCTTGACCATGGCTATGTGCTGGTTGATTTCGCGAGCGGTGCGCGCGCCATGCTGGAACTCTGCATGTTCGCCGAGGGCAGCCGCTACCAGGAGGAACTCTGCGCTGTCGGCGGCGACGGAAAGATCGAATGTCTGGTGCCGGGTCCCGGTCGCTTCTGGCCGACCCACCTTGGCCCTGCGCCAGTGCCCCAGTTGATCGTCAGCCCGCGCAATCCGCCTGGACCACGCCTGCTGGAGATTCCCGTCGACCCCCGGCTGCTCGAGGCAGGCGACCATAACGGTTCGACCTATTTCGAGCATGTCCGCTTCACCGCTGCGGTGCGCGGACAAGGCAAAGTGGAAGTGACCTTGCAAGACGGCTGGTGGGCCGTCGTCATGGGTCTCGCCGCCCAGAGATCGGCCCGCGAAGGCCGCGCCATCGAACTTGCCGTTGAATTCGCGTTGCCGACCTGAGGCCGACCACGCATTCACCAGACCATAGGGTCAGATGCGCCGACCGGTTGCTGCGTCGAACAGATGCGCACATGCGCGGTCGATCTCGATCCGCACCCCTTCGCCTTGCTTGAGCGCAAGCCGCTCTCGGAAGAGGCAGGAGATTTCTTCACCGGAGCAGTCGACCCTGGCGAAGATTTCGGAGCCAGTCGCCTCGAGAAGAGTGACCGTGCCCGGCATGCCCTGCCCGGTTGCCCGGATATGTTCCGGGCGAATGCCGTAGACGAGTTCACGTCCTGCGGCATCCGCCGGCTGGGTGCCTTCCGGCAACGGCAGGATCAACCCGCCGGCGCTGCGGAACACGCCCTCCTCGATGCGGCCGGCGATGAAGTTCATCGCGGGCGAGCCGATGAAACCGGCAACGAAGAGATTGGCGGGATGGTCGTAGAGGTCAAGCGGCGCGCCGATCTGCTCGACCAGGCCGTCATGCAGCACGACGATCTTGTCGGCCATGGTCATGGCCTCGATCTGGTCGTGCGTGACATAGATCGTCGTGGTACCCAGCCGCTGGTGCAGGGCCTTGATCTCGCCGCGCATCTGGACGCGCAACTTGGCGTCGAGGTTGGAGAGCGGCTCGTCGAACAGAAAAACCTGCGGGTCGCGTACGATCGCGCGGCCCATGGCGACGCGCTGGCGTTGGCCGCCGGAAAGCTGGCGCGGATAGCGGTCAAGCAGCTTTTCCAGGCCAAGAATGCCGGCTGCCTTCCGGACCCGGCCAGCGGTGTCGGCCGGGTCGGCTTTCTTGATCTTCAGGGCAAAGCCCATATTGTCGGCCACAGTCATATGCGGATAGAGCGCATAGTTCTGGAACACCATCGCGATGTTCCGGTCTCGCGCCCGCAGATTGTTGACCATGCGCTCGCCGATTGCGATCCTCCCGCCCGAGATCGTTTCAAGTCCGGCAATCATGCGCAGCAGCGTCGACTTTCCGCATCCCGACGGGCCGACCAGGATGACGAACTCGCCGTCGGCGATATCGACACTGACGTCGTGAATAATCTTGGTGGCCCCGAAGGCCTTCTGCACGTTGTTGATCGTTACCGATGCCATTGGATCTTTCCTGGAAAAAAAGTGATGTCCGGACGCGTCTCAGCCGCCCTTGACGGCGCCGGCGGTCAACCCCGCGACGATCTGCCTTTGCGCGAACATGGTCAGGATCAGCACCGGCAGCGTCACCACCAGCGCCGCCGCGGCGAGCGGCCCCCAGCTGACCTGCTCGTAGGACAGCATGTTGTAGACGGCGACCGGCAATGTGCGCGTCTCCCGGCTGGCGAGCACCACGCCGAAGACGAAATTGTTCCACGAGAAGATCACGGACAGGATGAAGGCGACGACGATGCCCGGCTTGGCGATGGGCAGGGCAACCAGCCGGAAAACCTGCCAGGAGCTGGCGCCGTCGATATTGGCTGCCTCTTCCAGTTCCATCGGCGTGGTCTCGAAATAGCCGATCATCACCCAGACCACGATCGGCACCGTCACCACCAGGTGGATGATGATCTGCGGCCAGAGCGTGCCGAGAATCCCGATCCATTGGAACAGCAGAAACAGCGGGATGAGATAGGATAGCCCAGGCGTCATGCGGGCGATCATGATGACGACGGCGGATCGCTCGGCCTTGAGCCGCGCGATGCCATAGCCGGCCGGTACGCCGATCAGCAGCGCCAGCAAGGTCGCCGTGCCGGTCACCAGAACCGAATTCCAGAGATAGAGCAGGAAATTGTTCTCCTCGAACACCTTTACATAGTTCGACCAGGCGAAACGTTCGGGGATCAGGATCGGCGGATAGGCACCGTTGTCGATTTCGAACTTCAGCGACAGCGAGATCATCCAGAGGAAGAACAGGATCGCCGGCGAGACGAAAACCAGGGCAGCGAAAAACAGACCGATCTGGTTGAGCAGCCGTGAACTCATCTATTTGCCCTCCGTATCGATCCACTGCGAGCGTTGGCGCAGCATCAGCAGGACAAAAGACAGGGCCACGATGACAATGAAGAACACCACGGCCATGGCCGAACCGTAACCGATATCGTAGTAGGAGAAGGCGGTGTTGTAGAGATAGATGTTGATGGTTTCCGAGGCCGTGCCCGGCCCGCCCTGGGTCATCGCGTAGATGATGTCGAAGCTCTTCAGCGCATCGATGGTGCGGATGATGACCGCGATCATCAGGAACGGTGCGATCATCGGCAAAGTGAGATAGCGGAATTGCTGCCAGGCATTGGCGCCGTCGATCTCGGCGCTTTCGAAGGGCTCGCGCGGCACCGAAGCCAGCCCACCCAGCACAATCAGCATGACCAGCGGCGTCCACTGCCAGGTCTCGACCGCAACCAGCGACGGGATGACCGTGTTGGCATTGAATATCCATTCCTGAGCCGGGATGCCGACCAGCGACAGCAAGTAGTTGAGTACGCCGAGCTGAGGATGGAACATCATGGTCCAAACCAGTGCCACAGCAACGGGCGTCGCCATCATCGGCATGACGAAGACGCCGCGCAGCAGACCGCGCAGCGGAAACCTGGCGTCGAAGATCAGGGCGGCCAGGGTGCCCAGGAGCATCGGCGCTGCAACCGAGAGGAAGGTGTAGGTCAACGTATGAACAAGGGATTCCCAGAAACGTGGGTCGCTTGCCAGGCGGAGGTAGTTTTCCATCCCGGCAAAGCTCCGCGACTGGCCGAGCGTCCAGCGGTTGACGCTCATCCACAGCGTGAAAGCCCAAGGAAAAACGATGACGGCGCCAACGACGACGAGTGCGGGGACAACGAAAGGCCAGTAGTTGGGAGCCAGCCGGATCGTCTGGCTCCCGTCGATAACCGGCATCGTCACCCCGGTCTGTTCTGGGGTGGTGGCCGACATCAGCCCTGCTCGCTCCTGTCGAGAACCGGCTGGAACTGCTCGGTGGCCTTCTTCAGCTCGGCGGCGGGATCGGCGCCGGCAATCATGTTGGTCAGCGCCACGCCATAGATGTCGCGGAATTCGGTGACGGGAATGATGACCGGCAGCGCCAGCCGGCTGATATTGCCTGAGCCGATCACGGCATCAAGCCAGCTTGCCGGCATAGTGACGCCTTCGCGCACCTTGGGATCCTCCAGCACGGATTTGCGGAACGGAACGCCGGCGCCGGCCTGCAACAGCCTCGCGCCCATGGCTGGCGATACCGCCCACTGGCAGAACAGATAGGCGGCCTCCTTCTTCTCGCTGGCGGCGGTAACGCCAATCCCGTCGCCAAAGGTGCCCGAGGCATGCGCCTTGGGACCCTTGGGCATGACGCCGTAGCCGACCTTGCCGACCACCCTCGATTTTTCCGGGTTTTCCATCGGCGGGGCAAAACCCACGCCGTCGAGCCACATGCCGATCTTGCCTTGCAGGAAGGCAGACTGTGCTTCGGCCCAATTGAACCCGGTGACGCCCGGAGGGGCGGACTTGGTCATCAATCTTTGATAGAGCGCGGCAGCCTCGATCGCCTCGGGAGCCTCGGTGCGCAGCTTGCCCTTGTCGTCGAGCGGCGTCATGTCGTAGCCGAGCATCAGCGATGTCCACACCGGCGTATTTGCGTTCTTGAGCCCGCGGGCGACGAAGCCGTATGTATTGGTCGACGGGTCGGTCAGCGCTTCGGCGGCGGCCACCAGTTGCTCGAAGGTCTCGGGGTATTTGAGGCCCTTGGCCTCGAACAGCTCCTTGTTCCAATAGAGTATCCAGTAGTCCACCGAGAAGGGTAGCGAGCGCAGCACGCCCTGGCCGTCCTTGGCAAACAGCATGCCGGCCTCGGCGAAGTCGCTTTCGACCAACCCCGGGTCGGTGAGCGACGGGTCGGCGAGGTAGCCGGCGATGTCAGCCAGCCAGCCACCTTTCTCGAACTGGCGCTTTTGCACGTGGTAGCTCAGATGCACGACGTCGAAGCTGGGCTTGCCCGAGCTCAATTCGATCACCGTCTTCTGGCGCTGCTGCTGCTCGGGCGTGGCCTCGGCATTGACCTTGATGCCGGTCAGTTCCTCGAACTCGGCGAGATATTTCAGGATGGTGTCGCTGCGCGGGCTTTTCACCAGATTGACGTCAAGCGTCGTCCCGGCAAAGCGTTTCCAGTCGACGCCTGCGGCAAAGCTAGGGCGGAGCCCCACAAGGCCGGCGGCGGTGAGCGCCGCGGTTCCGGCAAGGAGTTGCCTCCTGGTTGGGTTGAACAGATTGGACGACATTTCTTCCTCCCGGTTGCTGTCGTTGTGGATGCGCCGCGAACCGCGGCGCGGCTATATTTCCTCAGATCTGGAGCGCCAGCCGGCGCGCATTGTCGATATGCAGACTGATCGCTTCAACCGCCTTTTGCGAATTGCGGCTCTCCATGGCTTCGATGACCGCCAAATGTTCGCGCATCACCGGCACCACGCGACCGTCGATGCGGAAACGCTCCTGGTGGATCAGCCGGATTTTCACCGAGTTGACCAGATAGGCCTTGGCGATGATCTCGTTGCCCAGCGCATTGATAAAGGTATCGTGCATGGCCCAGTCGATGGTCTGGGCCTTGGCTTCCATTTCCGGCGTCGGCGCCTGCCCCAGAGCTTGAGCCAGCATCTCCTCGTGTTCGCGCCGCATGCGGGCAAGTTCGGCATCTGAAGCGCTGGCCGTGAATAGCGCCACCGCCTCGCGTTCCATGAATAGCCGAAACTGAAAGGCCTCGCGGATCAGATTGATGTCGATGTGCGCGATTTGCATGCCGCGCTGCGGGATGGTGGTCAGCAATCCCTCGGCCTCGAGACGCGGGACGATCTCGCGAATAGCGCCCAGCGGCAGCCCGGTGAAAGCGACCAGTTCGCGCTGTGACACGAACTGCCCCGGCCGCAGATCACGGGCCAGCAAATGCCGCGTGAAGCTGGCATAGGCTTTCTCCCGGAGAGTGATCGGTTCGCTGCCGTCTTCCACTTCAGCTCGCTTCCTTGTCGGCCAGCCCGGCCTTGTCGGTCAGGCCGCCTCTGTCGCAAACAGCCTGTCGTAGGCCGCGGCAAGCTGCCGCCGTCCTTGTGGGCCGATCGCCTCCAGGGGCGGGCGGACCGCCAGCCAGCGCTCGTCGCCGGTCGTGCGCGCGACCATGACCTTCACCGCCGGTGTGACCGGGTATTTGAGCAATTCGAGCACGAAGTCCTCGACGCGTGGGTCGTCGCGGCCGTCTTCGACCATTGCGAGGATTTCGCCGGTAACAAAATTAGCCATGCCGGAAATCGCACCCTGTCCGCCGCGGCGCACGCTTCTCGCCAGATGCCGTTCGTCGCCGATCAGGATCACCAGATCGCCATGCGCTTCAAGCAGCGCCTCACTGTAGCTCCAGTCCCCGCCGGAATCCTTCACCCCGGCCACCACAGCGGGAAAGGCGGCGCGCAACCGGCCGATCAGCCCAAGCGGGAGCGGCACCATGGTGACAGAGGGGATGTTATAGAGGAGCACATCACGCGCCAGCGGGCCGAGTGCGGCGAAGACGGCGGAAAACCATCCGAACAGCCCGTTCTCGCCGACATTCTTGAAGTAGCTCGGCGGAGCGAGCAGAATGTTGCGAACGCCGCGCTGCAAAGCGTGCCGAGCCTGATCGGCGGCATCTTCGATTGCATCGACCAGCACGCCGGCGACGAGCTGATGTGCCGGTATACCGGCCGCCAACATGGCTTCGGTGACGATCCGCCGCTCGTCGGTGCCCACCGAGGCTCCTTCCCCGGTGGTGCCGAACAGCGTCGCGCTGCTGCAGCCGGCGCCAAGGCAGGCTCGGGCGTGCGCGATCATCGGCGCGAGCGCTATCTGCCCCGACGGGTCGAAGGGTGTGGCTAAGGCAACCGAAAGACCAAAGCGGGAAGCCAATGCGATCTCCGTTGAAATCAATGTGCACGTAGCGTTAGCACGCTAACATGTCAGATGTAAACTGGCGATCTTGCCAACTCGGCATCGCCGATTGGCGCTGCCGCGGCAGCGCCATCACCGATCACATCCTGCCGCCCGAGCATCACATATGCTGCTGTCCCCGAGCGTCTGCGGATTGGCTGGACGAGGCGGCCTAAGCTGATCAAGTGGCGACGAGGTGGCCGTCGCCAACATCTTCAAGCTTGAGTTTCCGGGGCTCGTCACCGATGCGCCGCACAGCGCTTGGAATTTCGCTGTCCAAACGGGCGAACCGGGCGCGGCGCCGGCCTGGATCGGGAACCGGAACGGCTTCGATCAGCCGCTTTGTGTAAGGATGGCGCGGGTTGGAGAAAATCTGGTCGCGGGTGCCCATCTCGACGATCTGCCCCAGATACATTACCGCCACGCGATCGGAGATGTTCTCTACCACCGCCATGTCGTGCGAGATGAAGAGATATGCGACGCCGAATTCGCGCTGCAGTTCCTTCAGCAATCTTAACACGCGCGCCTGCACCGACACATCGAGAGCAGAGACGCTCTCGTCGGCAATGATCAGCTTTGGTCGCAGCGCCAGCGCCCGTGCAACGCAGATTCGCTGGCGCTGCCCGCCGGAGAATTCGTGGGGATAGCGCTCCATCTGGTCAGCGGAGAGGCCGACGCGTTCGAACAGTGCGGCGATCTGGGCGTGCCGTTGCTCTTTGTCGCCGAGGCCGTGGATCAGCAGAGGCTCGGCGACGAGATCGCCTACTCGCATGCGCGGGTCGAGGGACGCGAAGGGATCCTGAAAGATCATCTGCACATTGCGGCGTACAGCCTTGCGCTCCTTGCGGCTGAGCGCCGACAAGTCGTGGCTGCCGATTGAAATGCTGCCGGTGTAGGGCACCAGCCCGGCGATCGCCTTGGCCGTCGTCGACTTGCCGCAGCCCGATTCGCCGACCAGCGACAGCGTTTCGTGCGGCGCGATCGAGAAACTGACGCCCTCGACCGCGTGCACCCTGCGGTCAACGCGACCGAAGAAGCCGCCGCGCAGGTCGAAGCGGACGTGAAGATCGCTGACGGATACAAGCTCGGCCGGCATGTGGGCGGCGTCTTGTCGGTCTTCGGCCGGCCGTCCGCCGCCGATGCGTGGCACGGCGGCCAGAAGCTCGCGCGTATAATCTGCCTGCGGGCGGGTGAAGATGTCGGTCGCGCTGCCCTGCTCGACCATCCGGCCATCGCGCATGATGATAACGCGGTCCGCCATCTCGGCGACGACACCCATGTCGTGCGTGATCAGGATAACACTGGTGCCGTGCTCGCGCTGCAGGTCACGCAGCAACTCCAGCACCTCGCCCTGAACGGTGACGTCGAGGGCGGTCGTCGGTTCATCGGCGATCAGCACATCCGGATTCAGGGCCAGAGCCATGGCAATCATCACGCGCTGGCGCATGCCGCCTGAGAGTTCGTGCGGATAGTGCTCGAGCCGCCGTTCGGCATCCGGAATTCGGACTGCCTTCAGCGCCTCGAGCGCCCTCAGCCGCGAGTTGGAGCGCGACCGCGAGGTGTGTGCCGCGATCGCCTCCGTGAGCTGCCGGCCGATGGAAAGAACCGGATTGAGCGATGTCATCGGTTCCTGAAAGATCATGGCAATGCGGTCGCCGCGGATGCGGCGCATACCACTCTCGCTAAGAGCCGCGAGATCCTGATCGCCGAGCCGGATGGAGCCTGATCTGATGCGTGCCGCCGGCTGCGGCAGCAAGCCCATGATGGCCAGCGCCGTCATCGACTTGCCGGAACCGGACTCGCCGGCGATGCAAAGCGTTTCGCCGCGCATCAGGTCGAATGTCAGGTCGGAAACGACGTCGCGGTCGCCCTCTTCGCCGCGCACGGCGACGCTCAGACCTGAGACGCTGAGTACCGGCCTGACAGAGCCACTCTCCGCGGCGGCCTGCCCGGATCGTTTGATGTCCTCCACCTTCATTCAAAGACGCAGCGCGGGAAGTAGAAAGAAACCACCCAGTTGGGCATGTCAACGATCTCGCTGATGCGCAGGTCGCCGCAAACCGACACAAGCATATAGGCGTCTACCGGATCCATACCGTAGCGGCCGGAGAGCAGGTCTATCATCTGCGAGACGGCGCTCCTGGCGCCGTCCATCAGATCCGGCCCGATACCGGTTGTCACCTCATAGCCCTTGGCGTCGAGATGTCGCGACACCGGACCGGGCGTCGTGAAACGCGGCGTCCGCAGCCGGGCATCCTTGACCAGATCGAGCGTCAGCACGGCGTTCATGGGGCTCTCGATGGCCGTGCCGCAGACCTCGCCGTCGCCTTGCGCGGCGTGCGTGTCACCGACCGAGAACAACGCTCCCGCGACCTCTACGGGCAGGTAGAGCACCGTGCCGGCAGCGAGATCACGGATGTCCAGATTGCCGCCCACCCGCCGCGGCGGGACCACCGAATGCAGACCCGGCTCAGCCGGGGCATTGCCGATGGTGCCGGCGAAGGGCTTGAGCGGCACCCAGCCGCTCTTGCCGAACAGCGCCGGTTCGAGCGAGGCGGCGTCGTACTTCCAGATATTCAGTGCCGGTTGAGTGAAGTCATCCGCCAACAGACCGAATCCCGGGATATTCGCTGTCCAACCGAAGCCGGACGGCTTGAACGCCTCGATGGTGATTTTCAGGGCATCGCCCGGCTCTGCCCCGTCGACATAGATTGGCCCAGTGACCGGGTTCACCTTGGCAAAATCGAGCAAAGCAACGTCGTCAACGGTGCTCTCCATCGTCAGCTGCCCGCCGGACGAGTCCAGGCACTGGAACTCGATCGTCGACCCTGGCGCCACCCGTTCGGCCGGGACAAAGGAATTGTCCCAGCCGAAATGATGGTGGCGCCCGTGGATGGTGTAGTCGCAGTTATTGCACATCGGTCACATACACATTGTCGTAGTTGATCGGGATGTGGACCGGGTCGACATAGAGGTTGTCCGCGCCACCCATGCGGGTTGATTTCATGGTGAAACGCTGCTCGTTGAACACCGGTGCCCAGGGCGCGTCGTCCATGATCTTGCCGTAGATCTCGCTCCACATCTTGGCGCGTTCGCCAGCCTTGGCCGGGTCGACGATGGAGTCGGCTTCGGCCGCCTTGGCGTCGAGCTCCTTGTTGCAATACCACGACCAGTTCCAGCCGCCCGGGACGGCACCAGCGCAGCCGAGGATCGGGCCGTAGAAGTTCGACGGATCGGGGAAGTCGGCGATCCAGGCCATGCCGCCGGACCAGATCATCGGCGCACCGGCCTTGTCGCCGCCGGCGGCGATGACGTTGGCCTGCGCGAGCGACTGGATGCTGGCCTTAATGCCGACCGCCGCCAGATCCTGCTGGATGGCCTGCGCGATACGCGGGTTGGGATCGGTATTCATTGCAAACAGCTGCGTGTCAAAACCACCGGGATGCCCCGCCTCGGCAAGCAAGGCCTTGGCCTTGGCTACGTCATAGGGATAGCCCTTGAATTCTTTGTCGTAGCCAGGCATCGACGGCGGCAATGGCTGATTGGCCGGCACCGCACGGTTGTTGATCAGCTGGACGATGCGGTCCTTGTTGATCGCCATGTTGACCGCCTGCCGCACCTTCAGATTGTCGAACGGCGCCATGGTGGTATTCATGGTGATATAGCCGGTGTGCAACTGGCCGCCCTCGACGACACGGGCCTTCTGCTCGGGATCGGCCATCACCTCCTGGAATTTCGCTGGCGGAATGCCGTCGCCGGGAACGTCGATCTCGCCTTTCTGCAGCCGCAGCAGCGCCACTATCGGCTCCTGGCCGATCTCAAAGGTGATCTTGTCGAGATGCGGCAGGTCCTTGTGCCAGTAGTCCGGGTTGCGCTCGAAGACCACGCGCTGGCCGAGCGTCCATTCGGCGAGCTTGAAGGCGCCGGTTCCGACCGGGTGCTTGCCGAAGTCCGCGCCGTATTTTTCGACCTCTTCCTTCGGCACGACGTGCGAGAAGTTGATCGCCATGACATGCAGGAAGGTGGCGTCGGGCCGGGTCAGCTCGAACTTGATCGTGTAGGGATCGACGACGGTTATGCCGGCCAGGCTTTCCGCCTTGCCGGCAGCGACATCGTCATAGCCTTTGATCGACCCGAAGAAGCCGGCACCAGGGCTCTGTGTCTTTGGATTGGTGACCCGGTCGAGAGAATATTTCACGTCGTCGGCGGTCATCTCGCGGCCATTGTGGAACTTCACTCCTTGGCGCAGCTTGAAGGTGAAGGTCTTGCCGTCGGGCGCAATCTCGTAGCTCTCGGCAAGGTCGGGCCGCAGGTTGGTGGTGCCCGGCTCGTAGTCCATCAGCCCGTCGAACAGGCTCTTGATCATCGACCAGTTCTGCCAGTCATAGCCGATGGCCGGATCGAGCGTAGCGACGTCGTCCTTGTAGGTGATGGTGATCGCGCCGCCCTGCTTGGCATTCGGATCGACGGCGTCTTCGGCGCGTACGCTCGTCATGCCAAGCACCAGCGCAAGCGCCGATGCCGCCACGGTCGATATCAGATATTTTCTCATGTCATGTTCCCTTTCTCTGGTGTTCTTGGTTTTCATCTGAGCTTGATGCGTGGATCGATGAACGGTGCGACAGTGTCGGCCAGGAGATTGCCGAGCACGATGGCAAAGGCCGAAACCAGGGTGACCCCCATGATGATCGGAATGTCGATGCGCTGAATGGCCTGCCAGGCTAGCTGGCCGATGCCTGGCCAGCCGAACACGCTTTCGACAACCACGATGCCGCCCATGAAGATGCCGATGTCGATGCCGATCATGGCAATGACCGGCAGGATGGCGTTGGGCAGCGCGTGCCGGAAGATAATGGCGCTGCGTGCAAGACCCTTGGCACGCGCGGTACGCACGTAATCCTGGCGCAGCACGTCGATCATCGACGAGCGCATCATGCGGGCGTACCAGCCGGCGCCGAGAATTCCCATGGTCAGCGATGGCAGCACCAGATGGCGCCAGGTGCCGTAACCGCCGATCGGGAACCAGCCGAGCCGCACCGCGAATACATAAAGCAGCAGCAGGCCCACGACGAATTGCGGCGCCGAAACACCGACGAAGGAGGCGACCATCAGCGACTGGTCGGTGGCGGTGCCACGCTTGACGGCGGCGATGAGGCCCATCGTCAGCCCGATCACGACTTCGCAAGCAATGGCGCCGACCATCAGCAGCAGGCTTGCCGGCAGACGCGAGACGATAAGCTCCGTGACCTCCGAGCGCTGAATGTAGGAGCGCCCCAGATCGCCGCTGAGCAGGCTGATCAGATAGTGCCAATACTGGACGACAAAGGGCTGGTCGAGGCCGAGCTGCCGGCGGATGTTCTCGACCGTCTCGGGCGTGGCGCTGCGGCCGGCGATCTGGCGGACGGGATCGGCGGGCAGCAGATAGAGCAGCGCAAAGGTGATCAGAGAGACGCCGAGCAAGATGAGCACGGCCTGGACAACGCGGCGGCCGAGATAGGCGATCATGCCCGCCCCCTTTGCGTCGGATCGAGGATGTCGCGCAGCGCATCGCCGACCAGGTTAAAGGCCAACGCCAGCGCCAGGATCGCCGCACCCGGAAAGAAAACCAGCCAGGGCGCTGCCTGGAAATAGGTCTGGTTTTCGAAGATGATGTTGCCCCAGGAAGCAGTCGGCGGTTGCACGCCGATACCGAGATAGCTGAGCGTCGCTTCCAGAAGCACAGTGGTCGAGATGCCGAGCGTGCCCCAGACGATGATCGTCGGCAAAAGGTGCGGCAGGATATGACGGAACAGGATGCGTGGGGCGCTTGCGCCGATAGTGCGCTCGGCATCGATGAACTCGCGCTCGGCGAGCGAACTTGTCTCGGTGTAGATGACGCGGGCGGTCTGCACCCAGTTCACCAATGCGATCACCATGGCGACGATCCACAGGCTCGGCTGGAGTACCGCCGCCAGGCAGATGGCGAGCAGCAGCGCCGGGAAAGCCATCATCAAATCGGTGAAGCGCATAAGCGCGCTGCCGATCCAGCCGCGGAAATAGCCGGCCATGATGCCGACCAGCGTGCCGATCAGAAGCGCCACGCCGTTGGCGACTATGCCGATGATCAGCGACGTGCGCGCGCCGAAGAGGAGACGGGTCAGCAGGTCGCGGCCAAGCAGGTCGGTGCCTAGCCAGAATTGGACTCCAGGCGGCAGTGGCGCGCCTTCAAGCGTGAGCCCGTCAAACATCTGCTCGTTCGGATCGTAGCCTGTCAGCCACGGTGCAAGAATGGCGCCGGCCAAGACAAGGGCAACAATCCCGAGGCCGAACAAAGCGAGAGGCCGTTTTAGCAGACGTCGCCAGACGCCGGCGCGAGGCTTGGCTGGCATACGCCCGGCGGCTGAAAGTTCAGGCGCGATCGGATTGGTCATCGTCGCCTTCTTCTTGTGTCATCGCCACGATCCGGCGCGCGGCGTCCTCGACGCTGATTTGCCAGCTCATCGCCAGCGAGCGGAGCTGCGCATAGGCACGGCCGTCCTCGGCGCCCTTCGACAAGACCTCCACCGCGCGTACGATGGTCTGGCGCTCCGCGACCCGCTGACGAAGCGAGGCGATCTCGCTGGCCAGAAGCTTGCGCGCCTCGAAACTCTGCCTTGCGATCAAAAGCGCGCTATAGACGCCGGCGTTGCCGACCGGTTTCAGCAATTGGGCATCGGCCTTGTGCGACAGTGCCCATTCGACACGCCCCGGCGCCTCGGAGCCGATCAGCGCTATCAGCGGCATCGGTGCCTCGCCCGGCTTCCACGGAAATTGCTCGTCAAAGCCGAGGTCTACGTCGAAGAAAACGAAGTCCGCCGCCAAGGCTTCGGCCGGCAGTTCCGGCCAGAAGCCAATCGCCTCAAGGCCGATGGCCGACAATTGCCTTGTGATCGCCTGCACGGTCGGATGTGGACGATGCAGGACAAAAGCCCTGGCGCCTCCAAGGTTCGGGATACGCGCCATCTTGCTCACGACACCACCCGCAGGCGTGCCCGCCCGAACGTCTCCGTCCGGTCATAGCGGGAAAGGTAGGGATCGGGTGCCACGCCCTTCGTCAGCGTGACCGTTTTGAACGATGTCCCATCGATACGTCCGATCTGCACCGGCAAGGTAGCGTGCTGGGTTTGCGGATCGATGGCGATGTCGCCCAGCGGTGTTCGAAATGATGTTCCGGCAAAGACCTTGGGCAGGTCCGTCCATTGTGCACCGGGGTTGCGGGTGAGGATCTCGGCGAGCGTGCGCACCGAGGCATAAGCCGCCGCCTCGAAGGATGAGGCAGGCATGACGGAAGACACTGAAGCCGCTCCGCGATCCGCCCCCGAGGTGTCGTGAAAATAGGGCCCAACGGAAAGATGACCATCCCCTGCCCCGTTGAGCGCCGGCAATTCGCATTCCGTGAGATTGCAGGACAGGATCGGGCAACGCTCCGGCCTGAAATGCGGGTCGCGCCGGCCAAGCTCGGCATAGGCGGCGATAAACGCATAGGAAGAAGGGCCGATGAGATTGTTCAGAATGAAATCAGGTCTCGTCGCCTGTACCTCCGCGATCAGCCTCGCAACATCGACCTCGCCAAGCGGCAGATAGCGTTCGCCCAGCACCTTGCCGCCGGCGTCCGCAATCAGGTCGCGCGCCACACGGTTGGTCTCCCAACCCCAGATGTAGTTGGAACCGAGCAGGAAGCCGTCGGCGCCGAAACGAGGCACGACATAGGCAAGTAGCGGTACCAGATGCTGATTGGGGCAGGCGTGGGTGTAGACGACATGCTCATTGGCTTCGAAGCCCTCGTACGGGCAGGCATACCACAGCGTGCCGCCTGCCCTTTCCAGGATTGGAATGACCTCCTTGCGGCTCCACGAGGTGACGCAGCCAATGATGTGACGCGCGCCGCTGTTGGCGAGAATGTCCGCGCAGCCGCTTGCATACCGATCGATGTTGCCCTGCGGGTCGCGCTCGACCGGGATGAATTCGAAGGGGACAACGGGATCGGCGTTGACGTCGGCGATGGCGTTCATCGCGCCCGCACGGCAGGATTCGGACACCAGCCGGTAGTTGCCGGACCGCGAATAGAGAATGCCGATCTCGATATGCCGTTTCAAGCAAAGCCTCAAAATGACAATGCCCCGCAGCCACCGCCGCAAGGCGAGGCATACGAGGCATTCTTGCCGCCCGGCGGCCAGAGCCGGTATTTGTCTCACCGTATTACGCCCGCGCCCCCAGTCAAGAGCCGCCACACGAAACTTTGGCCAGCCGAAACGGTTCGACGCGGAGCACGCAACTCATGCCGCTGGTCGTGTAGAGTCCGCCGGGAACCAAAATTACTGATGTCCAGGTATGAGGCCGGACAACCTGGTTCGCTACCATTCAAAGCAACGACTTTAATATCGGTTTACCTGAATCTGCTAGCAGCAATGACGCCGGTTTTCGTCGGTCAAGCAAAGGGTCCACCTTGCCGCAGCAATTCAGCACTCCGTTCAGTCACCGGGGCGACCGCAACTGGTCGAGGTTGCACGGCTTCATGGGCGTCGAGTTGGAACTCGCGTCCGATGTTCTCGTGCCTCGTGTCGCCTTGGCCCGGAAGCTCGGCGGACGGGACTTCGGTGCCGGGAGCCGGGCTTGAGCATCATTCGCGCCTTGCAAGGCGCCGACCTCCCGGCAGTCGCGGACATGTTTCAGCGCGTGCTGCTGAAGGAAGGGACGAAAGCGCCGGCCTCTCTCGTCGAATACATGAGACGGTTTTATCTGGATGCGCCCGGTTGCGGCGGCGACCTCCGGTCGCTTGTCCATGTCAACGACGCCGGTCGCGTCTCCGGATTTGTCGGTGTCCACGTGCTGCCGATGACGTTCAACGGCCGACAACTACGCGCCGCCATCTGTAGCTCGCTCATGGTCGAGGACCATGAGCACGATCCGCTGGCCGGCGCCCGCTTGCTGAAAGCATACCTTGATGGTCCGCAGGACATCTCCTTCAGCGAGACGGCCAACGATATCTCCGTGAAATTGTGGACCCGGCTGCGCGGCGCGGTCCTGCCGCAATACAGCCTTGACTGGGTCCGCGTGATGCGCCCCGCGGCCTTCATGCTCAGCCTTTCCGCCAATCGCCTGACGCTTGCCCGAATGCTCAATCCGTTGGCGCGTGCCGTCGACCGATTTTATTGCAGGAGGATGACGCCCAGCGAACGACGCTGGTCAGGTGTGGCGGTGGAAGGGGCAGGCCACGGAGCATTTCGGATATCCGAAATCGACAGCCACACATTTGCCAAGCTCATCGAGCCGTTTACCGCTCAATTCGCCCTGCGCCCGGATTGGACGGAAGGCCAACTCGACCACATCCTGACCGATGCGGCACAGAAGCCGGATTTAGGCGAGCTTGTCTTCGGTTGCGTGACATCGCCAGTCGGCAACAATGTCGGCGCTTTCGCCTATTACGCACGGAAGTATCAAATTGGTCGCGTGCTGCAGATCCTCGCCCTCCCCGGCCAGGCGGGCTCGGTGATAGACTGCCTTATCGATCATGCCGCCGCGCGCGGCGTCAGCGGCCTGCGCGGACGTGTTCAACCTGCACTTCTGGAGGCGATGCTTGGACGACGCATCGCTTTCCTGACCGTTGCCTCAACGGTGGTGCATTCACGTGATCCAGAGCTGTTGGACGCCATGAAGAACTCGCAAGTCTTCCTGAACGGTCTTGCGGGCGAGCAGTGGAGCCGGCTGATCGGGAGCCGTTTCAGCTAGAGTCGGGACACGTTCAAATCGAACCGTCCATCCGTGGCCCGGTTTCGAGGCGGTTCAGGTGCCGATTTCCTCGACTTCATCAACGAGTTGCGGACGCTGGTGCAGATAACGCGTCGCCTTGCGTTTGGCGATGATATCGGCCCAGACGCGTTCCACTTGTGAGGCGGCCAACCCCGCCGCCTGCCCCACCAGCTCAGCCGCCACGCCGTTGTTGAGGCCGTAAAGGCAAATATCCATACGGTCATAAGGAAGCGAGAAGTAGAACTCCTCCTGGGTCTGCGCCAGCGAGTAGGTATCGGTGGTCGGCGGCCGGTTCCGGATTTCCTCCGGAACACCGAGATGGGCCGCCAGCGCATAGACCTGCGTTTTATAGAGGTGCGCGATCGGCTTGACGTCCGCTGCGCCGTCACCGTTCTTCACGAAGAAACCCTGATCGTATTCCAGCCGGTTCGGCGTTCCAAGGACGGCGAAGTTCAAGCGGTCGGCGTGATAGTATTCGATCTGCTTGCGGGTGCGCTGTTTCATGTTGGTGGCGGCGACGATACCAAGATAGACAGGCAACGGCATTCTCAGTTTCGTCTGCTTGCCTTCCGGATCCTGCACCACCAGGGATGAGATATTGTAGCCCTTGCCCTCGAGGGCGTTCGCGATCACGATCTTCGAGGCCCAGCCTTCGGCGTATTCCGGGACCAATTCGCGGATAAAGGCGTCGCGACGCTGGTAGCAGCCCATCGCGCTCAGGGTCGGCCCGATATCCTCTACGATAGCCTCGACGCCAAAAGTTTCGGCGACGAGGCGGCCGAGCCGCAGACTTTCGGGATCGGAATCGCTTTCCGGCATGAACAGGCAAAGCACATTCCGCGGTCCGACGGCTCGCGCGGCCAACGCGACCGACACGCTCGAATCGATCCCGCCCGAAAGACCGAGCACAAGGCCCCGCTTGCGAAACCCGCGCAACTGCTGACGCAAAGCCGTTACGACACGGTCCGTTTCGGCGGCCAGGTCGATCGCCAGAGCCTGCGCCAGAAAGGTCCGCGCGTCCTTGGCGGGGCGAACATTCATTGAGCGGCCTCCATGGTTTCTGCCGCAAGCCGACGACTGACCTTGCCGGTATCGGTCTTCGGCAGTTCCCGGCGGAACTCGATGACCCTGGGGACCATAAAGTCCTCAAGGTGGCGTGCACAATGACGAATGATATCCTTTTCGCTAAGCGCCGGGTCGGACCGTACGATGAGTGCACCGATCGCATGCCCGAGCACGGGATCCGGCACACCGACAACCACTGCTTCCGCGATGCCCGGATGCGCGTGAAGCACGGCTTCCACTTCCTTGGGCGCGACTTTCTCCCCCCGCGACTTTATGATGTCGTCCTTGCGGCCGACGAAATAAAGAAAGCCTTCCTCGTCGGCCCGGAACAGATCGCCGGTGTAGAGAACCATCTCCCAAGGATTCGGACCTGGGCGAAGGGCTTGTGCCGTCGCAGCTTCGTTTCGCCAATAACCCTGCATGACGTGCGGCCCGCGAATGACCAACTCACCTGCTACGCCCGGCGGCACTCGTTGCCCGTAGTCGTCGACGACAAAGGCCTCGGTGTTCGGAATGGCTATCCCGACCGACCCCGGCCGGTGGTCGAGTTCCTCGGGTGGCAGATAGGTGCAGCGCTTGCATTCCGTCAGGCCATACATCGAATAGAGCCTGACATCGGGGAAAAGAAACCGCAGGCGTTCTATGTGAGCCGGCGGCAAGGCAGCCGCCGTGTTGGAAATATAGCGAAGGCTGGGCAGGAAGCCCGGCGCCAGGTCACGCATCTGCAGGATCATCGCTGCCATCGTGGGCACGAGCGGAAGACCGGTGACGCCTTCCTGGCGGATACGTTCAAAGACCGCCTGGGGAAAAGCGAAGGACTTCTCGAGCACGAGCGTGGCGCCGAGCCTGACAGCCATCAGCAACTGATAGAGCCCGTAGTCGAAAGCCAGGGGCAGAACATTCAAGATGATGTCGTCCGGCGAATTGCGCAGATAGGTGGTGATTGAGTCGGCCGCCGCGTCGCAATTGCGGTGCGTCATCATCACGCCCTTGGGCCGGCCGGTCGAGCCCGAGGTGTAGATCAACATCGCAAGATCGACGTCAATGCCGCGGTGGTCAATCTCCCTGGCTTGGAACGTCAAGCAATCCGCCAGGGATGTGGCGCCTGCCGGGCATTGGTTATCCGCACCAAGGGTGGAAGCCACGAAGATGCCGGTCTTGCCGGAGGATCCGGACGCCTCGGCGACCAAGGGCATCAGTTTTGCTTGCGTAAGGATCGCAGCTGCGTCGCAATCGGCGATGATGTAGGCAAGCTTTTCGGCCTTGGTAGATGCGTTGATCGGACTGAAAGTCGCGCCTGCCTTAAGAACTGCGAAAATCGAAACCGCAGCCTCCCAGCAATTGTCCATGAAGATCAGGACGCGGTCGTCGCGCCTGACGCCATTCGTGAAAAGGGCGGCGGCCAGGCGGCTTGAGAGATCGTCCAGCTCTTCGTAACACAGCCTTTTGTGCTCGGTGATCAATGCCGTTTTGGCTGGATGGGCAGCGGCCTTGGCAGCCAGAAAATGTTCGATCCGCACGGACGCTCCTCGCCAATTGCGCCTACGCTGCCAGCGCTTCTGCTTTCGCCTTGATGAAGGCGGAGATACGGTCAATCGAATCCAGATTGGCCGGTACGATGTCGGTATCGACCATCGCGATGCCGAAATCATCCTCAATGAAAGCTACGAGTTCCAGCACGGCCGTCGAGTCGATGATGTCGTTCTCGATCAGTGATGCCGTGTCTGCAAGCTCGTAGGACGAGTCGCCGAACAGGAAGTTGTCGACGATAAAGGTTTTGACCTTGTCCTTGATTGTTACCATGATGTTTTCTTCCCTCGATTTCTCAGGCCGCTCGTGCTGTACCGACCTTTTGGCCGGTGAAAATCTTCTGCCACAGTTGGGTCGACAAAATGCCGACGAAGGCAGCATTGTCGCGGAACCCGGACGCTGGCTGCAAGCGGCATTTCTCGTGCAGGTTCGCCACCGCCTTGGCGTTGAATAGTCCTCCGGCGGCGATGCTCGCCTCGCTGAGCGAGTCGCGCACGTAGTCCAGTTCTCCGGCTCCAACGAAGGAGCGGGCTTCCGGCGCCCGGTAAGGCTGTTTGGTGCGCTCCCCGATGGCCGTCGGGAGCAAGTGCTTGGCAACTTTGCGCAGTATGTGTTTTTCCACCAGTCCCTTCAGCTTCATTTCCGGCGGAAGTCTTGCTGCAAACTCCACCAAACGATGATCGAGGAAGGGGAAACGCCCTTCAATACCGTGCGCCATGGCCATCCGGTCGCCCTGGCTCGAGAGGATGTAGCCCGGCAGGAGAAAGCGGGTTTCGAGATATTGCCCCTGATGCAGCGGATGCCACCGGGAAAACGCCTCAGGCAACCGGCTGGCCAGTTCCTCGGCTGCGTCATAGCCCTTCAATGTCGCGCGCAGGTCACCGGAAAAGAACATCTTCGCCGCTGATGTGGTCTTGAAACGCGGCCGATGCGAGAACAGCGGATCGTCCAGGGCAGCGCTGCCGGTGCCGAAGAACGCAGCCAGGTACTCCACGGACTGCTGTTGCAGCCCCGGCAGATAGGGATAAAGCTTGCGGAACAGCTGTGGCCTGCTGCGCGATGCCGGCTGTCGTCCGCAGAAACGGCGAACCCGCGCTTCCTTGAAGACATCATAGCCGGCAAAGACCTCGTCGGCGCCTTCGCCTGTCAGCACCACTTTCAAACCGGCCTGGCGAACGAGGCCGGACAGTTGATAGAGGGGGGCGGGGGCGGTGCGGATGATCGGCCGTTCGGCAAAGCGGATGACTTCGGGAAACACACCGGCGATATCGCCGGCACGGCAGGCGATGGTTCGATGATAGGTGCCAAGCGCCAACGCCATTTCGGTCTGAAAGGCGCTTTCGTCATGCTCGGCGCTGTCGAACGTCACGGAAAATGTCTGCAGCTTAAGAGGAGTCATGCCGGCCGCGATTGCCGAAACGAGGGATGAATCGAGCCCGCCCGAAAGGTAAGAACCGACCGGAACGTCGGCGCGCATGCGAAGCTTCACCGCGTCGGTCAAAAGGGCCTGCAGTTCTTCGGCCGCATCGTCCTCATTGCTAATTTTTGATGGCGCGTCGAGATACGGGTAGTCTAGGTGCCAATATGGTTTGACCGTGACTTGCCCCAGTGTCGCGATCATCACGCTTCCCGGCTCCAGCTCGTGGATGTTGCGGAAAGCCGTGCGTGGAGCGATCGGCGCCCACAGCGTAAAGATCTGGTCGAGTGCGATCTGATCGATTTCGGCCGAGACGCCGGGCACCTTCAGCAGGGCTTTTATCTCCGACGCAAAGTAGAGCACCCCGTCCCTGCTGGTGTAGAACAGCGGCCGAACACCCATGCGGTCTCTTGCAAGCACCATCCGCCGACGCCGATTATCCCATATCGCGAAGGCGAAATCACCGTTCAGGAGCGACAGGCAGTCCTCGCCCATCTCGTCATACAGCTGCAGGAGAACTTCTGTGTCGCTCGACGTGCGGAAGCGTCGGCCCTTGGCCAGCAGTCCTTCGCGCAATTCCACGTAATTGAAAATCTCGCCGTTGAACGCAATCGTCAAATTGCCGGTCTCGTCGGACATCGGTTGCTGGCCATCACCAATCCCGATCACCGACAGCCGCGCATGCCCAAGTCCAGCTTCGGGCGCTACGAATTTCCCTTGTTCATCCGGCCCGCGATGGGCGATCGCAGACGTCATGCGCGCAAGCAAAGCTTCCGCATCCCGGACTGAACCGAAATAGCCCCCGAATCCGCACATCTACACAGCTCATACTGAACAGCAAGCCACAGAACATAGCGTTCATAAGCGCCTCAAAGGTTAATCAGATACTTTTCAGCGAGCATGTGGTTAACAGGATGTTAGGACAGTATGATGCTTTTTGCAGTCCGACTTGTACCCACTCCAGGTCACGCTTGATGGTGAGCTACTGTCGCACGAGCCCATGGGCCAGGTTCTTCAAAGCTTCGCGCCGGATCAGTTGCGGATTTGGGCCGAATGCCAGTGATATCGGTTCGCATCGAGATAGGAGATGTCACAGCGAGCGGTGCAAATTACTGCTTCGAGTACGGCCGGTACCAATCGACAAACTTCTTCAGCCCGTCCTCTATCGAAACGCTAGGCCTAAAGCCGAAATCCCGCTCCAGCGCGGTCATGTCAGCATAAGTCTTCTCGACGTCGCTCGCCTGCATCGGCTCGTTGTGGCGGATTGCCTTGACCCCGAGCAGCCTTTCCAGAATGTCGATGAAGTCGCCCAGCCGCACCGGCCGGTTGTTGCCGACATTGTAAAGCCTGTTCGGCGGAACGTCCGTGGGGGGCTTGTCGAGCACAGCGACAACCGCCTTCACAACATCGTCTATGTAGGTGAAATCGCGCCACATTTCGCCATTGTTGAAGACCCGGATCGGATTGCCCTCGAGCATCGCCTTGCTGAACATCCAATAGGCCATGTCGGGGCGGCCCCAGGGACCATAGACCGTGAAAAACCGCAGGCCGGTCTGCGGTATGCCGAACAGATGGGCGTAGGTGTGGCTCATCAGTTCATCGGTTTTCTTGGTGGCGGCGTAAAGCGAGACGGGCTTGTCGACCTGATCGGCCTCGCTGAACGGCACGCTGCGGTTGCCACCATAGACCGAGCTCGACGAGGCATAGACCAGATGCTCGAATGCCGGTTCGGCGCGACAGAATTCGAGCACTTCGAGGTGGCCCATGACATTGGAACGGATATAGAGCCGTGGATTGTCGAGTGAGTGACGCACGCCGGCCTGCGCTGCGAGATGCACGATCCTGACGATGCCTTTCCCGGCCAAAGCGGCCGCAAGCGCGCCCTGTTCGGCAATATCGATCTGGTGGAACGAAAAATCCTTACGGGGCAGAAGGCGGGCAAGCCGCCCCTTTTTGAGCGCCAGGTCGTAATAGTCGTTCATGTTGTCGACGCCGACGACCGCTTCTCCCCGGTTGAGCAGATGGTGGCAAACATGACTGCCAATGAACCCCGCGGCTCCGGTGACAAGTATAGGCAACAAGCTTCTCCACGCGCACAGCCGGGCGGGTATCTGGAGAGGCAGATCCAGCCCATTTCGTCGTGCTATAGTCGAAAGCCGAGGTGGAGACCACCACTAAGCTGATGCTTCAGCTTGCCTCGCGCATGGCTTCGGCAGCCTGCAGGTCGACCGACACCAGTTGGCTGACGCCTTGCTCGGCCATGGTTACCCCGAACAGCCGGTCCATGCGCGCCATGGTGATCGGGTTGTGTGTGATGATGACGAAGCGCGTTTCGGTGGTTGCGGCCATTTCGTCCATCAGATTGCAGAAGCGTTCGACATTGTGGTCGTCGAGCGGGGCGTCGACTTCGTCGAGCACGCAGATCGGCGCCGGGTTGGTCAGGAACACGGCGAAGATCAGCGACATCGCCGTCAATGCCTGCTCACCGCCGGACAGCAGCGTCATCGTCTGCGGTTTCTTGCCGGGCGGGCGCGCCAGGATCTCGAGCCCGGCTTCGAGCGGATCGTCGGACTCGATCAGTTGCAGCTCGGCGGTGCCGCCGCCGAACAAATGCGAAAACAGCCGCTGAAAATGGCCGTTGACCACCGCGAAGGCGGCGAGCAGCCGCTCGCGGCCTTCGCGGTTCAGGCTGTGGATCGCCTGCCGCAGCTTGCGGATCGCCTCGATGATGTCGTCGCGCTCGGAGACGATGGTCTCCAGCCGGTCCGATAGTTCCTTCTGCTCTTCCTCGGCGCGCAAATTGACGGCGCCCAACCGTTCGCGCTCAACCTTCAGCCGGTCGAGCTGACGCTCGATCTCGGCCATTTCGGGCATCGGGCTGTCGGGTTCGAGGCCAGTGTGGCGGATCACCAGATGCGGCGGCGTGTTCAGCGTTTCCTGGATGCGCGCCTCGACTTCCAGCCGACGCTCGTCGGCGGCGGTCAGCCGCTCTTCGGCGCGAACACGCGTTTCGCGCGCTTCGGCGAGCGACTGAATGGCAGCGGTCGCAGCCTTGTCCAGCTCGGACTGCCGGTTCTCCGCTTCCTGCAAGCGGTCACCTGCAGCTTTTCGCAGGCTTTCGGCCTCGGCGAGTTGCGACAGCAGGGCGCGCCGTTTGCCGTCGATCTCGTCGGGTGCGTCGGCCAGTTGCTCGCGCTCGGCCTCAGCCTCTGCCTTGCGTTCGCCGAGTGCCGCGATCTGCGTCGAGGCGTTTTCGGCGCGCTCCACCCAATTGCGCCGTTCCGCGCCGATCGCGTCGAGCCGGCGCGCACGTGCCTCGGCTTCTCGCCTCAGGCCCTCGTGAACGGCACGCGCATCGGCAAGGGCGGCGCGGTCGCGGGCGACGTTGGCCGCCGACTGCTCGAGCTGCAGTTGCAGATCGCCGAGATCGGGAGCGTCTTGCAGCAGCATTTCCGCCTCGACGAATGCCGCCGCCGTCTCCTCATGGCTGTCGACGATACGCGCGCGCGCCTCGTCAAGTGCTGCACGCCGGCTCGACAGTTCGCCGCCGGCTTTTTCGGCCTCAGCCAGCGTATTGCGGGCAGCATCCAGCCCATGCTGGGCGTCGCGCCCGGCCTGTCGGGCATTGCGTTCGGCCTCGCTCGCCTGGGCAAGCGCCTGTTCGGCCTGCGCAAGCGCCTGTTCGGCTTCGCGCAGGATGCGCGTGGCATGAACCGCTTCGGCATCGAGTTCGGCCAGCCGGTTTTTCTGCGCCAGCCGCTGCGCGGCGGCGGTCGGCGCATCGGCGCTGGCGGTGAAGCCATCCCAACGCCAGAGCGCGCCTTCGCGGCTGACCAATCGTTGACCGGGAGCAAGCAGCGTCTGCAACTTTCTTCCGTCGGCGGCATCGACAATGCCGATCTGGGCCAGCCGGCGGGCCAGTTGCGCCGGCGCGCGCACCACGCTAGCGAGGCTCTTTATGCGTTCCGGCAAAGCGACATCGCCGGGCTGGATTTCGCTCTGGCCCCAATGCACAGGCGCGCTACGATCAAGCGGCACGTCGAGATCTTCGCCAAGCGCGGCACCCAGCGCCGTCTCGTAGCCACGCTCGACGCTGATCTGCTCCAGCACCGAGGGAAACAAATCGCCGCTCGCGGCGTTCAGGATCTTGGCGAGCGTGCGGGCCTCGGTTTCGATCCGCGCCAGTTCGGCCTTTGCGTCCTGAACCGGTGGGCGGGCGGCACTTTCGCTTGCGCGTGCCTCGGCGACCGCCTGTTCCGTGGCAATCGCGGCTCGTTCGGCCCCTTCGAGCAGCGCCTGCGCCTGTTCGACCAGCAGCCGCTTCTCGGCGGGGTCGGGCAGGCCGGCGACCCTGGAGACGATCTCCGACAGTTCGCGGTCGACATCAGCAAGCTGGCGGGCAAAGCGGTCGCGGCGCTCAGCGGTATCGCGCAGCGTCCGTTCAATCTGGTTGCGCGAGGCGGCCGCCTCCGCCCGTTCGGCGGTCAGCGAGGCCAGCTTGGCCTCGCTCGAAGCAAGCGTCGATGCCGCCTGCTCGAAAGCCGCGCGGGTGCTGGCCTCGCGCTCGGCGGCGCCGGCGTTTTCGACATTGAGCGCGGCTTCTTCGGCGGCGAGGCGTTCGAGGATATCCGCATTGTCGCGGACCATGCGCTCCTCGCGGGCAAGGTCGCCATCGAGCTGTTGCAGTCGGCGGTCGAGCTCAGCCTGGCGGGCGCGGATGCGGCCTGCCTCTTCCTCGATCTGTGCCTTGGCGATCGACAGACGCTGGAAGGCGGCGGCGGCGGCGGCTTCCGCATCGCGCAGGTCCGGCAGCCGGTGGGCGTTGATACCTTGTTCCCTGGCGGCAGCCATCTGGGCGGCAGCACGGTCGCCGACCAGCGCGGTGGCAATCGCCAGCGCCGAACGCGCTTCGCCTTCCTGCGTCTTGGCCAGCGTCCAACGCAGATGCAGCAGCGTCGCTTCGGCCTTGCGGATGTCGGCCGACAGGTTCTTGAAGCGCGAGGCCTGGCGGGCCTGGCGTTTCAGGCTTTCGATCTGGCTTTCCAGCTCGCCGACGACGTCGTCCAGCCGTTCGAGGTTCTGTTCGGCCGCCTTCAGCCGCAGCTCGGCTTCGTGGCGCCGTGTGTGCAGGCCGGAAATGCCGGCCGCCTCTTCCAGCAGTGCGCGGCGCGCCTGCGGCTTTGCCTGGATCAGCTCGCCGATGCGGCCCTGGCCAACCATCGAGGGCGAGCGGGCGCCGGTCGACTGGTCGGCGAACAGCAGCTGGACATCCTTGGCGCGGGCTTCCTTGCCATTGATGCGGTAGAGCGAGCCGGCCTCGCGCTCGATGCGGCGCGAGACCTGCAACTCATCTGCGTCGTTGAAGGCAGACGGCGCAGTCCGGTCGCTATTGTCGAGGAACAGCGTGACTTCGGCGGTGTTGCGGGCCGGACGCGTTCCCGAGCCGGAAAAGATGACATCGTCCATGCCGGACGCACGCATGTTCTTGTAAGAGCTTTCGCCCATAACCCAGCGTAGCGCCTCGACCAGGTTCGACTTGCCGCAGCCGTTCGGCCCGACGATGCCGGTCAGGCCGCGTTCGATGACGAACTCGCCGGGTTCGACGAAGGATTTGAAGCCGAGGAGGCGAAGGCGCGAGAACTTCATTCGCGCCGACCCATAGCCAAGTTTCGCAAAACTGTTCCGCGGTTTTGCAAGGAGAACCAGCGGCAAGACAAAGAAGTGCGCACGCCGAAGCGCAGCCGCTTCGGCGCTGCCAAAACGTCAGAGCAGAGGGTCGATGATGGCCGACATTTCCGCAATCGACATCGCCCCTTTGTAGGTCTTTCCGTTGATGAAAAAGGTCGGTGTGGAATCGACCTTGAATTCGTCGGCGCCGCGCTTCTGGACGGATCTCACATCGTCCAGAAGTTTCTGGTCCGTCAAGCAGGCCTCGAAGGACTCCTGTGTAAAACCGGCAAGCTTGGCGATTTGCAGCAGTGCGTCCTTGGTATTGTTCACACCAACCCAGTTCGCCTGCTGCCTGAACAGCACGTCGACCATCGGGAAATAGTTGTCCTTGGAGCAGCGCGCCAGCATGAAACCGGCCTCGGCGCTGGGGTCGAACGGAAATTCGCGTAGGATGTAGCGGGCCTTGCCGGTGTCGATATATTTCGTCTTCAGCTCCGGGAATGTAGTTTCGGCGAAATGCGCGCAATGCGGGCAGGTCATCGATGCATATTCGACGATGGTGACCTTTGCGTCGTCCTTGCCAAGCTGCATGTCGGGCAGCGCGCCCGGCTTCAACACGGCCGTCATATCCACCGTGCCCTGAGCTTCAGGCGCTTTGGCAGCGGCTGGAGCGGCCGGCTTCGCAGGTTCCGCCGGTTTCGTCGGATCGGAGGGAGCCGCAGGCTTCACATCCTGCGCCTCGGCTTTCTCGCCGGAATCGCTGCAGGCGGCAAGCAGCGCCACCGCTGGTATGGCGGCGAGCGACGACAAGAGATTTCTGCGGGACAAGGAACGGATCATACGAATCACCTGGCAATAGTTGGATTTTGCAATGCAAAGGCTACAAAAAGCGAGAGTTGGCGCGAATTAAGGCATTGCCACCCCTATTCCAATCGGCAAATCCGGGCATGCCATCACGATAGCGCGAGATTACGGCTTCCTTTGGCCTAGAATGGTGGCGCCAAGCCGCTCCAGCGAGGCGCGCAGCCCGTCGTCCTCGATCAAACCGACAGTGCCCGACAGCTTCGCCTTCTCGGCCACGGTCAGCGGCCGCAAACTGGGTTTCGGCTTTTCCTTGCCCGCCATTACCGGTTTCTGCACGATCCTGATCCGGCCGATCGCATTGAAGCCGAGAAACGCATTGACCCGGTTGATGATCTCGCTGGTCTCGTGCTGCAGATGCAGTGCCGCCACACCCTCGCAGGCAATCACCAGCACCGCCGGCTCGAACGGATCGTCCTCGTGCATGCGGCGCGGCCACTGGATCTTTTCCGGGCGCGAGCGGCCGGCAAGCCGCGGCCCGGCAATCTCTTCCCACGACTGAACCAGCCCGATCGACATGCCGGCCCGCTTGCGCAGCACCGGGTCGAGGATCTCGGTTGCGAGATCGCTCACCGGAACGGGATTGCCGAAGGGCCTTTTCCCTGCCATGTGCGTTCTCCAGTCACCAGCTTCAGCACCAGTGGATTAGGGCCGACCCTCGATCAATGGCACTGCACGACCAGACCCGCAAGGCCGTATCCGGAGACAATGGCGAGATCGCGTTCCGGCTGCTTGGCTGGTACGACGCGCATCACCGCGACCTGCCCTGGCGTGTTCCGCCGCGCGCGCTGGCAAGCGGCGCGCAGCCCGATCCCTATCTGGTCTGGCTTTCCGAGGTGATGCTGCAGCAAACCACGGTCGAGGCGGTAAAATCCTATTTCCGGGCGTTCGTGCAGAAGTGGCCAACTGTCGAGGCACTGGCGGCGGCACCGATCGAAGACGTCATGAAGGCCTGGGCCGGGCTCGGCTATTATTCTCGCGCCCGCAACCTCAAGGCTTGCGCCGATCTCGTCGCGCGGCTAGGCGGCCGCTTTCCGGACAGTGAGACCGGCTTGAAGGAACTGCCCGGTATCGGCGCCTATACGGCAGCGGCGATCGCGGCGATCGCCTTCGACCGACCAGCCGCCGTCGTCGACGGCAATGTCGAACGGGTCGTCTCACGGCTGTTTTCGATCGCCACGCCGCTGGGCGAAGCCAAGGGCGAGATACGCAGCCATGTCGAGCACATGGTTCCCGGGACAAGGCCCGGCGACTTCGCGCAGGCGATGATGGACCTGGGCGCGACGATCTGCACGCCGCGCCGGCCCCGCTGCATGCTTTGCCCCGTCAGGCAGGATTGCAGCGCCACAATCTCGGGCGATCCCGAGCGCTTTCCGGTCCGCCTGCCCAAGACCGAGAAACCCTTGCGCCGCGGCGCCGCCTTCGTCGCCGTCAGGGGCGACGGCGCCATCCTTTTACGCAAGCGCGTGGATAAAGGCCTGCTCGGCGGCATGACTGAGGTGCCAACGACCGGCTGGACGGCGCGCATCGACGGCGCCACAACGGAAGCGGCAGCCCCGTTCCCCGGCGACTGGCGGCAGGCCGGACGCATCGGCCATGTCTTTACCCATTTTGCGCTCGAACTCGACGTGTTCAAGGCGGAGACCGACAGCGTCGCCCCGGCCGGGCATTTTTGGTCGCTGGCCCATGAAATTTCCGGGGAGGCGCTGCCGACCGTCATGAAAA
The DNA here is from genome assembly GCF_040317735.1 of Mesorhizobium sp. M1399. Lineage (NCBI taxonomy): Bacteria > Pseudomonadati > Pseudomonadota > Alphaproteobacteria > Hyphomicrobiales > Phyllobacteriaceae > Mesorhizobium > Mesorhizobium sp. M1399. Next base: position 260,698 of record NZ_JAMYKZ010000011.1, read on the forward strand.
AGGTAATCGAAGCGGCGATACCGGGCGCGACGAAGAAGCAGCGGCCGCATTGAAAGAGAGAAGAATGTCCGAAATCCGCCACATCGTTTTCGACATTGGCAAAGTGCTGATCCACTATGATCCGAACCTGCCCTTCAGCCGCTTGATCCCCGATCCTGACGAACGGAAATGGTTCTTCGACAATGTCTGCACGCATGATTGGAACATCGAGCAGGATCGCGGCCGGACCTGGGAAGAGGCAGAGACGCTCCTGATCGCCCAGTACCCGGATCACGAACAGAATATCCGCAATTTCCGCCGCCATTGGCACGAAATGGCACCGCATGCCTATAATGACAGCGTAGCCATCATGGAGCGCCTGATCGACACGGGCCATGACGTGACGCTGCTGACCAACTGGGCTGACGATACGTTCCGCGAAGCGCGCGACCGCTTTCCGTTCCTGGAGCGCCCGCGCGGCATCACCGTGTCAGCCGAGATCGGGCTAATCAAGCCGGATCGCGCCATCTATGATCACCACGTCGCCGCGTTCGGCCTCGAACCGTCAGCCACGCTATTCATCGACGACAGCCAGAAGAATGTCGACGGCGCCAAGGCGGCCGGCTGGCAGTCGGTGCTGTTCACCGATGCAAAGACGCTCAGGGCGGACCTTGAGCGTCTTGGGATTAAAGTGTGATTTGAATCGCTTCCAGGGACTGGCTGAGCCTTCGCATTAACTGATCTGTCGCAACTCAGAAACCGTCAGGCCCCTGCCCGTTCCATGCCTAGCCGCGCAATGCGGCGAAGCTCGTCGATCGGGGTCAGGCCTCCGCTGCGCTCATAATGCCAGAAGGTCCATCCGTTGCAGGCGTCCAGCCCCTGTACCTCGGCGCCGATCTTGTGGATCGACCCCGCACTGTCGCCGATCGCCAGCGTGCCGTCGGCACGCACCTTGGCCGCCCAGCGCTTCTTGGCGTCGTAGAGCGTGGCGCCGGGTGCCACCAGGCCATTATCGAGCAGGGTGACGAAGGCGACGCGCGGCTCGGCGCGCTTGCCGGTCAGCACTGTCAAATTGGCGCCGTCCAGCGGCCGGACCGCATCGATGCGTTCCATGGCGGCATCGATATAGGCTTGCTCACGCTCGATGCCGACGAAGTGGCGGCCAAGCCGTTTGGCCACCGCACCGGTGGTTCCTGAACCGAAGAAGGGATCGAGCACGATGTCGCCGGGCCGGGTCGATGCCGTCATGACGCGGGCAAGCAACGCTTCCGGCTTCTGCGTCGGATGCAATTTATCGCCATTGTCGTTTTTCAGGCGCTCGCCGCCAGTGCAGATCGGAAACAGCCAGTCGGAGCGCATCTGAATGTCGTCGTTCGACGCCTTCAGCGCCTCGTAGTTGAAGGTATAACCCTTGCCCTTCTGGTCGCGCGATGCCCAGATCATCGTCTCATGGGCATTCTGGAAACGGCGGCCACGGAAATTCGGCATTGGATTGGTCTTGCGCCAGACGACGTCGTTGAGGATCCAGAAGCCCAGGTCCTGCATCTTGGCGCCGACCCTGAAAATATTGTGGTAGGAGCCGATGACCCAGATCGTACCGTTGGGCTTCAACACGCGGCGCGCCGCCAGCAGCCAGGCGCGGGTGAAGGCGTCGTAGGCCTCAAAACTGTCGAACTGGTCCCAATGGTCGTCGACGGCATCGACCTTGGATTGGTCGGGCCGGTGCAGATCGCCATCGAGCTGCAGATTGTAAGGCGGATCGGCAAAGATCACGTCGATCGACTTTTCCGGCAGCCGTTCGAGCGCGGCGACGCAGTCGCCCTTCAGGATGGTATCCAGCCACTCGGATTGCTGGGGAGCATCGGAAAGCTCGTCGAGAAGACGCACGGCAGACATTATGACACCCAAGGCACGCGTTACTGTTTACTATCCGTTATGGTTACCGATCAGCGTAAATATTCAGTGAAGCATACTGCCGAATTTGCGAAGCCCGGCCTGTTGGTGTATGCCGCGCCGCCTGAGCCGTTTGGACCAAAGGCCTCTTGGCATTCCCTTCATCCCGCTTTCCGGATCACCATGCCCCAGCCAGACCTTGTCATCTTCGATTGCGACGGCGTGCTCGTCGATTCCGAAATCATCGCCGCACGCATCGATGCCGAGCTTTTGACCTCGGCCGGCTATGAGATATCGGCGGAGGAGATTTCCGAGGTCTATGCCGGGCTAACTTTCAAGGACATCATGATGCGGGTCGAGGAAAAGTCCCGGATCCCGTTCCAGGCCTCCCTGATCGACAAGGAGGAACAGCTGGTCGATCGCCGGCTGCGCAGCGACGTGCGTGCCATCGACGGGGCGCACGAGGCTGTCGCCGCGGTAACGGTGCCGCGCTGCGTCTGTTCGAATTCGCGTTCGGAGCGGATCGAATTCATGCTGGAGAAGGTGCAGCTTTTGCCGTTCTTTGCCGGCCGTATCTTTTCGTCGCTGGAAACGCCGACCGGGAAAACCAAGCCGGCGCCGGACGTGTTCCGGTTCGCCGCGGAAAAGCTCAAGGCCGATCCTGCGAACACCTTCGTCATCGAGGATTCCGTGCATGGCGTCACCGGCGCCAAGACGGCGGGAATGCGCGTCATCGGCTTCACCGGCGCGGCGCACAGCTATCCCGGCCACGCCGATGCGCTGACCGAAGCCGGTGCCGAAACGGTCATCCGCCGCTGGGCGGAACTGAAAAGCGTGATCGCCGCGCTGTCGGAATGGTCGGCGGACGCCTGAGAGGCCGCCTCCAACCGCCGTGGCGCGAATGCACCGGCTCAGTTGGTCGCGGCGGCTTTCTTCTTCTTCGGCTTGTCCGACGCCCCTTTCGGAGCGCCCTCGTCATACCCGGCAAATGCCTGGTAGTCCCGCGCCGTCGGCTCCGGAACGACGACGTTGGAATCGGTGAAGACGAACTGCGTGGCACTCGAGGGATCGGTAACCTGAACCTGATAGGAGTGAAGCTGCGAATAGAGAACTTCGGTGCCGTGCATCACCGCGATACGGATCGGCATGGTGATGGTACCGGGGGCGAACATCGGACCAGGCACGACCTTGCCGGCAACGGCTATCTTCATCGACAAGGAGCCGTTGGCGCGGCTGCAGTCGCGGGTCACATCGGTGATCGAAGCCTGATAGATGATCTTGGCGGAATCGTCCGGCTGATCGACGCCTGCCGCGTCCGCTGCCGGCTGGGCGGCTTGGGCATCCTCGGCGGCAACATCGGTTTTTTTCTTCGGCTTCGGACCGCTCTTGGCGTAGAGATTGAAGAAGGCGGTGCCGTCACGCAACGTCACTTTCGGGCAATAGGCCTGCAGCTGGCTGGAAAGCACCTTGGGGTCGGGTGGCGGTGGTGGCGTCGTATCCTTCTTGCCGAAGGCGAGAATGCCATTGTCGCTCGATTGGCAGCCTGCGGCAGCAAGCATAAAGCCGGTGAGCGCCAGACCCGCGACAAAACGACCGTTGAATGAATGAAACGCCATGAACTGCACTTCCCTCTCGCAAAGCCGGTGACGTATATCAACCGCGCGGCAAAAATGCGACTGAGCCAGCGCAGAAATCCACCACCTTACGGCGGGCGAAGATTCCCGCAGCAATGGAAACGTGACGATGCAATATGTGAGTACCCGCGGGGAAGCGCCCGCGCTTGGATTCTCCGACGCGGTGCTGGCCGGGCTGGCCCGCGACGGCGGGCTCTATCTGCCGAGCGCCTGGCCGCATTTTTCCGCAGCAGAGGTCCGCGCCATGCGCGGCCTTGCCTATCCCGATCTTGCAATCCGCGTGCTGTCGCCGTTCCTCGGTGGCGAGATCGCGGCGCCGGTGTTCGAACGGCTGGTGCGCGAAGCCTATGCGACCTTCCGCCATGAGGCCGTCTGCCCGCTGGTGCAGAGCGGGCCGAACAGCTTCGTGCTCGAGTTGTTCCACGGCCCGACGCTCGCGTTCAAGGACGTGGCGATGCAGCTTCTTGCGCGGCTGATGGACCATGTGCTGGCCGAGCGCGACCAGCGCGCCACCATTGTCGGCGCCACTTCCGGCGACACCGGAGGGGCCGCCATCGATGCCTTTGCCGGGCGCAACCGCACCGACATCTTCGTGCTTTTCCCGCACGGCCGCGTCTCGCCGGTGCAGCAGCGGCAGATGACGACCTCGACCGCCGCAAACGTCCACGCATTGGCGATCGAAGGCAATTTCGACGACTGCCAAGGCCTGGTGAAGGACATGTTCAACGACCACGGTTTTCGCGACCGGGTGTCGCTATCCGGCGTCAATTCGATCAATTGGGCCCGCATCATGGCCCAGATCGTCTATTATTTCTCCTCCGCGCTGTCGCTTGGCGCGCCCGACAGGCCGGTTTCCTTCACGGTGCCGACCGGCAATTTCGGCGACATTTTCGCCGGCTACGCCGCCAAGAAGATGGGATTGCCGATCGAGCGGCTGATCATAGCCACGAACGACAACGATATTCTGGCGCGCATGCTGGCGACCGGCGAATACCGCATGAAAGGGGTCTTTTCGACCACGTCGCCCTCGATGGACATCCAGGTGTCTTCGAACTTCGAACGCTTGCTGTTCGAGGCGTCCGGCCGCGATGCCTCGACCGTGCGGCGCTACATGGACGGGCTCAAGCAGTCCGGCGCCTTCACCATCGAGGCCGGCGAAATCGCCAAGATCCGCTCCGAATTCGACGCCGGCCGCGCCACCATGGGCGAGGTCGCCGCCACAATCCGCACCACACTTGCGGCGAGTGGCTACCTGCTCGACCCGCATACCGCCGCAGCCGTGCATGTGGCCACTGGCAAAGCCGCCGGTGAGGTGCCAATGGTGGTGCTGGGCACTGCGCACCCGGCAAAGTTTCCGGCGGCCGTCGAAGCCGCCAGCGGCGTGTCGCCTGCCCTCCCCGCATGGCTGGGCGGGTTGATGAGCGCCGAGGAAAAATACACGGTACTTCCATCCGACCTGAAAATGGTGGAAGATTATGTCGGCCGCCACACGCGGGCGGCGCGTTAGGGAGTAATTGCCATATGGGTGTTGAGGTAAGCCGTCTGTCGAACGGCCTGACAGTCGCCACCGAAACCCTTCCAAGCCTCGAATCTGTTGCCCTTGGTGCCTGGGTCAAGTCGGGCGCACGCAACGAGCGTGACGAAGAGCACGGAATGGCGCATTTGCTCGAGCACATGGCTTTCAAGGGCACCAGGCGGCGAAGCGCCTTCGAGATCGCCTCGGAGATCGAGGACGTCGGCGGCGAGATCAATGCCGCGACCAGCGTCGAGACGACCTCCTATTATGCAAGGGTTCTGAGCGACGATGTGCCGCTGGCGGTCGATATCCTTTCCGACATCCTGCAGGACTCCGAATTCGATCCGCAGGAGCTGGAGCGCGAACAGCATGTGATTCTGCAGGAGATCGGCGCCGCGCACGATACGCCCGACGATGTCGTTTTCGATCACTTTACCGAGACCGCCTTCCGCCACCAGACTATCGGCCGCTCGATTCTCGGCACGCCGGAAACCGTCAAATCCTTCACTTCGAAGCAACTGCACGACTTCATCGAACGGCAGTACGGCGCCGAGAACATGGTGATGGTGGCAGCCGGCGACATCAAGCACGACGATTTCGTGCGCGAGGTCGAAAAGCGTCTCGGCGGCTTCCGCGGCAAGGCCGACGGCACCATCCCGCAATATGCGCAATATGTCGGCGGCGATTTTCGCGAAGACCGCGACCTGATGGACGCCCAGATCGTGCTGGGTTTCGAGGGCCGTGCCTATCACGTCCGCGATTTCTATGCCTCTCAGGTCCTGTCGATGATCCTCGGCGGCGGCATGTCGTCGCGGCTTTTCCAGGAAGTCCGCGAAAAACGCGGCCTGTGCTATTCGGTCTATGCCTTCCATTGGGGTTTTTCCGACACCGGCGTCTTCGGGGTCCATGCGGCAACCGGACAAAGCGATATCGCCGAGCTGGTGCCTGTGATCATCGACGAGCTACAAAAGGCCGGCGAAAACATCCTGCAGGAGGAGCTCGACCGGGCGCGTGCCCAATACCGCGCCGGGCTGATCATGTCGGCCGAGAGCCCGGCCAGCCGCGCCTCGCAGATCGCCAGGCAGTTGCTTCTGTTCGGCAGGCCGATCGCCAAGGAAGAGCTGATGGAGCGGCTGTCGGCGCTGACGGTCAAGCGGCTGACGGATCTGTCGTCGCGGCTTTTTTCGACGAAGCCGACGCTTACAGCCGTCGGGCCGGTGGGTACGCTCGCGCCCTATGAAGCGATCCTCGATTCGCTTTCGGGCTCGCAGACCACTGCCCGTAAGCTTGCCGTCTAAGCTTATTCGAGCGTCGTGTTCGCGCTCCCTTTCTTTCGCCGCGACCTGCCGGCACTGAAGGGCGACCTTGTCACGCTGCGTGTGCCGCTGACCAACGACTATCGCGAGTGGTCGGTGCTGCGCGGCGAAAGCCGTGCCTTCCTTGAGCCGTGGGAGCCGCGATGGACCCCTGACGAGCTCGACCGCACCGCATGGCGGCATCGTATCGGCCGCTACCGCGAGGACTATGCGCAGGGGACGGCGATCGCCTTCTTCATCTTCGAGAAAAGCAGCGGCAAGCTTGCCGGCGGTATCACCCTCGGCAATATCCGCCACGGGGTCGCCCAAAGCGGCCATATCGGCTACTGGATCGGCGAGCGCTTCAGCGGACGCGGCCTGATGACCGATGCCGTCAAGGTGGTGACGCGTTTCGCCTTCGAAACGCTGCGGTTGCACCGGATCGAAGCTGCCTGTATCCCCGATAACGCCCGGTCGATCCGCGTGCTTGAAAAAGCCGGATTCCGGCGCGAAGGACTGCTACGATCCTATCTCAGGATCAACGGCATCTGGCAGGACCATTACCTATACGCCCGAATCGCGGACGATCCGCCGGGCGTTGGAACAAAGGGCTGATTTTGACGAATTTTCTGCGCAACGGGTCGCTGCTTGCCCTTATGCTGGCGGCAATCGTCACGCTCTGCGCGGCATCCTCGGCGTTTGCGGTCGAACCGATCAAGATTGCCCGCGACGACGTGGCGCTCGACCTTTCGGGTGCCGTTGAAATCTACCGCAACCAGGGCGAGAATTTCCAGGTCTCAACGGCACCCGGCCCGGACGGCATCGTGCGGCGAATCGAGGTCGAGGCCAATGACGCGCGCTCGACCGGCGACTGGGCGGTGTTCGCGCTCGCCAATACCACCGACCAGCAGCTCGACAGGCTGATTGTCGCACCGCATTTCCGGCTGGTGAATTCCGGCCTGTTCTGGCCGGATCTCGGCTCGACCCGTATCGCCGCGATCACGCCCAGCGAAGGCTTTGCGCTCGACCGCCAGACCAGCCCAGACGCCGACGTGTTCCGGGTGACGCTGAACCCCGGAACGGTGATTACCTTCATCGCCGAGCTCGCCTCGCCCAAGCTGCCGCAGGTCTATCTGTGGGACCCCGAATCCTACAAGGACTCCGTCAATTCCTACACGCTGTTTCGTGGCATCGTCATCGGCATCGCCGGCCTGCTGGCGCTGTTCCTGACCATTCTTTTCGTCGTCAAGGGGACCTCGATGTTCCCGGCGACGGCGGCCCTAGCCTGGGCGGTGCTTGCCTATATCTGCGTCGATTTCGGCTTTCTCAACAAGATCATAGAAATATCCCCGGGCAATGAGCAGATGTGGCGCGCCGGAACGGAGGTGGCGCTTGCGGCGACCTTCGTGGTGTTCCTGTTTGCCTATCTCAACCTCAACCGGTGGCACGGCCATTTCAGCTACGGCGCACTGGTCTGGATCCTCGGGCTGGTGCTGATCGCCGGCGTTGCCATCGTCGATCCGGCGGTTGCCGCCGGCATTGCCAGGCTGTCCTTCGCAGCCACCGCGCTGACCGGGCTCGGCCTGATCATCTTCCTCGGTATACGCGGTTACGACCGCGCCATCATGCTGGTGCCCAGTTGGGTGATGGTTCTGCTGTGGCTATGCGGATCGTGGATGGCAATCACCGGCATGCTGGACAACGATATCGCCCAGCCGGCGCTCGGCGGTGGGCTGATCCTCATCATCCTGCTGATCGGCTTCACCGTGATGCAGCACGCTTTTGCCGGCGGCGCCCTGCATCAGGGCCTGTTCTCCGACCTCGAGCGGCAGGCGTTGGCGGTTGCCGGATCGGGCGATACTGTGTGGGACTGGGACGTGCTGCGCGACCGCGTCGTCACTCGTCCCGACGTCAGCATTCAGCTCGGCCTTGCGCCGAACAGCCTCGGCGGCCCTGCCCGCAACTGGCTGCCGGTGCTGCATGCCGACGACCGCGACACGTTTCGCACGACGCTCGACGTGGTGCTCGAGCACCGGCGCGGCCGGGTGTCGCAAAACTTCCGCCTGCGCGGCGCCGACGGGCACTATCACTGGTTTTCGCTGCGTGCCCGGCCGGTGATCGGCTCGGACGGCGAGGTCATCCGCTGCGTCGGCACCATGGTCGACGTGACGGAGCAGAAGAAATCCGAGGAACGGCTGCTGCACGACGCCGTGCACGACAATCTGACCGGCTTGCCCAACCGCGAGCTGTTCATGAACCGGCTGGAGGCGATCATCTCGATCGCCCGTACCGAAGAGAAGGTGCGCCCGACCGTCTTCGTCATCGACATCGACCGCTTCAAGCAGGTCAATGACGGGCTCGGCATCTCGGCCGGCGATACCATCCTTTTGACCATCGCGCGGCGGCTGCACCGGCTGCTCAAGCCGAAGGATTCGCTGTCGCGATTTGCCGGCGACCAGTTCGCGCTGATGCTTTTGTCGGAGCAGGATCCGGCTCGCATCGCGGCCATTGCCGATGCCATCAAGCACGCCATCAACAACCCGATCACCTTCGCCAAGCGCGAGATCGTGCTGACCGCCTCGATCGGGCTGATCACCTGGACCTCCACGCAGACCTCGGCTGAGGACATGGTCAAGGACGCCGAGCTTGCCATGCATCAAGCCAAGCGCTTCGGCGGCGACAGGATCGAGCCGTTCCGGCCAGCCTTCCGCACCGTCGGCACCGACCGGCTGCAGTTCGAGTCCGATCTGCGCCGCGCTATCGAACGACGCGAATTCACGCTTGCCTACCAGCCAATCGTGCGGCTGGAGGACGGCAGCGTTGCCGGCTTCGAAGCGCTGCTGCGCTGGGACCATCCGCGTCGCGGCATGATCCCGCCGGCAGATTTCATCCCGGTCGCCGAAAACTGCGGCCTGATCGTGCAGCTTGGCCTGTTTGCCATGCAACAGGCTGCCGAAGACCTAGCAGGATGGCAAAAGCAGATCGGCGATGCGCCGCTCTCGGTCTCGGTCAATCTGTCCAGCCGTCAGCTCATCCGCCGCGACCTGGTCAGCGACGTCCGCTCGGTGATCGCGCGGGCCAATCTGAAACCGCGCTGCTTCCGGCTCGAACTCACCGAATCGCTGGTGATGGACAATCCCGAGCAGACCGCCCATGTGCTGACCAAGCTGAAGCAGCTTGGCATCGGCCTGTCGCTGGACGATTTCGGCACCGGCTATTCATCGCTGGCCTATCTGACGCGCTTTCCGTTCGACACCATCAAGATCGACAAGAGCTTCGTCGACGACGCGACGCCGAAACGCGCGGTGCTGCTCAAATCCATGGTCAACATGGCGCATGAACTCGGCCTGTCGGTTGTCGCCGAAGGCATTTCGGACGAGAGCGATGCGCTGGAGTTGCGGCAGATGGGCTGCGAATACGTGCAGAGTTTCATGTTCGGAGCGCCGATGCCGGGCGACCAGGTGCTGAAGACGCTGAAGGAACAGTATCCGCTCACTCAGGCGTGACAAATTTCGGGACGTAATGAGGTTCAGGCGTGACCGGCAGCCAGGCTGAGATGCGCGAGATCGATGCCGATCGAGGCAAGGATCCGGTCGTATTTGCGGTCGATGTCGGCGTCGAACAGAAGCTCGGCACTAGCCGGGCAAGTCAGCCAGCCATTCTCGACGATCTCGTTTTCAAGCTGACCCGCACCCCAGCCGGCATAGCCGAGCGCCATCAGAGCCCGCCGGGGTCCGCGGCCGGAGGAGATGGCGCGCAATATGTCGACGGTCGCAGTCAGGCAGACGTCGTCGGACACGGCGAGCGAGGATTCCACCCGGTAGTCGCCCGAATGCAGGACGAAGCCGCGGCTGCGATCCACCGGTCCGCCATTGCGCACGACGAAGTCGCGCGCCGGCGGCGGCAGGCGAATTGCCTCCAGTTCGTTCATGATCCCGAGTTGCACGAGCAGGTCCGGAAACAGCATCTGCTGCGTCTGGTTGATGATCAACCCCATCGCGCCTTCGTCGCTGTGCGCGCAAATGTAGATGACGGAGCGCGTGAAGCGGTCGTCCTTCATGCCGGGCATGGCAATCAGGAACTGGTCGTCGAGAAAGCCGGGTCCTGCGGCCGTCTTTTTATGACGCAACAAATCCATGACCACAGCGTAACGCGTTTCCAGGGCGCCGAAAAGATGGGCGGCGCCCGATTTGATCAGGCTCATAAGTCAAAGGTCACGCAAATATGATGCCGGCGGCGTCATGAAATCATTGTGCGGCCATCAACAGACGATCAAATAATTGCCATGCAAAGCTTGAAAATCCTGCTGCTTGGCGTGGCCATTGGGTCGGCGACCTGCCTCCCCGCCTCAGCCTCCTCGTCGGCCTGGTACAATAGCGAAGGCGGCCGGGTGCGGCTGGTGACGAGCGGCAAAGCCGACGAGGCCGGGCGTCTCCAAGGTGTCCTCGACATTGCGCTGAAGCCAGGCTGGAAGACCTATTGGCGCGATCCGGGCGATGCGGGCGTGCCGCCACAGATCGACATCTCGGCCAGCACCAACATTGCCGACGCGACGCTTTCGTTTCCGCCGCCGCAGCGCCACGATGACGGCTATGGCAAATGGGCCGGCTACGACCACCCGGTTTCATTGCCGGTGACGTTCACGCTTGCTGCACCCGGCCAGCCGGCCGTCATCGATGCGGACATCTTCCTCGGCATTTGCGAAACCATCTGCATCCCGGTGCAGACAAGGCTGACCATCGATCCCGGCGCCGATCCCGACAACGCCGAGGATGCGGCACTGGTCAAGGCAGGCCTTGCAACTCTGCCCGCCACGGCAACGCCCGATTTCGGAATAAACGTACTGCCGGGCGATCACGAAACCCTGATTGTCGAAGCGAGCTTTCCGGGCACTCCCGAGGCCGCCGACTTCTTCGTTGCCGGCGAACGCGACTACATGTTCGGTGCCCCGACCCGCAGCGAAAAGGATGGCAAGCTGATCTTTACGGTGCCGATCCTCGACAGGCCGTCGACAACGCCAACCGATGGCGGCCTTCACTACACACTGACAAGTGCCGCTGGCGCGGTCGAAGGCCTGCTGCCTTTTCCGTGATGCCAACGTCTGGACGGTTGCCGGGCGCGCCTTAGTTCGCTATCGCAAGGACACTCCCTTTCCATTCTCAAGCGAGGACCATCATGACGATCTCCGTTGGCGACAAACTGCCGGATGCGACCTTCAAAACAATGACCGCCGACGGTGCAAAGCCGATCACGACGGGCGAGATATTCTCAGGAAAGACGGTCGTGCTGTTTGGCGTTCCAGGCGCTTTCACGCCGACCTGCAGCAATAATCACCTGCCGGGCTACCTGGATAATTACGACGCCATCCTGGCGCGCGGCGTCGACACTATCGCCGTCGTCTCGGTCAACGATGTTCACGTCATGGGAGCCTGGGCTCGCTTCAGCGGCGGTGAAGGCAAAATACTTTATCTTGCCGATGGCAATGGCGATTTCGCCAAATCGGTCGGCCTCGACGCCGACCTCTCCAGCGGCGGCATGGGGCTGCGCTCGAGGCGTTTTTCGATGATCGTCGATGACGGCAAGGTCACCGCACTCAATGTCGAGACAAAGCCCGGCGTCGACGAGTCCGGTGCGGCTCACATTCTCGGACAGCTTTCCGTCTTGGCGACAGCCTAGGCCAGGGATGACAAAGGGCGCCTTCGAGCGCTACGCGTTCAAAGGATGCCGCCTTTTCATCGGCGCATGATCCTTCCGAAAGCCGACCCGGTTTTCAGGGCCATGCGTCGGCGCTTCGGGACTGCTTGCTTTTTGGGACCTCGGTTATGTCTGACATCTTTTGGCGCGCTGTCGCGATCGGTATCGGCGCAACCGCGCTTATGGATATCTGGGCGATTTTCCTGAACAAGGCGTTTGCTCAGCCGCGGCCGAACTGGGGGCTGGTCGGCCGCTGGGTCTGGCATCTCAGGGAAGGCAAGGTCTTCCATGACGACATTGGCGAGGCCTCGCCCTATGCGCATGAATCTGCACTTGGCTGGGCCTTTCATTATGCTGTCGGCATCGTCTACGGCATCATACTGGTCGTGCTGGCCGGAACGGGCTGGCTCACCGCGCCGACCTTCCTGCCGGCCTTTATCCTCGGCATCGTCACCGTCGGCGCCGGTTGGTTTCTGCTGGCGCCCGGCATGGGTGCCGGCTGGGCCGCTTCGAAGCGCCCCAATCCAATGCAGGTCCGCGCCCTCAATCTGGTGTCGCACACGGTGTTCGCGCTCGGACTGTTCGGCACCGCCCTGCTCATCCGATAGCCAAGTCAGCCGTCGCGGCGCTGCGCCGGCCTGTCGATCGGCTGCCATCCATGGATAACGCGACGCGCACCGGTATCGTATGCGAAGTAGTTCCCGCCGCCCGCTGGCTGATCCGCCTCGCGGCTGATTTCCCGACCGCTCAAAGAGAGCAGCAGGAGCGTTCCGACACCTCCGTGACCTATGAATGCGACGTCGACAGCGGCGTCGGTGCCTAGCACAGTGTCTACCTCGCTTAGAATACGACGCTGGGCATCGATAGCTCGCTCCCATCCACGAATGCTGCTGTTTGGATTGGCGAAGAATTGGTCGGCGACCGCTTCGAACTCGGAAGGCGGCAGGAAACCGGTTGCCGATCGGTCATTCTCATGCATCCCTTCCCTCACCTCGATCGCAAGGCGGAGATGCCTTCCGAGTATCTCGGCGGTTTCTATCGCCTTGCGTTCACCCGATGACACGATCCGCCGAATCGACCCAACCCACGGCTGATCGAGCATTGCCGATGTTCTCGCTCGCCCGAGGTCGGATAGTCCCCATTCCGCCACTGGAACGTTGGCATCGACCTGAACCTGGGGATGCGTGATGTAGTATGCGATCGGCATGATAGAGCTCTTCCTGCCAGAGAGCGGACCCGCAGCCGGAATTCAATAGCTTTGGGTCGAGCGCCGCGCCTTTGTGGTCGTCGGCTGCTTTGACTGCGAACCTGGTACTGGTGCCACAGTCTTGACGAGCCCTTTCTTGAATGGCGCCATGCCGAGCCGCGCCAATTCGTCGGCGCGCTCGTTCTCGGGATGGCCGGCATGGCCCTTGACCCAATGCCAGGTGACCTGATGGCGGTTACGCGCTGCATCGAGCTGCTGCCACAGCTCGGCATTCTTCACCGGCTGCCTGGCGGCCGTCTTCCAGCCGTTGCGCTTCCATCCGTCGATCCAGCTGAAAATACCGTCCTTGACATAGTTGCTGTCGGTATAAAGATCGACGGCGCAGGGCTCCTTGAGCGCATTAAGCGCCGAGATGGCCGCCAACAGTTCCATACGGTTGTTGGTGGTGGCAGCCTCGCCGCCCGACAGTTCTTTCGTCACACCGTTGAAGCGCAAGATCGCGCCCCAGCCGCCAGGCCCGGGATTGCCCGAACAGGCACCATCGGTGAAGATTTCAACGCGCTTGGTCATGTTAGTCCATATTCGGAAGGAGAGTTGATCGCCCGATGGAAGCGCATCCGGCGGATATATTCGGTCGGGTCGCGTTTCATCACAAGCCCGCCGTCCGGGACCGTCAGCCAGTCGTAGAGCCGGGTCAGCATGAAGCGCAGCGCCGAACCGCGCGCCAGCATCGGCAGCGCCGCTTTCTCGTCGCTGCTCAGCGGCCGCACGCTTTGGTAGCCGGCAAGCAACGCCGTGCCCTTGGTCAGATTGAAGGAAAAATCCTTCTCGAAGCACCAGGCGTTGAGGCACGTGGCAACATCATAAGCGTAGAGGTCGTTGCAGGCGAAATAGAAGTCGATCAGCCCGGACAGTTTCTCGCCGAGGAAGAATACATTGTCCGGGAAAAGATCGGCATGGATGATGCCCTGCGGCAGACCGTTCGGCCAGTTCCGCTCGAAATCGGCGAAATCGGCATCGACCTCGGCCGCCAATCCCGGCTCGACCTCATCGGCGCGGGCGTGGGCGGCGTTCCACAGCTTGCGCCAGCCATCGATGGCAAGGGCGTTGGGGCGGGTCATCGGGAAATCCGCGCCGGCGAGATGCAGTGCCGCCAGAGCCTTGCCGACCTCGCCGCAATGCCCAGCTGTCGGCCGCCGCAGCGATAGACCCTCAAGGAAGGTGATGATGACCGCCGGCCGGCCGGCAAGCGTTCCGATCACACCGCCATCCTGCGCGGTGACCGGGAGCGGGCACGAAATGCCCTTTCTGGCGAGGTGGGCCATGAGGCCCAGAAAGAACGGCAGGTCAGCCTTGTCGACGCGCTTCTCGTAAAGCGTCAGTATGTAGGAGCCGCTGCTGGTGTGCAGCAGAAAATTCGAATTTTCGGTGCCTTCGGCGATGCCCTTGTAGGACAAGAGATCGCCGACCGGATAGTTCCTGAGGAACGCGCCGAGCTCGCCCTCATTGACGTCGGTGTAGACCGCCATCGTTGCTACGCAGCCCCGTTGACGAAGGCCATGTCGGCTGCCGTCAGTTCGACATCGCGCAACACCCGCATCACCGGAAAATCCTCCGTCTCCGTCGCCGTCACGGCCAACTCGATGGTTACGTCGAAGCGCTGCCGGAAGGCATCGACAATCTCGTCGACGATGATCTCCGGCGCCGAGGCGCCCGCCGACAGGCCGAGTGTCGAGATGCCGGCAATGTCATTCCACGGAATTTCGGAGGCGCGCTGCACGAGAAGCGACATCGAGGCGCCGGCGCGTTCGGCCACTTCGACAAGCCGCCGTGAGTTGGAGGAGTTAGGCGCACCGACGACCAGGAAGAGATCGGCGCCGGCCGCTGTTTCCTTGACCGCCTCCTGGCGATTGGTGGTGGCATAGCAGATCGATTCCGCCGCCGGCGCGTGCAACTCGGGAAAACGTTGCTGCAGGGCGCGGATGATGCCGGCGGTGTCCTCGACCGACAGCGTCGTCTGGGTGACGAAACCGAGCGCTCGCGGGTCTGCGGGCACGAAGCTTGCGGCGTCGGCTTCGGTCTCGATCAGAGTGACCGCGCCATCCGGCAACTGGCCCATTGTGCCGATCACCTCAGGATGCCCGGCATGGCCGATCAAAAGCACGTGGCGGCCAAGCCGCTGATGGCGCATTGCCTGCTTGTGGACTTTCGAGACCAGCGGGCACGTCGCGTCGAGATAGAACAGGTTGCGGGACCGGGCGTCGGCCGGCACCGATTTCGGCACGCCATGCGCCGAAAAGACGACCGGGCTCTGGCGATGCTCGGGCGGGATCTCGGAGAGCTCCTCGATGAACACCGCGCCGAGGCTTTGCAGCCCTTCGACGACGTAGCGGTTGTGCACGATCTCGTGGCGGACATAAACCGGCGCGCCATATTTCTTGAGCGCCAGCACGACGATCTGGATGGCACGGTCAACGCCCGCACAGAAACCGCGCGGCTGGCAGAGCCGGATGGTCAGCGGTGGCTTTGTCTGAAGCATGATTGCATCTTACGCTGATTGTAGGCCGGTTGATCGGACTATGACTTCTGAGCTCAAGGCGCGAAATGAGGTGTGCGGCCCTGCCCTGTCAAGGGTAGTGGCGGCGATCATTGGTCTTTCGCCGGGCGGCGGAGCCAGGAGATCAGGACACCGGCAAGGGCGACGGCAAGGCCGTACCAGGTTATCGCATATTGCAGATGGCTGTTCGGCAGGTCGATGACGGTGACGCCGCCGACGGGCAGCCCGCCGGGGTTGGCGGCGGCGTTCGCATCGATGAAGATCGGCACCAGCGCCGCACCTGCCGGCAGGCCGGCGCTCGAGGCCATCGCGTCACGATCTTTCCAGTAGAAGATGTTCTTCTGCGGATCATTGTCGGGAAGCATCATCGAGGGCTTGGCCGGCAGCGGGTTGCGGGCGAGCCCCGTCACCGTCACTTTGCCCGTCACCTGCCCCTGCGGCCGCTTGGCGGGGTCCTTGAAATCGTAGGGCACGAAGCCGCGGTTGATCAGCACGAAACGGCCATCCTCGAGTTGCAGCGGCGTGAAGACATCGAAGCCGGACTGGCCTTCCCAGGTGGCGAGGAAATGCCGTTCGCCTTGATGCAGGAAAGTGCCGGTCACTATCACCGGCGTGTAGTCCACGTCGCCGGTGGCAGCAAACCGCTTTTCGACCTCGGCCAATGGCACAGGCGCCGAATGCGTGCGCTGGTCGATCGTCTGGAGAAGGCCCTCTTTCCAGTGCAGGCGCTGAACCTGCCAGGTGCCGAGCGCCAGCAGGATCAAAGACACGACGATACCCAGGCCGAGCGCCAATGCGCGTTTCGGCCGCGACCGGCCGGCCACCAAACCTGATGCCTCGCTCATTCGCCGCGGTCCAGCCGGCCCTCGGCCGCCTTGTTGCGGTATTGCAGCGTCAGCAGCACGCCCTTGATCAGCCTGAGCGCCGCCAGGCACAGCACCAGCGTCAGCGGAATCCACAGCAACAGATGCAGCCAGAGCGGCGGATTGAGCGTCACCTCCATCCACAGCGCCAGGCCGACGACGATGAAGCCGATGATCAGAATAACGAACACCGCCGGCCCGTCGCCGGCATCGGCGAAGGAATAATCGAGGCCGCAATTGGTACAGCGATCGCCGACTGTGAGGAACCCGAAGAACAGCTTGCCCTCGCCACAGCGGGGGCAGCGGCCATGCAGGCCGGCCGAGATCGGATCGATTGGTGGCCAGATCGCCTTGTCGTCGCTCATGGGGTCATCCTAGGAGCATTTGCCGCAAAAGATAAGGCGGCCACGTCGCCGCAGCCGCCTTGTCTATTTCCTCGGCCCCATTTTCCTCGGGCCCATTTCCTCGGGCCAATGTCAGTGCGGTTCGATCATTGCGCCGTTCGATGCCCAGACATAGATCGAGGCAAACAGGAATAGCCACACCACGTCGACGAAATGCCAGTACCAGGCGGCGGCCTCGAAGCCGAAATGCTGCTTGGGCGTGAAGTCGCCCTTCATGGCGCGGATCAGGCAGACCAGCAGGAAGATAGTGCCGATGATGACGTGGAAACCATGGAAGCCGGTCGCCATGAAGAAGGTGGCGCCGTAGATCGAATCCCTGAAGCCGAACGGCGCATGCATGTACTCGTAGGCCTGCACCATGGTGAACAGCATGCCGAGGCCGACGGTCAGCACCAAGCCATTGATCAGCCCTTTGCGGTCGCCGTGGATGAGCGAGTGGTGCGCCCAGGTCACCGTGGTGCCCGACAGGAGCAAGATGACGGTGTTGTAAAGCGGCAGATGGAAAGGGTCGAGAACTTCGAGGCCCTTGGGCGGCCAGACGCCGCCGGTGAAGGCGGTACGGGCATACTGATGGACCTCGCCGGGGAACAGGCTGGCGTCGAAGAAGGCCCAGAACCAGGCGACGAAGAACATCACCTCGGAGGCGATGAACATGATCATGCCGTAGCGCAGATGCAGCGACACGACACGAGTGTGGTGCCCCTCATGCGCTTCCTTGATCGTATCCGACCACCAGGCGAACATCGTGTAGATGACGATCAGCAGGCCGATGAAGAACAACCATGGATTGGCGATGTTGAAACCGAAGATGGGGAAATCGCCGCCCTTGAGATATTGCATGTAACAGACGCCGCCGATCGCGGTCACCAGCGCCCCGACGGAGCCCAGGAAAGGCCATGGGCTCGGGTCGACGAGGTGGTAGTCATGTTGCGGTTTTGCGTGTGCGTCTGCCATATCAACCCCCGAGGCTTGCTTCGGTATCTGAACTCTTGTTGCGGCGGCCGTCGGCCGGCACCGATGATGCGACCGGCTTGGTCTTGTCGACCGGGAACATCGTGTAGGACAGGGTAATCGTCTTCAAATCCTTCAATTCCGGCGCGTTGACGATGTCGGGATCGACATAGAACACGACCGGCATGTCCAACGTCTCGCCCGGCTTCAGCGTCGTGTCGGTGAAGCAGAAACACTCGACCTTGTTGAAGTAAGGTCCGGCCAGTTCAGGCTGTACATTGAAGGTGGCGCGTCCGGTGATGGGCCGGCTGAATTTGTTGGTCGCGCTGAAATGCGCCTCGGCTGTTTCGCCGATCTTGATGGTGATCGAGCGGGCGACCGGCTGGAATTGCCAGGGAATGCCGACAGTGTTGGCATCGAAGCGGATGGTGATGTCACGGTCGAGCACCCGATCGGCATATTGCTGGGTCGCCCGTTTAACGGTGCCGCCGTAGCCTGTCGCCTGGCAGAACATCGCGTAGAGCGGCACTGCGGCATAGGCCATGCCGATCATGCCGCCGAAGAACGCGATGCAGACGCCGGCGACGACGCGGTTCGTATTCTTCTTCGTAGGATCGGTGACTGTTTGCCTGGTCATGTTCAGCTCACATCGAACCGGTGACGCTGTGACCAAATTTCACGATGGTCGCGACGTAGAATATGACGACCAGCGCCGCCAGCGCGAAGCCGATTGCGGCCGAGCGATTGCGGCGGGCCTTCTGCTGACGGTCGGTCAGCGTGACCAGTTCAAGCTTCTTTTCGGCCATGCTCATGCTCCACCGATGGTCAGCGCGCGCGCGACGACGCAATCGCCAAGGTAGGCGGCGAAGATGGCGAAGAGATAGAGCAGCGAATAGCCGAACAGGGCCTTGGCCGGCTTCATCGCCCGGTCG
Organism: Mesorhizobium sp. M1399; assembly: GCF_040317735.1. Lineage (NCBI taxonomy): Bacteria > Pseudomonadati > Pseudomonadota > Alphaproteobacteria > Hyphomicrobiales > Phyllobacteriaceae > Mesorhizobium > Mesorhizobium sp. M1399. Next base: position 279,623 of record NZ_JAMYKZ010000011.1, read on the forward strand.
TCATCGGCCATTTGCAGCACCTTCCACGCATACCAGACGAAGCCGGCGCCGAGCAGCAATGCAACGACGCCATAGGCTGGCGTGGTGAAGCCGAGAACCCATGGCAGCACGCCAACCGGTGCGAGGACCAGCGCATAGGCAAAGATCTGGCGTCTGGTCGAAGCCTGGCCGGCGACATTCGGCATCATCGGAATGCCTGCCTTGGCATAGTCCTCCGACTTGAAGAGCGCGAGCGCCCAGAAATGCGGCGGCGTCCACAGGAAGATGATCAGGAACAGCACCAAGCTTTCGAGGCTGACCGATCCGGTTACCGCCGCCCAGCCGATGACCGGCGGAATGGCACCGGCAGCACCGCCGATGACAATGTTCTGTGGCGTCCAGCGCTTCAGCCACATCGTGTAGATGACGGCATAGAAAAAGATGGTGAAGGCCAGAAGCGATGCGGCCAACCAGTTGACCAGCACGCCGAGCGTCATCACCGACAGAACCGACAGCACCAGCCCGAAGCTCAATGCCTCGCCAGGCCGTATGCGGCCGGCCGGCACGGGACGGCCGGCGGTGCGCGTCATCACCGCATCGATGTCTGCGTCATACCACATGTTGAGCGCACCGGACGCGCCGGCACCAATGGCAATAGCCAGGATCGCGATCACCGCCAGCAGCGGATTGATGGTCACCGGGGCGGCGACCATGCCGACAAACGCTGTGAACACCACCAGCGACATGACGCGCGGCTTCAGCAGGGCGAAGAAATCGCCCGCCGTCGCTTCCGACATGCGGAAGCCCGGCTCGTCAATCAGTCTGTCTTCGGCAAGGGCCATGCGTACTTAGAGTCCATCATTCCGTTGGCCAAAACCGCCGGACGGCCGGCGGTTCCGTATTAAAGGAGGCAACCGCCTACTTGATCTTCGGCAGCTGTTCCCATTGGTGGAACGGCGGCGGCGAAGGCAGCTGCCATTCCAGCGTGGTCGCACCCTCACCCCAAGGATTGGCGCCGGCGACCCGCTTCTTCTGGAACGCCTCGAAGACGCCGAACAGGAAGATGACGACGCCGACAGCCGAGATGTACGAGCCGTAGGACGACACCATATTCCAGCCGGCGAAGGCATCGGGATAGTCGATATAGCGACGCGGCATTCCGGAGAGACCGAGGAAATGCTGCGGGAAAAAGACCAGGTTGACGCCGACGAAAGTGACCCAGAAGTGGGTGTTGGCGATCACCGGCGAATACATGTAGCCGGTCATCTTCGGGAACCAGTAGTACCAGCCGGCGAAGATGGCGAAGACCGCGCCCAGTGACAGCACGTAGTGGAAGTGCGCAACCACGAAATAGGTGTCGTGCAGCGGGCGGTCGAGGCCGGCATTGGCCAATTGCACGCCGGTGACGCCACCAACTGTGAACAGGAAGATGAAGCCGATCGCCCACAGCATCGGGGTCTTAAGCGAAATCGACCCGCCCCACATAGTGGCGATCCACGAGAAGATCTTCACGCCCGTCGGCACCGCGATGACCATGGTGGCGAAGACGAAATAGCGCTGGGTGTCGAGCGACAGGCCCGTCGTGTACATGTGGTGGGCCCAGACGATGAAGCCCACCGCGCCGATGGCAACCATCGCATAGGCCATGCCGAGATAGCCGAACACCGGCTTCCTTGAAAAGGTCGAGATGATATGGCTGATGATGCCGAAGCCCGGCAGGATCAGGATATAGACTTCTGGATGGCCGAAGAACCAGAACAGGTGCTGGAACAGGATCGGGTCGCCGCCGCCGTCCGGGGCGAAGAAGGTGGTGCCGAAATTGCGGTCGGTCAAAAGCATGGTGATGCCGCCGGCCAGCACCGGCAACGACAGCAGCAGCAGGAAGGCGGTGATCAACACCGACCACGCGAACAGCGGCATCTTGTGCATGGTCATGCCGGGCGCGCGCATGTTGAAGATGGTGGTGATGAAGTTGATGGCGCCAAGAATCGAGGAGGCGCCGGCGATGTGGATTGAAAGGATCGCCAGGTCCATGGCCGGTCCAGGCTGGCCCGATGTCGAGAGCGGCGGATAAAGCGTCCAGCCGCCACCGACGCCATAGGCGCCCGGCGCACTCGGGACGAAGGCCGAGATAATCAGCAGGATGAAAGCCGGCGGCAGCAGCCAGAACGAGACGTTGTTCATGCGCGGGAACGCCATGTCCGGCGCGCCGATCATGATCGGCACCATCCAGTTGGCAAAGCCGCCGATCAGCGCCGGCATCACCATGAAGAAGATCATGATCAGCGCATGCGCGGTGGTGAAGGCATTGTACATGCTCTTGCCGCCGTCGATGGCGGCGTCACCGTTCATGCCGTAGACCATCTGTGCCAGGCCAGTGAATATCTGGATGCCCGGCTCCTGCAATTCCATGCGCATGACGACCGATAAGGCGCCACCGATGCAGCCCGCCATGATCGCGAAGATCAGATAAAGCGTACCGATGTCCTTGTGGTTGGTCGAATACACCCACCGGACCCAGCCATGATACGGCTTGTGGTCGTGGTCGTCGTGAGCTGCAGCGTCTGCCATGGTCGGCTCCGTTCCCTGAATCTTTTCTGGTCGCGGCATCAGTTGCCGGCGGCCGCTACCTTGTTCGTGCCATCGACCTCGGCCATCAGCGCCTTGTTGGCGCCGGGAAGATCGGTCTTGGCTGCCGCCAGCCAGGTCTTGTATTGCGCATCGGAGACGACGCGAATGGCGATCGGCATGAAGGCGTGGTCCTTGCCGCAGAGTTCCGAGCACTGGCCGTAATAGAGGCCTTCCTTGTCGGCCTTGAACCACACCTCGTTGATGCGGCCCGGCACCGCGTCGGTCTTGATGCCGAAGGACGGCATGGCAAAGGCGTGAATCACGTCGGTCGCCGTCACCAGCACGCGGGTCATGGTGTTGACAGGCACCACCATCTCATTGTCGACGGCGAGCAGGCGCGGATAGGCGGCGCGATCTTCCTTGCCGGCAGCAGCCCTGTCGGCATCCTGAAGGATCGCGGAATTGAAGGAAAGCGTGTTGTCGACCTGGTATTCGTAATCCCAGTTCCACTGATTGCCCGTCGCCTTGACGGTCAGCTTGGCTTCTTCCGGCGGCGTGTATTGCGCGGTCAGCAGCTGGAACGAAGGAATGGCGAGACAGAGCAGGATGACGACGGGACCGACAGTCCAGATGACCTCGATCAGCGTGTTGTGGCTGGTGCGCGACGGGGTCGGGTTGACGCTCGCCCGGAATTTCAAAATGCAGTAGGCGATCAGAAAAAGCACCAAGGCGGTGATCACAATGATGAACGCGAACGAATAGTTTCCGAACCACTCGATCTGCCTCATAATATCGGTCGCCGGAGGCTGAAAACTGGTTTCCCAGGGTTGAGGCTGGGCTGCATGAGCGGATGCAGCGGCAAACAACGTGGCGGCGGCACTAGCTACGATTTTGGCGGTTGCCAGGAATTTTCTCATCGCCCTCGTCATCTCCCAGTTCCTCGCGATCGGACCGCAAGAATGCCGAATAATGCCGGGACGGGAATCCCGGACAATTCAAGGCTGGTTCAAACCATACTCTATTTGCCTCCGCAAGAAAGGAGCGGCGGAACCCGTGCGGCATTTTTGCGCGCAAGCGCGGCTGTAGCTTCGTGCGGTGACCGCTCGTCGCGAATCACCGGAGCGGCATCCCGGCAGAATGAGCCGCGCGGCGCGCGAAACCGTCGCAATTAGGGCGAAATTGGCACGGAAAAGCGCATTGTCGCCTATGTCGGGGCAGACCGCGGGGGTCTCGTCCTTTACTTGGGTTTAGTGCGGCTTAAAGTGCCGTGATTCGCAATGGAGCCGTCATGAACGCGTGGCTTTCGAGAACCTTGGCGGAGGTCATCCTTGTTGCCGCCGCAATAGCCTTGTCAGGCGGCGGCCTGGCCAATGCCGCGCAGCCAAGCGGCACGGTGAAGTCGACGCATGGGGCGTGGTCGATCATCTGCGATACGCCGGCCGGTGCTACGTCCGAACAATGCGTGATGATGCAGAACGTCGTCGCCGAGGACCGCCCGGAAATGGGTCTTTCCGTTGTCGTGCTGCGTACAGCCGACAACAAGGCCGAAATCCTTCGTGTGCTGGCGCCGCTCGGCGTGCTGTTGCCCAACGGCCTCGGCCTCAATGTCGACGGCAAGGATATCGGCCGCGCCTATTTCGTGCGCTGTTTCCAGGACGGCTGCTATGCCGAGGTCATCCTGGAAAAGCCGCTGCTCGACACGCTGAAGACCGGTACGTCGGCGACCTTTATCGTCTTCCAGACGCCCGAAGAAGGCATCGGCATTCCCGTCGACCTCAAGGGTTTTGCCGACGGCTTCGCCGCCCTGCCTTGAACGCGGTCTTGTAGCACGATCCAGTGATTGTTGACCGGCCGCGGTCACGGCAAATCTCATTTCAGATTGTCTGTGCAGGCCTTCGCGCCTACATCGTGGGAAACAATCCTCCTGCGAATGGACCTGCCATGAACAGCCTGATCGGCCAATTCGACATTTCCGACGATCGCATCAAGCAGATCGTCGCCGAGACCATCAACGGCGCCGACGACGGCGAACTGTTTCTCGAATACAGCGAAAGCGAAGCGCTGATGTTCGACAATGGCAAGCTGAAGACCGCGAATTTCAACACCGACCAGGGTTTCGGCCTGCGCGCCGTCGCTGGCGAGGCCAGCGGCTACGCCCATTCCAGTGATCTCTCCGAAGCCTCGCTGCGGCGCGCCGCCGATGCCGTTTCGACGGTGAAGAGCGGCTATTCCGGCACGCTTGCCGCAGCGCCCGTCCGCACCAACCGCCATCTCTACGGCGACGGAAACCCGATCCCCTCGCCTTCCTTCGAGACCAAGGCCAAGTTGCTTCAGGAAATCGATGCATGGCTGCGGGCCGAAGATCCGCGCGTCAGGCAGGTGACGGCGTCGCTCGCCGCCTCCTGGCAGCATGTCGAGATCGTGCGCGCCGATGGCCAGATGGTCCGCGACATCCGCCCGCTGGTCAGGATCAACGTATCGGTGGTGGTCGGCGACGGCGACCGCCAGGAGAGCGGCTCCTACGGCATGGGAGGCCGCAAGGATTTTGGCGAATTCCTGGTCGAGGACAGCTGGCGGCACGCGGCCAAGGAGGCACTGCGGCAGGCGCTCGTCAATCTCGAAGCGGTTCCAGCACCTGCCGGCACTTTCGACATCGTGCTGTCGAGCGGCTGGCCCGGCGTCATGTTGCACGAGGCCGTCGGCCACGGGCTGGAAGGCGATTTCAACCGCAAAAAGACGTCGGCCTTTGCCGGCCTGCTTGGCCAGCAGGTGGCGGCGAAAGGCATCACCGTCGTTGACGACGGCACCATGCCCGAGCGGCGAGGTTCGCTGACCGTCGACGACGAAGGCACGCCTTCGGCCCATAACGTGCTGATCGATGATGGCAAGCTGGTCGGCTACATGCAGGACCGCCAGAATGCACGGCTGATGGGCATGAAGGCCACCGGCAACGGGCGGCGCCAAGGTTACGCGCATGAGCCGATGCCGCGCATGACCAACACCTACATGACGGCAGGCGACATGGAGCCGGAGGAAATCATAGCCTCGGTCAAGAACGGCATCTATGCCGTGTCGTTCGGTGGCGGCCAGGTCGACATCACTTCGGGCAAGTTCGTGTTCGGCTGCACCGAGGCCTACATGATCGAGAACGGCAAGGTGACGCAACCGATCAAGGGCGCCATGCTGATCGGCAATGGGCCGGATGCCATGCATCGGGTTTCGATGGTCGGCAACGACATGAAGCTCGACACCGGCATCGGCATGTGCGGCAAGGCCGGACAGGGCGTGCCGGTCGGCGTCGGCCAGCCGCATCTCAGGATGAACCAGATGACGGTCGGCGGCACCAGGGTTTGATGCGGCTGCCGCCTTCCGGTAACATCGCCTTCCAAATGATGTTTCCGGATGCCGGTGTCTTCGACCATGTCCAAAGCCAAAATCGTCATCCTGACAGGCGCCGGCATTTCGGCGGAATCGGGCGTCGCCACGTTCCGGGATCCCGACGGGGTCTGGGCGAAATACGACCTGCAGGACGTGGCCACGCCGCAAGGTTTTGCGCGCGACCCCGTAAAGGTGCAGGATTTCTACAATATGCGCCGGCGGCAGATGGGCAGCGTCGAGCCGAATGCGGCGCACGCCGCGCTGGCCAAGCTCGAGCAGAAATTCCCAGGCGACGTCCTCGTCGTCACGCAGAATATCGACGACCTGCATGAGCGCGCCGGTTCGCGCAAACTGATCCATATGCATGGAGAACTGGGCCATGCCCTTTGCCTGAGCTGCGGGCAAAGCAGCACCTGGGCCGACGACATCGCTGCCCATTCGGCCTGTCCAGCGTGTGGCGCAAAAGGTCAATTGAGGCCTGACGTGGTCTGGTTCGGCGAAATGCCTTACCGCATGGAGGAGGTCGGCGAGGCGCTGACGCGCTGCGACCTATTCGTGGCCATCGGCACCAGCGGGAGTGTCTACCCGGCAGCAGGTTTCGTGGAGGAGGCACGCGCGGCCGGAGCCGTAACAGCCGAACTCAATCTGAAATGCGCCGGCTGGGCCTCCCGTTTCGACGAGCAGATGGAAGGGCCGGCGACACAAGTGGTGCCCGCCTTCGTCGAGCGCGTCCTTTCAGGCGCAGGCTAGCACCGTCTGGCTATGCAGCCTTGAATTCAGCGCGCGATCAGCATCTTTGTTATGTCGGGAGAGGAAACTGTGATCGCTGCCGGAGAAAAGCTAGAAGTCACCAGTTCGACCGACGATCAAGTCGCACTGCCTGTTCCAGTCTTGCCTTTAACACGGCCATAGGACGTATTTGGATCCCTGCCCCACATAGGCAAGCCGAAGACGTTGGAAGAGATGGAGGCGGGTGTGCCCGCCGCAGCTCGAACTGCCCTAAAGCCATGATGCCGCTGTTTTCGGCAGGCGATGGTCGGGATCGATGATTTCAAGATCCGGAGCATCGTTTTCGTTCCAGCGCCACAGCGCGACGCATGTGCCGCCAGGCGACATGAAGGACGGGTAGATCACGCCGTGCAGCCCGTCGCCAAGCAAGCGGTCTCTCAGTTGGTGCGTCTCGGGCACAAAGCCTCCATCCACGATGTCACGCCATTCGCACCGGTGAATGTCGGCCGTTACACCGAGCTTCGACAGCGTATCAGCCTCTGTCAGGTCGGCCAGCCGGGCGCCTGACAGTTTCAATTGTGCAATCAGCGCCGGGTGCTGGACAAAACCCTGATTGTACTCGGCCCAAGCCGTGGACAGTTCCCGGGCGGCGTAGATCGCCGGCGTGCCAATCGGATTCCAGCGGCCGCCGAAGCGGGCCGCGCCCTCACCGGAAAGCGGCAGATGGGCCCAGCGCGGCACAAAAGCGCGCCATAGAGTCAGCCTGGGTTCAGGCATAGATGCCGGAGCGGACTGCCTCCAGATAGGCAAGCACCTTGTCAGTCTTGCCTTCGCGAACGAGATCGTAGGCGGTCTTTCCCGCCCAGCCGGGGATCGGCTGATGTTTGAACCAGATCGCGGCACGCTGTTCATCACCGGCCATCTCGCCGGCCATCGCCAGGATGCGGACGATGGGACTCAATGCGGCGTCGACCTTGCGCGCACCGGACTTGGCGGCAAGCGTGTTGCGCGCGAGACCGGTCAGGCCGGCCAGTTCAGTCATATTGACCCCTAGCAGTGCGGCTACCCGCCTCGGCGAGAGAAACGGCGCCCGCTCCTCGCCGAAGCGCGATGCCGAATTTTCAAAGGCTGCGGTGCTCATGGCAATTTCCTAGCCCAGTTTGAACGACGTACACTCAAAATGTGCTTTTTTGGTGCGCATTTCAAGCCCTAGCTGCTAGCGCCTTCGTCTCGGCTTCTCCAACAGCGCGACGGCCTCGACATGCGGCGACCACAGGAACTGGTCGATCGGGATTACGCTCTTCAAGGCGTAACCGCCATCGAGGAGGATGCGAAGATCCCGCGCCAGCGTCACCGGATTGCAGGACACCGCGGCGACGAGCGGCACGTCGGAGCGCGCGATCTGCTTCGACTGGTCCTCGGCGCCGGCGCGGGGCGGGTCGAAGACTACGCCGTCAAAGGCATTCAACTCCTTGAATGTGAGCGGCCGCCGGAACAGGTCGCGACGTTCGCCGGTCACCCGCTTCAGGCCGCTGGCGAAACGGAAGGCCCGGTCAAGCGCCGAGAGTGCTGCCGCATCGCCTTCCACCGCATGAACCTCCGATCTTGAGGCCAGACGCAGTGCGAAGCTTCCGCAGCCGGCGAAGAGATCGGCGACCTTTTTGGCGCGCGCGAGATGCTGGCCGACAATGTCGGCCATCGCTTCTTCGGCGGCCTCGGTCGCCTGCAGGAAAGCGCCCGGCGGCACTGCGACAGCGACGCCACCAAACAGGACGACCGGTTTCTTTGGTTCGATAATGATCTCGCCGTCGACCGACAGCCTGGCTAGCCTCTCGGCAATGACAAAGTTCGAGGCGACGCGGCGCTGGTTCTCGCCGAGCTTACCGGAATCGTGAACCGCGACATCGAGGCCGGAACCGGTCACCGTCACCGCCATGTGGAACGATTTGGTCGTGGTGCAGATCAGTCCGGCAAGCATCCTCAAACGGTCGAGCGCAGCGACGATCTGCGGCAGCGAGATCGGGCATTCCTCGATGGAGATGATTTCGGACGACAGCGCGCGAACGAAGCCGAACTGCATTCCCGCCTCGCTCCGCCGGGCAGTGAAGACGACGCGGCGGCGCGTGTGCGGCGCGCACGGCACCAGCGGGCCGACATCGCAGGCGATGCCCTTGCTCTTCAGCGCATGCACGACCCTTTCGCGCTTCCATTGGTGATAGGCTTCAGTCTCGAGATGCTGGACGGCGCAGCCGCCGCATTCGCCGAAATGGCGGCACGGCGGATCGACTCGCAGCGGCGAGGCCTCAAGCACCGACATCAAGGTAGCGCGATCTTTCTCCCGCCCGGCGGTGACGACCTCTCCCGGCAGCGTAAACGGAATGAAAACCTCGCCGGTCTCGGTCTCGGCGATGCCGTCGCCCTGCGAGCCCAATTTTGCGATTGTGAAACGCGTGGTCATCGCTTCTCAATCCCGGCCCGCCCGATCTTGGCAGGCTTGGTCGCGACGGCCTTGATGCCGCCGAGCAGGAACTCGCGGTTGCCGTCGCCGCCCTCTATCGGCGACAGATGAAGTCCCAACGAGCGCCAGCCGGGAATGGCATCGAGCCAGTCCTGCATCAGGCCGGCAATGCGCGCCGCATCATAGGGGTCCTTCAGCAGGCCGCCCTTGCCGATCGCCTCGCGGCCGGCCTCGAATTGCGGCTTGACCAGAAACACGGCTTTTGCGCCGTTCCTGGCCAAGGCAAGCGCCGGCGGCAGCGCCAGTTTCAGCGATATGAAGCTGACATCCGAGACGATGAAATCCGGCACACGGCCGCCGAGATCGGCGGCCGACAGTTCGCGCGCATTCAGGCCTTCAATCACCGTCACGCGCGGATCGCCGGCAATGTCGGAGTGGATCTGGCCGTGCCCGACATCGATCGCCGTGACATGCGCCGCGCCGCGTTCGAGAAGTACCTGCGTGAAGCCGCCGGTCGAGGCGCCGACATCGAGCGCTTCGCTACCGGTGGGGTTGAGGCCGAAATGGTCGAGACCAGCCTTCAGCTTCAGTGCGGCGCGCGAGACGTAACCTTGCGCCGGATCGTCAACGACGATGTTGCACTCAGGCAGAACGGCCTGGCCCGGCTTGTGGGCGACGATGCCGTCGACCGTCACGGTGCCGCGCGCCACCGCATCGCGAGCACGCGAGCGGCTGGCAAACAGGCCGCGCTGGACGAGTAATTCGTCGAGCCGCTGGCGAATGCTGGCTGGCGGAAGGGAAGTCATCGGCCTTCATGGCGAATGCCAACGATGATGGCAAGGATATTGGCGATGAGACAAGGCATAGTTGGAAAAGCGGGTGAACTCATCAGCCGCTCCGCTGTTTGTCGAACCTCGCACGACACCCGACGCAATGCTAAGAAGAGATGCCGTTTAGCCGTCGAAACGTGGAGGAGGAACATGCTGACGGGAACCTGCCACTGCGGCGCAGCCCACTGGACCCTGGAGGGCGATCCCGGTTCGATCACTGCCTGCAACTGTACGCTTTGCCGTCGCTACGGCACGCTCTGGGCGTATGACTATGTCGACGAACGCATCCGCCTTGCGGGGCCCGTGAGTGCCTATACGCGCGTTGGAAGGGCTCACCCTTCGCTTGAGATTCTCTTCTGTCCAACGTGCGCTTGCGTCCTGGCCTGGCGCGGATTGCGTGCCGATACCGCCGGTCGCCACCGCATCGCCGTCAATATGAGGCTTGCGCCGCCGGAGGCTGTCGCCGACCTCCCGATCGATCATTTCGACGGTCTCGACACATTCGAGGATTTGCCGAGGGATGGTCGCTGTGTGCGGGATATGTGGTTCTAGTTTCTAGAATATGGTCCGCGAAACCCGCCGTTCAACGGCCGGCGTCAGACCGTCGCTGCTGTCGCCGGACACCTGCGGGCGCGGCCGGTCAACGGAAATGGACGCCTTCGGCAAGGTATCTGGCACGACGACGAATTGCGGCGCCTCCTTGTAGGAGAAGCCGCCACGGATTTGGCCGATCTTGCCGGCGACGATGCCCATCACCGCCTCTTCGAGTTTGCGGTCGTAGCGCGTTTCGGCCACGGCCGACGCGGCGAAGATGGCCGTTAGCGCGATGCCGCCCAAAAGCGATCTCATTGGTCTTCTTTCCCCTGCCGGTCGCTTTCTAGCAGGGCGGCGTTGAAAAACGGCCAAAGGACACGGTAAGCAAATCGCCAAATGGCAGCGTAAACAGTATCTTACGACTGTTCGCCGGTAATTTGATTCAAGCAGTTGAGATTTTGATTCAGACTGGCATTTGCAGCCAAGCAGAATCTTTTGGCGTTGCAGAAACGCGGAAACAACTAGGCGCGCTGGGCCTGCGCGGTATGCCCCAACGCCACGAACACTGTGCGCACGATGCCGGCGCTGTCCAGCCCGGCATCGGCATACATCTTTTCCGGCTTGGCATGGTCGACGAAAGTGTCGGGCAGCACCAGCGGGCGCACCTTCAGGCCGCTCTCCAGCAGCCCTTCGTGGGCCAGGAACTGCAGCACATGGCTGGCGAAGCCGCCGACCGCGCCCTCTTCCACCGTCACCAGTATCTCGTGCGAACGGGCCAGCCGCCGGATCAGATCCTCGTCGAGCGGCTTGGCAAAACGGGCATCGGCGACCGTGGTCGAAAGCCCCGCCGCGCCAAGCTCCTCGGCCGCGGCCAGGCAATCCTGCAGCCTGGTGCCGAAGGAAAGCAGCGCAACCTTGGTGCCTTCCCTGACGATCCGGCCCTTGCCGATCTCCAATACCGAGCCGCGCTGCGGCATCTCGACGCCAACGCCGTTGCCGCGCGGATAGCGGAAGGCGATCGGGCCGTCATCGTAGCTTGCAGCGGTGCGTACCATGTGGCGCAGCTCGGCCTCATCGGCCGCCGCCATGACGACGAAACCGGGCAGCGTCGCCAGGAAGGTGGTGTCGAAAGCGCCGCAATGGGTGGCACCATCGGCGCCGACGAAGCCGGCGCGGTCGATCGGAAAGCGCACCGGCAATTTCTGGATCGCCACGTCGTGGACGACCTGGTCGTAGGCGCGCTGCAGGAAGGTCGAGTAGATCGCCGCAAAAGGCTTGAAGCCTTCCGTGGCAAGGCCGGCGGCGAAGGTCACCGCATGCTGCTCGGCAATGCCGACGTCGAAGGTCCTCGCCGGAAACGCTTCGCCGAAGAGGTCAAGCCCGGTGCCGTTCGGCATGGCGGCGGTGATGGCGACGATGCGGTCGTCCTCTCGGGCCTCCTGGATCAGACTGTCGGCAAACACCTTGGTGTAGCTCGGCGCGTTGGCGGGCGCCTTGGCCTGGGCGCCGGTAATGACGTCGAATTTGTTGACGCCGTGATATTTGTCGGCGGCCGCCTCGGCCGGGGCGTAGCCCTTGCCCTTCTGGGTCACGACGTGGATCAGCACCGGGCCGTCGGCATTGTCGCGGACGTTCTTCAGCACCGGGATCAGGTGCTCGAGGTTGTGGCCGTCGATTGGGCCGATGTGGTAGAAACCCATTTCCTCGAACAGCGTGCCGCCGGTGACGTAGCCGCGCGCGTGCTCGACCGCCCGCTTGATGGCGCGATCGGCGCGCTCGCCGAGATAGGACGTCAGCTTCTTGCCGAAATCGCGCAACCCCAGATAGGTCTTGCCAGACGCCAGACGGGCCAGATAGGCGCTCATTGCGCCGGTCGGTGGAGCGATCGACATATCGTTGTCGTTCAAGATGACGATTAGCCGGGCATCGAGTGCGCCGGCATTGTTCATCGCCTCATAAGCCATGCCGGCCGACATGGCGCCGTCGCCGATGACGGCAATGACATTGTTGCGGCCATCGGACAGATCGCGCGCCATCGCCATGCCGAGGCCGGCTGAAATCGAGGTCGAGGAGTGGGCTGCGCCGAACGGATCGTATTCGCTCTCGACGCGACGGGTGAAACCGGACAGCCCCCCCTCCTGCCGCAGCGTGCGGATGCGGTCGCGGCGGCCGGTCAGGATCTTGTGCGGATAGGCCTGGTGGCCGACGTCCCAGATCAGCCGATCGTCCGGCGTGTTGAAGACGTAGTGCAGCGCGACGGTCAACTCGACCACGCCAAGGCCGGCGCCGAGATGCCCGCCGGTGTGGGAGACGACGTCGATCAGTTCGGCGCGAAGCTCGGAAGCCAGCTGCGGCAGGTCGCCTTCGGCAAGCGTGCGCAAATCGGCTGGGACGCGGACCTTGTCGAGAAGCGGCGTATCGGGCTTTGCGTTCACTGTTTGCGAGCCTGGTCAGATTTTCTGTTCATCGTGAAATATGCCGCTGGCCGGCGAATGTAAATGTGGCGGTAACGCGCATCAGCTTTCGGGCAGCGGGATGAACTCTTGCTCGTCTCCGGGAATGATATCGAAGCGGCCCGTCTTCCATTCTTCTTTCGCCTGTTCGATGCGTTCCTTTGAGGACGATACGAAATTCCACCAGATATAACGTTTCGAACCGAGCGAAGCGCCGCCAAACAGCATGAAATGGGCGCCGCTCTCCGATAAAACAACGATCTCATCGCCGGGCCGGAAAACCAGCAGCCGCTCGGCCGGGAAGCGGTCACCGGATATCGAAACCTCGCCTTCCAGCGTATAGATGGCGCGCTCCTCGGCATCGGCCGGGATCTTCACGCTGGCACCCGGCGCCAGCCTGAGATCGGCGTACAGTGTGTCCGAAGCGGTCGCGACCGGGGAGCGCATTCCGGAAAACGCACCGATGACGATATGGCCGCTGACCCCCTCGGCATCGATTTCGGGCAGGCGCAGCGCCGCGGTGTTTTCGAAGATCGGCGCGACCTCCTCCTTGCCGTCCGGCAGCGCCAACCATGTCTGCAGGCCGGAAACCGACATCGGCGCGCCGCGCAGTTCTTCTGGCGTGCGCTCCGAATGGACGATGCCGCGGCCGGCGGTCATCAGATTCACGTCGCCGGGCTGGATCACCATCTCGGTGCCGAGCGAATCACGGTGCCTGATCTTGCCGTCGAACAGGTAAGTCACCGTCGACAGTCCGATATGCGGATGCGGACGGACGTCGAGCGCCTGGCCGGCCCGAAGAACTGCCGGACCCATACGATCGAAGAAGATGAAAGGTCCGACCAGCCGGCGCCTGGCCGTCGGCAAGGCGCGGCGAACCTGAAATCCGCCAATATCCTTGGCGTTCGGAATGACCATCAGCTCGATCTGATCGCTGGCGAAGGCATCGCCCATCTGCGGATCGTTTCCGGGAAAGAAGCTCACGCGGTCCTCAGGCGAAGCGAAGTGCAGATTTGGCCTTCGCCTTGGCCGCCACCTCTTCGCGATTGCGCGGATGCTGCGTCGTCTCGAGGCTGTCGAGCAATTCGCGCGCCGAGGCGGCAATGGCCTCGACGGCATGGTCGAACGCATGCTGGTTCTGTTTTGACGGTCGCGTCGTTCCGCTCAGCTTGCGGACAAACTGAAGTGCGGCATCGCGGACCTCGTCATTGGTTGCCGGCGGATCGAAATTGAACAGGGTTTTGATGTTTCTGCACATCGTTCGCAATCTCCTCTCGTCCTGGAGCCGTTTCAAACGGGATGAGTTTTATCCTCAATCATGGTGATGTCCAAAGCCGGCAAGCACAATCGTCGTTCGAGGCCGCCTCAATCCGCGTCCAACGGCTCTGTCCCCACCGGCTTGCCGTCACGCGACAGCCTGATTTTCTCGACCTTGTCCTCGGCCGCCTTCAACAGCCGGTCGCAATGGGCCTTCAGCGCCTCGCCGCGCTCGTAGATGCGGATCGACTGGTCGAGCGGCACGTCGCCGCGCTCCAGATCGTCGACGATCCTCTCTAGCGCGTCGAGCGCCTGCTCGAAGCTCATCGCCTTGACGTCCTCGTTGATCTCACCAGCCATCGTCTATCCCTTCATCAGCCGCCCGACATGGGCGGCGACTGAAAATGCCAATCCCTGCAGATCGTAGCCGCCCTCGAGCAGGCTGACGACCCGATTGCCGCTAAGGCGCCCGGCGCGTTCGAGCAACTGACCGGTCGCCCAGTCGAAATCATCCTCGGTCAGGTTGATCTCGGCCAGCGGATCGCGGTGGTGGGCGTCGAAACCGGCGGAGATGATGATAAGATCGGGCACAAAATTGTCGAGCGCCGGCAGGATGCGCGACAGAAAGGCGTCGCGGAAAACATCGCTGCCGCTCTGCGGCGCCAGCGGCGCGTTGACGATGTTGCCGGCGCCGGTTTCGCTCACGGCCCCGGTGCCGGGGTAAAGCGGCATCTGGTGCGTCGAGCAATAGAGCACGGACGGATCGTCCCAGAAGATGTCCTGCGTGCCGTTGCCATGATGCACATCCCAGTCGACGACGGCAACGCGGTCGGCGCCATGGTTCTTCTGCGCGTAGCGTGCCGCGATCGCCGCGGTGTTGAACAGGCAAAAACCCATGGAGGTGGTCTTTTCGGCATGATGGCCAGGCGGCCGTGCGGCGACGAAGACATTGTCGGCACGGCCGGTGAAGACGTCGTCAACAGCAGCGTTGGCAGCCCCGATCGCAGTCACGGCCGCCTGCCAGCTCTTTGGGCTGGCGGTGGTATCGGCGTCGATACGGGCGATGCCGGTGTCCGGTATCGCTGTGCGGACACGTTCGACGAATTCGGGCGGATGCGCGTAAAGGATGGTTGCCTCGTCGCCTTCCGGCGCCTGGACGCGATCGAGCGCCGCGAAGGCCTCGTCGTCAAGCACACGCTCTATGGCGCGCAAACGGTCTGGCCGCTCCGGGTGACCGGGCGGGGTTATGTGCTCGAGGAAAATCGGATGGGTGTAAAGTCTCGTGACCATGCCCCGATATAGGCGCGCCTCGACGCTTTGGCCATGTTTTAGCGTCTCGCTGGTGTGATGTTCAACAGGGTTTAAGCGGGCGGGGCCGGCTGGTTCCAGCGCGAGCCGCCAGATTGCTGGAAAGAACAACCTCAGGCCGGTGACTGGTCAATCTCGGGGTGCATCGACGATAGTCGATCAGGCTGGTGCAGCCTGCCGGTGAGATTGAGCAGCCCTTCCAGAAGAACCTTGAACGCCTTCACTGCCTTCTTCGACGTCGCTTCGGGATCGTTCGAATTTGCGATCCACTGCGCCGCATGCAACGAGGCGCCGCTGACCAGCCTTGCCGCGGCTTCGGGATCGATGGCAAGAATGGTCCCCTCGTCGCTCAGTCTTTGCAGGCTCTCCGTCATCGAGCGGATGCATGTGCTCTGGCTTGGCCATTGCGATGGATCGCCGAGCACCGCCGGGCCGTCGCGAAGCACAATACGCTGGATCTCCGGCTCCAGCGCCATCTCAATATAGGCGGTGCATTCGTCGACAAAGCCCTGCCAGAGATTGTCCGGCTTGGCCGAAACGACCTTCAGCCGGGCCGACATTTCGGCGTCGATCTCGGCGATGACCGCCTGGAGAAGGCCCTTCTTGTCGCCGAAGTGATGATAGAGCGCACCGCGCGTCAGCCCGGCCGATGCCGTGAAATCATCCATCGAGGCTTCGGCATAGCCGAGCGTCCCGAAGGCCTGGCGTGCCGCGGCAATCAGCTTGGCGCGGGTCTCGGCAATCATCTCCTTGCGTGGTCTGTGCATGCTGTGGCCCTATTAACATACGCTTCGTATGCCAATTGACATACGCGGCGTATGATCTATTTAAACTCATACGTTACGTATGTAATCGTCGAACCGTCCGTTGTCGAGGAGCCAGACCATGCAAAATCCCTATACCCAGATCTTTCGCGCGCCTGGCGCCATAGGCTTCGCCGCAGCCGGGTTCGTTGCCCGGCTGCCGATGGCCATGGCTCCGATCGGGATCGTTGCGATGCTGTCACAGACTGATGGCGAATACTGGCTGGCCGGCGCTGTCTCCGCGACATATGCGCTTGCCAACGCTTTCGTCGCGCCACAGGTATCGCGACTGGTGGATCGCCTCGGCCAGACGCGGATTGTGGTGCCGACCACCGTGATTTCCACGCTCGCTTTCGCGATCCTGATTGCGGCGGCCAATCAGCATTGGCCGATATGGACGCTGTTCGTGTCATCGCTGCTGGCTGCTGTCATGCCCAGCATCCCGGCAATGGTGCGCGCGCGCTGGACTGAGATCTTCCGCAACCGTCCCGAGCTGAACACCGCGTTCGCCTTTGAATCGGCGGCGGACGAACTGGTCTACATCGCCGGGGCATCGCTGTCGGTGGGGCTGAGCGTCGCGCTTTTCCCGGAAGCGGGAGTGCTCGCGAGCACATTGTTCCTCGCCCTCGGTTCGACGGCTTTCATCCTGCAGCGTTCGACCGAACCGCGAGCCAGACCGGTGGAACATGGTTCGGGCGGTTCGGCAATCCGCCTGCGGCCTGTCCAGATCCTCACCTTGGCGCTGATCTTCATTGGCGCGACCTTTGCAACCACGGAGGTGAGCACAGTGGCGATCACCAAGGAGCTTGGCCAGCCGGGCGCCGCCAGCTTCGTTATCGGCGTCTACGCGCTCGGATCGTTCGTCGTCGGCATCATTATCGGCGCCCTGAACCTGAAAGTGCCGCTGCAAATTCAACTTGCCATCGCAATCGCCATCATTGCGCTTACCACGCTGCCGCTGCTCGTCGCCGACACCGTGCCGCTGCTGGCACTGGCCGTCTTCGTCAGCGGCGTGGCGATCTCGCCGACCTTCATCACGGCATTCGGTCTGATCGAGCGGCGCGTGCCCGAGGCGGTGCTGACCGAAGGCGTGACCTGGGTGATGACCGGCATTGGCATCGGCATGGCGCTCGGCTCATTCGCCGCCGGCTGGGTGGTGGACGCTTTCGGCGCGCAGAACGGGTTCTGGGTATCGGTGGCGTCGGGCACAATCGCATTGGTCATCGTGCTTGCCGGCCAGCGCAGCCTTGCCGCGCCGGATTGCGACATTGCAGCCTGCGACGCTGCTGCGGTCGCTGCGGAATAGCTTCCGGTGCGTCCGGCCCGAGGCGGGGGCCGGACGCATACCAGCATCGTGAGAACGGTCAAAGAATCTCGGTCTTGGCGATGTGGATGCCAAAACCTTCGAGGCCGACATAATGGCGCTCGCGCGAGGCGATCAGATTGATCGAGGAAATGCCGAGATCCTTGAGGATTTGCGCGCCGAGGCCGATCTCGCGCCATTCGTTCTCGCGCCGGCGCGCCTCTTCATGGTCCTCGCGGTCGCCGGCAGCCGGCCGCTTGCGCTCCTGATGGGCGACGCCGACCGACCCTTCGCGCAGATAGACGATGACGCCGCGCTTGCGCTCACCCATCGCCTTCATGATGGCGTCCAGCCTGTGGCTGGTGCCGAAGACGTCACTCACCACGTCCTCGGAATGAAGGCGCACCGGCACCTCGACGCCGTCGCGGATATCGCCGAAGACGACCGCCACGTGATGCATGGAATCCCAGGGCAGCGTATAGGTAAAGACCTGCGCCTTGCCGCCGGGCGTCTCGATGTCGGAACAGGCGACGCGTTCGACCAGCGTTTCCTTGCGTTGCCGGTAGGCGATGAGGTCGGCAACCGAGATCTGCTTCAACCCGTGCTTTTCGGCGAAGGCCTGCACCTGCGGGCCGCGCATCACGGTGCCGTCATCGTTGACCAGCTCGGAAATGACGCCGACCGGCGGCAGGCCGGCGAGCTTGCAAAGGTCGACAGCGGCTTCGGTATGGCCCGAACGCATCAGTACGCCGCCCTCGCGCGCGATCAGCGGAAAGATGTGGCCGGGGCGCACGAAATCGGACGCGCCGACATTGCCATTGGCGAGATTGCGCACCGTCAGCGTGCGGTCGTCCGCCGAAATGCCAGTCGTGGTGCCGTGCTTGAAGTCGACGCTGACGGTAAAGGCAGTGGTGTGGGCAGAATCATTGTCGGCCACCATCGGCGACAGGTTGAGCCGCTTGGCTTCCTCGCGCGGCATCGGCGTGCAGACGATGCCTGACGTGTTGCGGACGATGAACGCCATCTTTTCCGGCGTGCAATGGACGGCGGCGACGATCAGGTCGCCCTCGTTCTCGCGCCCGTCATCGTCCATGACGACGACGATCTCGCCGCGCTCGAAGGCGCGCAGGGCTTCAACGATCTTCTTCTGGTCGTAAGGCATGGACGCTCGTTTCACTCGCAGGGAATAGGGGAGTAAGGGAGTAGGGCAGTACGGGAGTAGGGAAAAGGAAAAAATTGCTGTCGCGGGAGCTGCATAACCTACTCCCCTACTCCCCTACTCCCCTACTCCCCTACTCCCCTACTCCCCTACTCCCCTACTCCCCTACTCCCCTACTCCCCTACTCCCCTACTCCCCTACTCCCCTACTC